>JAZSRX010000014.1:0-53088 GCA_045538685.1 Eubacteriales bacterium | reverse complement strand
CTTTTGATATGATGAAGAATTTTGGAATCACATACAGAACCCCAGGAGTGAATATAGCAAAGGGATATGCCACACCCGAGTCGGTTGTAAATGCCTGGATGTTCTCACCCGGTCACAGAGCCAATATATTAAATTCAACATACACTTACATCGGTGTAGGATATGTTGCTTCAGGCAACTATTGGACACAGATGTTTATTTCAAAATAAACTTAGTTTAAAATCCATATTCCCGCATTAAGATATCCTGCAAAAGCAACCCAAAGTGCGTATGGAATCTGTAAATATGCGGCTTGTGGCCATACCTTTCGGTATTCAAGTATTGTTCTGATAATAGTGTAAAGCAGGGCAATCAGCACAAGTAATGCAAAAAATGCCGCCTGAAAATTAAAGAAAACAATGCTCCACGCAAAGTTCAGAACAAGACTGACCCCATAAAAAGTAAGCCCTTTATTTACCGCATCTGGATTGCTTTCTCGCCTTGTGTAGATCATAGCAGAGCTGACACCCATAAGTATATACAAAATTGTCCACACAAGAGGGAACAGAAATGCGGGAGGAGAAAGGGGCGGAGTATTTAGCTTGCTGTATACGTTCATATTGTCTTTTGTAAGTGCTGCAGATGCTGTTCCAACCGCTAAGGGAATAGCAATAGCAATGGAATAAGGCAAAATATATGGCTTGATTTTTTTGAAAAACTCTCTGATTTTATTCATAAAAATATACCTCCGTACTGATGCAAGTTTATGCAAAAGTATGGAGGTATATGCTATTCTGCTTTGATTTAATTGCAATATTTGAAAATTATTTTGTTTTCAAACCGAGGATTTCATCTTCCTTCCAATTGTAAATAAGAGCAGGACACTGTCCGCCTATCTGTATTGTATATGTAATTTTTCCTTCTTTGTCAAGGAAGGCATCGTATATGTAACCGAAGCAAAGCTCGCCTCTGCGTCTGAAATTAACAAAGTCGCCTTTTTGATATTTTGCGTTTTCGGGATATCTGTTTCTTTTTAAAAGTTTGTCAAAAAACATATTAAACACCGCCTTTCGTCACTATTGTATCATAAATCAGATAAAAATACAAGTGCAACTTTTTAAATAAAATTGACAAGAAAAAATAAAGATGATATAATTAGATAAACATATTATTTTTAGGAGACGCAATGATAAACATCGACAAGCTTATTAACGAATTAACCCTTGAAGAAAAGGCCTGCCTTCTTTCCGGCCACAAGTCTTGGCATACCAATAAGGTAAGCCGGCTTGGTATTCCTTCGGTTATTCTTACAGATGGCCCTCACGGACTTCGCAAAAAACAGGAAGGAGATAAAACGGTAGGACTTGGACAGACCGAGCTTTCTACCTGCTTTCCGCCTGCATCTACAAGCGGTGCGTCCTGGAACAAAGAATTGCTTTATAAAATGGGTGTAGCGATGGGCGAGGAATGTCAATACTACGGTGTCAGTCTGATACTTGGTCCTGCGGTAAATATCAAGCGAAATCCGCTCTGTGGTAGAAACTTTGAATATTTCAGCGAGGATCCTTACATAACAGGCACACTGGGTGCGAAGCTTACCCAAGGTATAGAGGATATGGGAATTGGCACGTCGGTAAAGCACTTTGCCTGCAATAACAATGAAGCAAACAGATATTTCGGTGATTCCATAGTTGATGAGCGAGCTTTGCGTGAGATATATCTCAAGGCATTTGAGCCGATAATCAAGGAGGGAAAGCCGGCATCGGTTATGTGCTCTTACAATAAGGTAAACGGCAAGTATGCTTCTGAAAATGCCGAGCTTCTTAACGGTGTTCTTCGTGATGATTGGGGCTTTTCGGGACTTGTTATGTCCGACTGGGGAGCCGTTAACGACAGGGTAGAGGGGCTTCGATGCGGACTTGACCTTGAAATGCCGGGAGATATCGGTCACAACAGACAGGTTATAATTGATGCAGTAAATGACGGCAGTCTTTCGATGGAAGTATTGGATATCGCTGTTCGTCGTGTGCTTGAAATAGTAAAACGAGGTTCTTCTAACAAATTTGAGAAGGAGGATAAATTCCTTTCACACGCAGATCTTGCCAAGAATATAGCCGTTGACAGTGCGGTTCTTATGAAAAACGAGGGAAAAACTCTTCCCCTTTGTCCCTGTAAAAAATATCTTGTTGTTGGTGAGATGTTCACTAAAATGCGTTATCAGGGATCGGGCTCATCCCTTCTTCATCCTTACAAGCTTGTTACACCAAAGGATGCCTTTGATGCTCACGCAATAGATTATGAATATGAGATAGGTTATCACGTTGATTCCTTTGATACGGATAAGGCGTCCTCTTTCATTGCGGTTGAAAAAGCAAAAAATGTTGATACGGTTATATTCTTTGGCGGACTTTCAGAGTATGCCGAGAGTGAGGGCTTTGACCGAAAGACGCTTGATCTTCCGGGAAATCAGCTTGAACTTTTGCTTGAACTTGCAAAGACAGGCAAGAAAATAGTGTTTGTTATGTTTGGCGGAAGTCCTGTTGATATGAGTTTTGACTGTCAGGTTGACTCTGTTCTTAATATGTATCTTCCCGGTGAAATGGGCGGAGAAGCGGTTTATGAGCTTCTGTTCGGAAAGGCGAATCCTTCGGGCAGACTCCCTGAAACCTGGCCTAACAGCTATTCCGACGTTCCCTTTGGCGAGGAATTTACAAAAACAACCAATGATAGATATAAAGAGAGCATTTTCGTTGGTTATCGCTATTACACAAGCTTTGATGTGCCTGTAAAATATCCCTTCGGCTTTGGTCTTTCATATACCGATTTTGAATTCAGCAATCTGAAGATTTGCAGGGAAGGTGATGTTTTAAAACTTACATTTGATATCAAAAATATCGGTTCTTGTTACGGTGCAACCGTTGCACAGATTTATGTTAATGCACCTAAAACCGATATTGTTAAGCCGTTGCGAGAGCTTCGCGGATTTGAGAAGGTGTATCTTGACTCAGGCGAGACAAAAACAGTTACTACCGAGATTCCTCTCGACCGTCTGCACTATTACATAGACGGAAGCTGGCAGCTTGAAAATGGAAATTATACCTTTGAGATTTGCTCTGATGCAAATAATGTTCTTATCTCTGAAGGTTTTTCCATAAATGACGGTGAAGATATTAAAGGCAATTCAAAGTATGAAAAGCTTTACGCTAAAGATCGCAATACATTCCTTTCAATGAGTGATGAGGAGTTCGACGGCCTTATCGGCAGGGAAATCGCATCTACCAAGGTAACTCGTCCGTACGATCTGAACACACCACTGCGAGAGTACAGAACCGCAGGCGGAAAATTCCTCTTCGGTGCGATAAACCTTGGCTTCAAGCTGTCTTACAGGTTAGCAAAGCTTGGTAAAAAAACACCAGATAAGGAGACAAAAATAAAGAATGCATATTTCACTTGGCAGACGGTAAGGTCAATGAGCATTCGTTCTATCTCCTACGCAAGCGAGGGAATGCTTTCGCATAAAATGGCACTTGTGCTTCTCGATATAGCCAACAACCGATTAGGCAGGGCTATATTGCGACTCTTTAAAGCCGAAAAATGCGTAAAATTGCCCGACTGATAACATGTAAAAGGGAGCTTGCAATCCAAGCTCCCTAATTTTTTAAAAAATAAACGAAACAAGAAAGAAAAAAGACAAAATTTTCTTAAAAACCCCTTGACAAATGCAGGAATATCAAGTATAATAGTAAAGCACTCGCGGGAGTGGCGGAATCGGCAGACGCGCACGTTTGAGGGGCGTGTATCTTTGATGTACGGGTTCAAGTCCCGTTTCCCGCACCAAAAGACAGAGGATACCTAAAGGTAACCTCTGTTTTTTCTTTTGGTGTCGGGGAACGAGGACTTGCAACCCGTCTTGTCGCAAAGCGACAATTACGGTCGACGTTTGCGAAAGCAAACTCGATGGATTTCGCCACAGGCGAACATCCGGTTCAATGTCCCGTTTTCTCGGTTTATAATACGCACTAATTGAAAAAAAGTACGAACGATAAGTAATCAAAATTCGTACTTTTATTTATTATTTCTCACCTATAAACAACAAATGGTTTGTCATACCGAGAAGCTCCGGTTTTTCACAAATGTAGAAATGATAACGAAGATATTGAGCGTAATCCTCATCGGGCATTTCATTGATTCGTGCTGCTAAAAGCTCACTTGCTCCGTCAGAGGCCACCTCGTGCAACACTTTAATGCCACCGTCGGCAAGGAGCTTTCTTGCGGCATCTACTGTATGGAACACAAACGGAAAGTTATTCAATTTAAACGTTTCCTTATCGTAATCACCACTACTAAAATAGCTTGAATCATAACCAAACTCGGTGAGGAATACAAAGTCATTGGAAATAAAAGCAAAGAATATCTTGCCACTATCTCTGCAGACACGCTTTGCCTCGCTGATACATTTTTGTTTATCTGCATCGTTCTTCAGATGATAAAGTGGACCAAACAAAAGCACTACATCAAAAGACTTATCTGCATAGCGAGACAAATCAAGGGCGTTTCCTTGAACAAGGTCAATTTTATCCTCGGGGGTTAGTTTCTTTTTGAAAGCGGCAATATTGGCATCGGCAAGCTCAAGAGCTGATACCTCATAACCCTTGCGTGCAAAATAAAGACTATATTCACCTGCACCTGCACCGATATCAAGTATTTTATTGCCACCTTTCAAGTATTTTTCTATGTAGTGAACGGTGGTCAGAAACTCTACTCGCGCAGCTTTTGAATGAGTAAGTCTTGAGTCCTCGTTAAATATATCATACGTTCTGTTTACACGTTCACTTTCGTTTTCTATTTTTGCAAGTTGCTCAAAGTCCATTTTTTACTCCTTAATTGAATATATAAAAAGCTCGGCTTCTGTTAACATTCTTTTTGTCTCATCAAATGTTAATATTTCCAATGCTTCTTCATAAGAAACAAAGCCTGCCCAAGCTACCTCTGTTTCCTGACAAACTATTTTATCTGACGTGCATTTTCCAAGAAAATAAACCGATTGCTTTATAGCGTTTGGAACTCGGGGGAGGGAATATTCAATTTGGTACCTGAAGTCTGAAATAATCCTTACCTCTACTCCTGTTTCTTCTTTTAATTCACGGATAGCCGTTTCAAATTCGCTCTCTGCAGTTTCCATATGCCCCTTTGGAAATCCGACATCACCGTTCAGACTTTTGATTATTAAGTAATAATTTGTGTTTTCTATTTGCTTGTAAGCAACGAAACCGCAAGATTTAATATATCTCATACTTTTATTCACCATAGAAATGTTTTATCTTTACAAAAATATTAGGGATATTATATCATGTTTTTATCTTAATATCAATATTTTTAAATTATTTCTTCAGGTTAAAACGCTAAAGGTATTTCTCAATGAGAAGTATTTTTTAAAAAACTCTTGTAATTCTCATTTTCATATGTTAAAATAATAAAAAAATAACCTGCAAAAGCAGAAGAGAAAGGAGAAAATTAGGATGATTGTTTATAGCGAGGTAACCGTAAGTTAAACTGAATAAGGGCATAGGCAAAAGTGGGGGTAGAGATACCTCTTTGTTGTTATGCCGTTTTGCAAACCTGATATTTGTGAGAAACACACTCAGGTGTGTTATTTTTATGCCCTTTTTCAGTTGTTGAGTATTAAAAAAGTATTTTAACACAACAATTTGGAGGACACAATAACAATGTTTTTAGAAAAATACGGCTTTGATAAAGCCGAGCTTAATAATACTGAAGATACTCCCGCAAGAGTAATTGCAGTACATAAGGAAAGATATAAACTTATCACCGAAAACGGTGAGTGCTACGGCAGACTGAAAACAAAAGAGTACTATGTTGAGGGTGATGATTTTCCCACAGCAGGCGATTTTGTTACAATAAAGTATAATCCGTTGGGGGACAGTATGATAGTTAAAACTCTGCCCAGACGTACCGTTTTTATGAGGAAAGACCCTAATCCCAACAAGGCAGAGCAGGCGGTTGCGGCAAACTTCGACTACGTATTTATTATGCAATCGCTTAATCACGACTTTAATGTAAAGCGTCTTGAAAGGTATTTGACACTTGCATGGCAGTCGGGCGCCCAACCTGTTATTGTGTTGACAAAAGCCGATCTTATAGACGATATTTTGGACAAAGTAAGAGAGGCGGAGCTTTATGCATTAGGTGCTCCGGTTCATGCAGTAAGCTCTCAAAGCGGATATGGACTAGGGGATCTTGAATGTTATTTCTTACCGGGTAAAACCGTTGTATTTCTTGGCTCGTCGGGAGTGGGGAAATCCAGTCTTGTTAATACTCTCGCAGGTGAGGAGATTATGGCAACAAACTCTATTCGCCAGGATGACAGCAAGGGAAGGCATACCACAACACATAGGGAGCTTATAATGTTGAATAGCGGTACAATGATAATTGACACTCCCGGTATGCGTTCGCTTGGTATGTGGGATGTAACCGAAGGGCTGGGCAGTGCATTTGCAGACGTGGAACAGTTTTTGGGGTGTTGCAAATTTTCTGATTGCCGCCACGAAAGTGAGCCCGGCTGTGCTATAAAAATGGCAATAGAGTCGGGAGAGCTTAGTACTGACAGATGGCAAAGTTATCTTGCCTTGAAAAAAGAGGCAAGATACTCGGATGATAAAGAGGGTTTTCTTCGTGATAAAAAAGAGTGGCACAAGGCCTTGTCTAAAGGAACAAAGCAACTCAAAAAAACAAACCCCAAGCATAGATCATAATGGGGGGTATCAATATGGAACGTATAATTAAAGCTGTTACAGCGGATAAATTAACCGAATCTTTAGACTTCGTTCAGAGGGTATTTACCGATTCTGAGTGTGAAGAAAACGGAAAATTGGTAAGAAATTTGGTGGCAGAAATCAGATCTAAGAAATATTACCTTCCTGAACTCGATTTGATTATGGTAAATGAGGATGATGAAATACTCGGCCATATTATGCTTTCACGTTTTCACATTGAAGGAAGATATGAGGACGAATTTCTTATACTGAGTCCGGTATCTGTAAAAACCGAGTTCCAGCGTCAGCACATTTCAAAGGAGCTTATTGAATATGGATTAAGTCGGGCAAGAGAGCTTGGCTTCAAATCCTGTATGGTAGAGGGCAATCCTCTGAATTACCGTGCGAGAGGATTTGTAACATCCACAAAATTCGGCATATTTGCCGACGCGAGTGTGCATCTTCCAAATCCGGATTGCCTGATGGTACAGGAGCTTATTCCGGGAGGCCTTGATGGCGTTCACGGATACATAAACTATAAGTTTTATGATTCTTTAAGCTGATAAAAAAGCAGACCTTTGCGGTCTGCTTTTTTCTATTTTTCGCTCTGCCTTTTTTCCATTCTTTTCCAACTTACAAATCCGTAAATATCATTTGCAAAAAATACGGCAAAGCAGGCAAGAGTTGATATATATTCGGGATTTTTAATTGAAGCAAGGGTCCAGAGAACAATAAGAACAATATCATTTGCAGCATATGCAAGGGCATAATAAGGACTTCGTCTTGCCGTCAGATAAACGGCGAGAAAGCTTGTTGTAACCGAAAGCGTGCTTATAAGAAGATTGGTTGTTCCAAAGACCTTGAGTATAAAATAAAACAAAGTTGTAATCAATGTCGCGCCGATAAACATAAGTGCTGTTTCTTTATTACCGATTTTGTTCACTTTAACTTCAGCACGGTTGCCTTTGTACGGATTTTTAAGCCAGGAAATAAGAGCATATACAGCCATAGGGCCTGTCATAAAGACATAGGTTATAACCTCGCCGTAATAGGCAAATCCAAAGGATATTATTCCGTACATAAAGCTGAAAACTATCATTAAAACCTGCGATATCGGGTTTCCTTTAGCGGCAAAGATCAACGAAGTAACTCCGATGAGAGAGGAAAGAAAGGAGAGATAATCTTTTATAGGCGAAAAAATAAAGGAGATTGTTATAACGGTCAACGAGGATATCCACAATATCCATTCTGCCTTTGTAAAATATTTAAATAGCTTTTTCATAGAACTCCCAAAAAAAGCATCCGAACACACATCTTCTAAGACCTAACGATGTGCATACGGATGCTTTTGCATCACTACCCGGTGGCAGTTGGTTTTATTTAATTATATCACGTTTTCTCTGTTGTGTCAAGATTAAAATGCCCATTCGCCGCCGCGGAAGATGGGAACCTCGCGTCCGTCCTCACAAATAGCGGTAATGTCCATATCCTCTGTACCGATCATAAAGTCCTCGTGCATAAAGGAATCGTTGATTCCCATATCGTGAAGCTCCTTTTCGGTATAGTTTTCATAACCCTTAATAACATTTGTAAATCCTCTGCCGAGAGCAAGGTGACAAGCTGCGTTTTCATCAAACAGTGTGTTGTAGAAGAGCAGACCCGACTCTCTGATAGGAGAGGAATAGGGAACAAGTGCAACCTCGCCAAGATAGGAAGCACCCTCGTCCATAGCGATCATTTCACGAAGGAGAGCCTCGTTCTTCTTTGCTCCAACGTCAACTGCCTTACCGCCTTCAAACTTAACCCAGAATTCGTCAATAAGCTGACCGCCGTAAGAAAGGGGACGGGAGGAATATACTATACCGTCAGCATCGCCGCGTCTAGGAGAGGTAAACAGCTCCTCGGAAGGAATGTTGGGGTTGTAGTAAACACCTCTGCCGAGAGTTTCTTCTCCGCCTGCCATAAAGATTGCATTGGGAAGGAGTCCTACTCTGAAATCGGTTCCGCTCGCGGATTTGTATTTATGCTCCTTGATGCCAAGAGAGTTCATATATGCACACTTGTTAGCAAGATTTTCGTTGTGAAGCCGCCAAGCTTCGATGGGATCTTCGTTTACTCTGGATGTGGAGAGAATTGCCTCCCAAAGCTTTTCTACAGCAACACTTGCTCTCTCGCCCGGGAATACCTTCTTAGCCCATTCTTTGCCGGGAACGGCTGCGATACACCACTGATATTTGTTGTTCATTTTCATTCTTATGGGCTTAACAACCTTTGCTCTTGCAGCCATAGACTTTGCCATCTTCTTCTGATTGATGCCTGCAAGTCCGTCGGGATCGTCGCTCATAAGGTAGATCATACAGGGCAGGGTTTCAGCTCTTTCCTCAAGCTTGTCAATCTGCCACTGCTTGAAGGATGCAAGAACCTTGTCTGTGCAGTATCTTATATGTGTCTTTGTAAGGGGCTGATAGGACCAGTCAACAAAAACTTCCTTTGCACCTGCCTTATAGCACTCCTCAACAACCATTTTTACAAACTCAGGCTGATCAAGTCCTGCGTTAATAACAACCTCCTGACCCTTCTGCACGTTAACACCGCAGCGTGCGATCAGATTAGCATATTTTCTAAGTCTTGTCTTATTCATTTTATAACTCCTTAAACATTTTTCAAAACGTTGATAAGATATTCGTACACACGGTTGAACGAGGGAAGAGAAAGGCGCTCGTCGGGGGTGTGAATATCATGATTGTCGGGACCGATAGAAACGCAGTCTAGTCCTTCGATTTTATCCGAGAAAATTCCGCATTCAAGTCCTGCGTGAATGGTAACAACGGTAGCATCCTTGCCGTACATATCCTTATAAACCTTGCACATTACGTCACGAAGGTGAGACTCCTTGCGGTATTCCCAGGCGGGATATTCACCACGAACAGAAACCTCTGCGCCATGCTCCTCGGAAATGGCTTTAATTTTATCAAGCAGCTTTGCCTTTTCCTCGCCTTTTGCGCTTCTTACCGAGATAGTAAGCTCCATAGTCTTGTCATCAATATTGAGAATTCCCATATTCAGAGAGGTCTCAACAAGGCCCTCAATGTCCTCGCTCATACGGGTAACACCGTTGGGAAGGGAGTTGATAAGCGAGAGAACCTTTGCACTGTCCTGAAGCGAAAGAAGCTTTGCAGAGGTAAGATTCATATCAACCTTAAATCTTGCATCAGTCTCGCATTCGGGCAGATTTTCCTTGGCATTATTGATGGCAGTGCTTATCTCGAAAATAGAGGATTTTGTAATAAACATAACCATTGCATCAGAAGAAATTGCATTATCCGCACTTCCTGAAATGGTTCTTCCAATTCGAACACTGTCAAGAGTTGAAAGTATTTCTGCTACACATTTAATTGCGTTTTTGCGATTTTTGTGAATTTCAACGCCACTGTGTCCGCCCTTAAATCCGCCAACTCTCAGGGTGTAAATCTGTCCGATATGAGTTTTTGCCTTATGGTTCAGCTTGATATCAACTCTTGCACCGCCGGCACATCCTGCAGTAAAAATGCCTTCCTCGTCAGAGTCAATATTGATAAGCATTTTTCCTTTGATATTTGATGCATCAAGTGCGGTAGCACCAAGCAGGCCAATCTCCTCGTCAGAGGTGAAAATTGCCTCGAACTCGGGATGATCAATATCATTGGAGTCAAGAATTGCCAAAGCATATGCTATTGCAACACCGTCATCAGCACCCAGGGTAGTGCTCTGTGCTTTGAGATAATCGCCGTCGCGATAAAGCTGAAGACCTTCTTTATCCATATTTATGCTGCATCCGGGTTCTTTCAGGGCAACGATATCGGTGTGTCCCTGAAAAATAATTCCGGGGCGATCCTCATAACCCTTTGTCGCCGGCTTTCTGATAATTACGTTGTCGCTTGTATCTCTGATAACTTCAAGACCTCTTGAATTGGCAAATGCAACGAGATAGTCCGCTATCAGCTTTGTATTTCCTGATCCGCGGGGAATACTTGAAAACTCTTCGAAAAAGCTTAACGCCTTTTCAGAAGCGGGAAAATCATTAAAATTTAACATATTTGCTCCTTTTTTGAAAGATATATTACTATTCTACAATAAAGTTTTAACTTTTTCAAGCAGAAAGTTGACTTTTTTATCTAAAAGTAGTAAAATATTCATAATAATTCATTTGTGAGGTTAATTTATGGCATACGCAAACCGTCTTTTTGATTTTATAAAGAAGTCCCCCACAGCATATCATACCGTTAATACGGTTAAAAATGCATTGATTGAAAAGGGATATACCGAAGTGTTTGAGAGCAATCCTTCGTCATTTTCCGACGGCGGAAAGCATTTTGTTATTCGTGGCGGATCATCAATAATCGCATTTAGGGGAAAAACCGAAAATGGCGGTTTTATGATTACCGCCTCTCATTCCGACTCTCCTTGCTTTAAGGTGAAAAGAGAGCTTGTCGGAGTATCCTATACAAGACTTGCAACCGAAAAATACGGCGGAATGATATATTATTCCTGGCTTGATCGTCCTTTGTCGGTGGCGGGCAGAGTAGTTGTAAAAACCGAAAGCGGTATTAAAAGTGTTCTTGTTAATATCGAAAAGGCAGCTCTCACCATACCCAGTGTTGCAATACATCTTAACAGAGGTGTAAATGATAATTGTAAGCTTAATCCTGCAGTTGATCTTCTTCCTGTATCGGGACTTTCCAATGCGAAAAAAGAGGTTATGTCGGCTATTGCCGAAAGTGCAGGGGTAGCTGTGGAGGATATTATTTCCCACGATCTTTATCTTTATAATGCCGAGGAGGGCAGAATTATAGGCATTAACGACGATCTTATTCTCTCTCCCCGTATTGATGACCTTGGATGCGTTTTCGCTTCGCTGTGTGCCTTTTTAGAGTCAGACGAGACCGATGCTTCGGTTTCTGTTCTTGCCGTATTTGACAATGAAGAGGTTGGCTCTGAAACAAAGCAGGGTGCTTCAAGCACATTCCTTGATATGACTCTTCGGGCAATATCTGGAAATGACGAAAAATATTCGGAAATGCTTTACAACAGCTTTATGGTAAGTGCAGATAATGCCCACGCTGTTCACCCCAACCGTCCTGAGCTTCACGACTCTGCAAGCACACCTGTTCTCGGCGGCGGTGTGGTTGTGAAATATAACGCAAACCAGAGATACACCACCGATGCAATATCCGACGGGGTGTTTGCAACTCTTGCAGAACGTGCAGAAACCAAACTTCAGAAATTCTCAAACCGTGCTGATATTGTAGGTGGATCAACTCTTGGTTCTATTTCAAATACCAGAGTTTCTGTATCGACAATTGACATAGGTCTGCCGCAGCTTGCAATGCATTCCGCGACAGAAACCGCGGCAATATCCGATCTTGAGGATATGATAAAGGTTCTCGGTTGTCTTTATTCAACGGGTATAGTTAAATCCGGAGATGAAATAATTCTTAAATAAACGAAAACGGCGGAATTTTCCGCCGTTTTTTTACATCATTTTCATAGCAAATTCGCATATCAGATCTGCTGTTCCTTCAATACCCAGGGTGGATGAGTTAATTGCCATATCGTAATTGTCATATTTGCCCCATTTGTTTCCGGTATAGAAGTTATAGTAGGTAGATCTGCGTTTGTCGATCTTGTTCATTGCATCAATAATTTGGCTTTGCTTCAACTCGGGATGCCTTTCCTTGACTCTTTCCTTGCGGTGTTCAAGATCTCCGTAGATAAACAGACGCAGAATGTTTTTCTCCTCGCGAAGCACATAGTCGGCACATCTGCCGATAAATACGCCGCTGCCTTCGGCGGCACGTTCTCTGATAACCTCCGATTGCAGAAGAAAAAGCTTATCGTTAAGAGGCATTTTGTATCCGAACTGCATTCTGACCCCCAATGTGTTTGAACCCATTGCGAGAGTATAAAGCAAGCTGTTTGTTGCCGATTCTTCTGTGTTTTTTATTACTTCTTCATTGAGATTTCCTTTTGCGGCCACCTCGGTGATAAGAAGCTTATCGTAAATCGGCAACCCGATCTTCTTCGCCACAAGCTCTCCTATTTCTCGTCCTCCGCTTCCGAATTGACGTGCAATAGTGATTATTATTTTTTTGGACATAGAAAATCTCCTTTCGATTTCTTTATTATTATTTTAGCACAAAAAAATGAATTTGTAAATAGCAAAAAAAGACGCGTCATGAAAAAGACGCGTCAAAAAAAGTTTATTTGTTTCTTGAAATTCGGTATAGATATTTTGCAACGTCTGCACGTGTTATTTTGTCCGAAAGCGAAGAACTGTCTCCGGAGTCAAATATTCCAAGCGAGCACATTGCATAAACGCCCGACCTTGCCCAGCTTGGAATATCGTTGTCGGTAGCAAACACACTTTCTTCACCTTCAGAATTTGTTCCCATAACGTCAGAGAGAATTTTTGCCGCTTCATAACGGGTTATTTCTTCATCGGGGGAGAACATCAGCTTTCCGTCTTTAAAATCTCCTACAACAAGTCCTGTACGCTGTGCGGTGGCTATATATCCTTTAAGAGACACCGAAATATCACCGTCGTCATCAAAATAGGTTGAGGTAAGGGTAGAGTCCACTTTAATTCCGGCACACTTCATTGCCATAGTTACAAATTCGGCTCTCGTCACCGCTTCATCGGGACGGAAATACATATCGTCGCCAAGCTGAGTGCCGCTCATAATTCCCATAGCCGTCATTGCAACTGCGGCATTGTATTCTTCTCGGTACTCCATATCTCGGTAAACGGTATCGCACATACGGTTTTCCACCTTTACCGATACAGTCATCGGCTTCGAATAATTGCCGTATTCATCTCGGGCGACAAAGGTGAATTTATCCTTTCCGGTATAACCGTCCAGCGGTGTATAGCAATATCTTCCGCTCTCCTGCTCGGTAATTGTGATTGATCCTTTTTTAGGATAGGAGACAATAATAAATTCGATATCATCTCCTTCGGGATCGGTTGCTTCAAGATTTCCGTAAAATGATATTGATTCCTGGGTGTGTATGACCGATGCATTAACAGAGTCACCCGTTGCTTCGGGGGCATAGTTTACCTTATCAATAAACTTTAATATGCACTCAATTTCAGCACCTCCGGCATAGCCCTCAACAGTGAACTTAAACTTGCATTCGCTGACTGTATCTGATGCAGGAATAAAGACCAGAGCACCAAGGTTCTTTCGTTTGATTACCCGACCTTTTCCGACGCGTCTTCCGCTGAGGAGCAATGTGCCTTCGGTAGAAGATGGAATTTGAGTTACCGTTATACTCTCAAAGTCCGATATGGCAAGAGCAGATTTAAAATCGGCATCGGTAAAGCAGATTTTTTGTCCCTTAAGACCTGTCTTTACCATATTGACACTTGAAGCAACAACCTGCACCCCGAGACCGAAAGAAGCAGAGGATGTAACTGCACCGAAGATGAAAATCGAAAGTGTGATTGAAAGGGTTATCAACAGGGAAATTAGTTTTTTCATTATGACCATTCCTTTCCATTTTCTTTGGATAAGGATATTTTATCCTTGTGAGGTATTTTTATACGCAAGAAAAATATATAAATAGCTCGTAAGGCACTTGAAATAGTCGAAAAATGTTGGTATAATATTGTTGATAAAGAAACAGAGGATATGATATGGAAAATAACGATAAATCCCGGGTTATAAAGGGCAGAATTGAAGATGTTGTCTACCGTAATGAGAGCAACGATTACACCGTCATTAACATAGTTGACGATGAAGATAATCTTTTTTGTGCGGTAGGCATTATGCCTATGGCTTATGAGGGAGAAATTGTTACCTTGCGAGGTAAATGGACATACCACAAGGAATTCGGAAAGCAATTTAATTTTGATTCCTTTGATAAAAGTCTGCCCGACGATGTTGACGGCATTTTTAAATATCTGTCCTCGGGAACAATAAAAGGAGTTGGCCCTGTAACCGCACTTAAAATAGTCAACCGCTTCGGTGCTGACAGCTTTGACGTTATAGAGCATCGCCCCGAATGGCTTGCTGACATTTCAGGAATTACCAGGAAAAAGGCAGCGGCTATTTCAGAGTCCTTCCGTCAGCAGTCCGGTATTCGCGGAGTAATGATGTTCTGTAAGGACTATATGGGTGTTTCCGAGATTGCCAGGGTATACAAAAGATTTGGTGCAGGTGCGGTTGGACTTATTAAGGACAATCCATATATACTTTGTGACGGCGAGCTTGGTATTCCTTTTGCTAAGGCAGATTCCATAGCAAGAAGTCTTGGTGCGGATTTAAGCTCAAACGAGAGAATATTAAGCGGAATAAACTATATACTTTCTCATAATGCCGCTTTAAACGGTCATACCTGTCTTGCAGAAGAGCAGGTTATTGCAAATGCAACAGAGCTTCTCGAAATAGAAAAAGAAGCTATCAAGTCATCAATAGATTATCTGCTTGATACTTCCGATCTTGCGTGTTATAAAAAAGACGGAACAAATTATTTAATGACAACACAGACGGCAGAGGAAGAGGATATAGTTGCTCGGGGTGTTGTTCGTATGTCCGAGGCAAACTGTTATTACGGTGTCAGCGATATTGCCGCACTTATCGGTAAGGTGGAGGGCGGACTTGGAATAAAATTTGCTCCGCTTCAGCGAGATGCACTTTTTGCCTCTCTTGAAAACGGAATAATGATTTTGACAGGAGGCCCCGGAACAGGAAAAACAACCGTAGTAAAAGCGATGCTGTCAATATTTAAAAGTATGGGACTTAAAACCGTTCTTGCCGCTCCCACAGGACGTGCAGCAAAAAGAATGAGCGAGGCAACGGGCGAGGAAGCCAAGACGGTACACAGAATGCTTGAGATGGAGAGAAACAGTGACGGCAATATAAAATTCTGCCGTAACGAGAGAAATCCTCTCTCCGAGAGTGTAATTATTGTTGACGAGGCATCTATGCTTGATCTGTCGCTTACTTCGGCTATGTTCAGGGCAATGAGAAGGGGGGCACGGCTTGTACTTATAGGTGATTCCGACCAGCTTCCCAGCGTGGGTGCAGGAAACGTGTTAAGCGATCTTATCGCCTCCGACAGAATTAAAACAATTCGGCTAACAGAAATATTCCGTCAGTCAAAGGAAAGCTTGATAGTTACAAATGCTCACAGAATAAACGAGGGAATAACGCCTGTGCTTAATATCACTGACAACGACTTTTTCTTTGTAAGACGTGAACGCGAGGGGGATATTCCCGAAACAATATCATCTTTGATAAATGAAAGACTTCCCAAAACATACGGCAGGGAAATAAAGGATAAAATACAGGTTATCACACCGTCAAAAAAAGGTGTCGGCGGTGTTGATAGAATAAACAGTGTTTTGCAGTTAAAGCTTAATCCTCCCGCAAAATTCAAGAATGAAAAGGAATCCCACGGGGTTATCTTCCGCGAGGGTGACAGAGTTATGCAAACCGTCAACAACTATGACATAGAGTGGGAGAAAAACGGCATTACAGGCATCGGACTCTTTAACGGAGATATCGGTGTTATCGAATCTATAAATTTAAGCGACGAAATTGTTACGGTAAGATTTGATGACAAAACCGCTGAATATTCATACGATATGCTTGACGATCTGGAACTTGCCTATGCAATAACCGTACACAAAAGTCAGGGTAGCGAATATCCTGTTGTTATAATTCCGATGTACTCCTGTGCTCCTATGTTGATGGCAAGAAATCTTTTGTATACCGCAGTTACAAGAGCAAAGAGTATGGTAATTTTGGTGGGAAGATCGGATATTCCTTCAAAAATGACAGAAAATAACCGCTATTTATTAAGATTTACAGCTTTAAAAGACAAAATTTGTAATTATATTTAAAAATATACTTGAAATTTCTCTTGGAATGTAGTATAATATGTTGTACTTGTATAAGTATGGGTAAAAAATTCACTGGAAAGGATGGCGACATGATTACTAAAATCGGTCTTGATTTAGGTTATGCTAACATTACCGTAAGTGATATGACTGCGGGTATATATCGTGAACAGTCGGTTGCTCTTATTGACAGAGACAGTCGCCGTATTGTTTCGGTGGGCAATGCTGCAATAGAGCAGGGGGATGAGCTTAGCGACCGTGCTATTCTCGTCCGTCCCTTTAAAAACGGATTGCTCTTTGACAGACAGATTACCCAGAGTATTGTTTCTCACGTAGTCGGGTCTATCCCCAAGGATGAAAGACTTCGCTGTGTGATTGGCATACCCTCCGATCTTATTTCAAAGCAGGAGAAAGAAATTTTCAATATGCTTGAAGAGGCGGGCATTACCGAGTGCTATACTGTAAACCGTGCTGTTGCCGCTTTGATTGGTGCAGGCGGAACTCCTTTGCAAAATGTTATTTCGGTTAACGTTGGAGCTTCTTCTACCGAGATCGCCATATTCTATAACGGCGAGGTAACCTATACTGCTAAAGAGGCAATAGGTGGCGAGGACTTTGATAAGGCGGTTAAACAGTATATCAGTGAGCAGGGCGGTGTAAATGTTTCGCTCTCTGTTGCAAGAGCCATTAAAGAGCAGCTTGGTTCTGTCTGGCACGGCAAAGAAGAAACTTCCGTTGATATTGAGGGAACTCTTTCTCTTACAGGTAACAGCGTTAAAATGACTATCGCTTCCGAAGATATTGTAGGTGTGTTTGAAAAGCCGCTTCACAAGCTTCTTATGGCGGTTGCCGTAGCGATAAAGAAAATTCCTCTTGACCAGGTTGAGAGCATTTTCAAAAACGGTATCGTTCTGACCGGTGGCGGTTCTATGATTTACGGAACCGATCTTATGATGAGCAAGATTCTCGGCATACCCGTAAAACAGCCGGCTGATCCCTTAGACTCTGTTGCAAAGGGATTGTCACTTATCAATGCCAAGATTCCCGTAAGAGGGAAGGCGGGCAGAAAGAACGTTACAGATATTATTGCAAATTATTACAAGGAATAAATTAAAGCAAAGGAAATATACATAATGAAAAAGAACTCTTTATTTGTAAAAGTAATGGCAGCGATTTTAGCGGGTCTTATGCTTGCCAGTGTAATCGCAGTATCAATTATCTACTTCCTTAACTAATCACAACAAAACGGTCTTCTGCCTTGCGGGGCAGGGGGCTGTTTTTGTTTTATCTGCTCACAGTAGAATTTTGGGAAAATGTTTTGTAGCGATTTTACCGTAAAAAACATTCGGGCTAAAACAGATGTTCGTTATAAAAAAAGTCCGTCTATTTCTGCAATAAATAAATACATTATAAGAAAAAACACACTGCCTCGCAAAAGAGTTTTGCGGGGCTTTTTTATCGAAAAAACCGAGAAAAAACAAAAAATATACTTTTCCGTTTCGCATAGCAGAAGTGTTGATGGCTGTGGATAACTTAAAGATTTTTTCAACATTTTTGCAATTTTGGCCGAAAAAGTATGTTGAAAACGTTTCTCCAAAAAGTATACTATTCCGAGAAATGACATAAAAAATTGCAAAAACAACAAAAAATGACAATATAATGACATAATTATGATGTTGAAAATTCATATTTTTTAAAACGGAAAAATGATGTGTTGGTTTTTACATTAATAGCTCAAACGGAAAAATATAGAAAATAAAATTGTCCACATTTCGAAAAATCAAAATGTGGAAATGTATGATGAATAAGTCTTGGTTGTGAAGCTGTGATTAATAAATGTTATGAACTAATTTAAGTCAACAAGTGGTGCTGTACTCTACGGTGTCAATGGTTGGGTAATTCATTTTCGAGCATAGCCCTAACGGTTACCGTCGACTCCGAGGGGGGTTAGATTTGTCTGCTGATCATACAAATATTATCTGCAACCTTTATATGTTTGTATAGTTAATTGATTTCTTATACGCAAATATCATTTATTATTTTTGAAAATCTGTACTGTAAATAGGTATTAAACCGTTATCCCGAGCGGCAGGAACTGAATACGGAGACGAAAACTAAAGACGAGGGATCTCCTGCCTCGAACCGTCTGCAAATTTTGGCTCTTACAATGATAGTTTCCTTTCTAAAAATAACCCTTGCCAAAGCCGAAGCAGAAAAGACATCAGGTCGGAGATTCCTCGCTCTTAATTTGTAAGTACGAATAAAATAGTTGCCTCTCGGAATGACAGTTTAGTGCTGGCATTTTCTTCTCAATATGCTATATTTTTCTATCCGTTATTTTTTTCAAAGCCACGCGACTATCGCGTGGTTTTCGTTATAAAATAAAAAGCGGAGTGCCGAACACTCCGCTTTGGGAAATAGAAATTATCTTCTCTTATTTCTTACGATGGTCTTGTATTGCTGACCGTAAATGTCGTCATAACTGGAATTGGTAACGGGTTCTACAACGGGCTTGGGTGCCTCGGTGAGGGGCTCGCTCTCAAGCTTTCTGAAGATGTCGTCAACAGAGGGAGCAGCGGGAGCCTGGGGCTGGGGAGCGACAGGAGCTTCAACTACGGGAGTATGAGCAACTCTTGCGGGCTCGGGCTTTTTTGTGTCAGCATTGTCTGCAATGAATCCGGTAGCGATAACGGTTACACGCATCTCATCCTGAAGAGTAGGATCGAATGCAGCACCCCAAATGATGTTTGCATCGGGATGTGCCTCTTCATAAATCATATTAGAAGCTGCATCGATTTCATCAAGCTGAATATCCTCGGAAGCGGTAATGCTTACAAGCACGCCGGTAGCACCGGTAATGTTTGTTTCAAGAAGGGGAGAGGAAATTGCCTGCATAGCAGCAACCTGTGCCTTGTCAGTACCCTTAGCAGCACCAACACCCATATGAGCATAGCCGGCATTCTTCATAATAGAAGTAACGTCAGCAAAGTCAAGGTTGATGAAACCGGGAACGTTAATAAGCTCGGATACGGACTGAACACCGCGACGAAGAACGTCATCAGCAATCTCAAATGCGTTAGCAAGTGTGATGTGAGTATCCTCAACCTGCTTAAGTCTCTCGTTAGGAATTACAATAAGAGAGTCAACGTACTTGGAAAGCTCAGCGATACCAACCTCTGCCTGAGCATATCTTCTCTTACCCTCGAAGGAGAAGGGCTTGGTAACAATACCAACTGTAAGAATACCCATTTCCTTGGATGCCTTAGCAATTACGGGAGCCGCACCTGTTCCCGTACCACCGCCCATACCTGCGGTAATAAATACCATATCAGCGCCCTGAAGAGCATCCCGTACAACCTCGATAGACTCCTCGGCACTACGCTTACCAACCTCAGGGTTAGCACCTGCACCCTTACCGTGAGTAATCTTGTCACCGATTACAAGCTTCTTAGCTGCACAAGAAGTATCAAGTGCCATACTGTCGGTGTTTACAGCAATAAATTCAACACCGCGAATGTTGGTGGAGATCATACGGTTAACTGCGTTGTTTCCGCCGCCACCTACACCAATAACTTTTATATTAACACCACTGTCATATACCTGTTCGAAATCGAATTCCATTATTTATTCCTCCGTTTTTTTCTACTAATTATAATAATTTTATTTAAAATATTTACCTCTTATAGTATACCATAAGGTATTTTTTATTTCAATAGATTTAAAATATTTTATAAGCAATTAACAATTTATGATAAAAATGGATATTTAAAACGGGGCAGTAAATTATTATGTTCATTAAATGAACTTTAAATTTAAACTGAATAACAAAGGACGGTGAAAAACCGTCCCTTTTTCATTGTTTTTTCAGTAAAAAAAGCTCTTTTACAATATCTTTTGCCGCAAGTGGAGTTGAAAGCTGCTTTATATTTTTTGCCAAGCTTTTTCGTGCGTTTTTGTCGTTTTTGAGCGAAATTATGGCATTAATCAGCTCCTTTGCAGAGAGGTTTTTCTCTTCAATTAAGGTTGCTGCATTTCTGTCGCAAAGGCGTTTTGCGTTCTTGAATTGATGATTGTCCGAAACATTTGGAGAAGGTATTAATATTGACGCAATGCCAATAGCGGATAATTCCGAAAGAGTCATTGCTCCACATCGACAGATGACCAGATCTGCGGCGGAAAGAACGAAAGGCATATCGTTTATATATGGAAGTATCCTGCATCCTTCCGCATCGGTTTCTGTATATCTTGATTTTATTTTATTGAAATATCTTTGTCCTGCTCCGTGAATATGTTTCACCGTTTTTTCCTTTGCAGAAAACTTTTCCATAACTTCGATTATTGTTTTATTCATTTCTTCCGCACCGATGCTTCCGCCGAAGGAGAGAATAAAAAAATCCGTTTCTGACAGTCCCAGCTTTTGTCTCGCTTTTTTTCGTGATTGATTGTAAAAGTCCTCTTTTATCGGATTTCCTACAACCGATATTTTTGATTTGTCATTAAGATATTTTTTTGTCTCTATGTGATTTAGCAGAACTTTATCGCACTTTTTTGCAAGAAGTTTTGTGGTCAGTCCGGGAGAGGTGTTTGATTCGTGTATTGCCACCGGAATTCCCAATTTTCTTCCTGCCGAAATTACCGGCCAGCAAACATATCCACCTGTTCCGAGAATAACATCGGGTTTAAATTCTTTAATTATTTTTTCTGCTTCGCCTTTTGCTTTTAGTGCTGTTATTACTCGTTTTATATTGTCAATAGAAAAGGAACGACGCAGTCCCATAATTTTTATAGTTCTCAGCTTAAATCCGTCCTTTTCGATAATTTCATTTTCACGTCCGCCGACTCTGCCGACAAATAGTATTTTTGCGTCGGGGCAGTTTTTTTTCATTTCTTCGGCAACAGCAATGGCGGGAGAGATATGTCCTGCAGTTCCTCCGCCACAGAGTAACAGTCTCATTTTTGCTCCTTTCATTTTTGAATTTTCGAGTATCTTGATATAGATAAAATTATTCCCATTTCAAAAAACAGCATAATAAGCGACGAGCCGCCATAGCTGAAGAAGGGTAGAGAAATTCCCGTATTTGGTATGGTATTTGTTACAACGGCAATATTTAATAAAACCTGTACCGCCATTTTTATACATATACCGAAGCAAACAAGTCTGCTGAAAATATCTTTAGCACGAATACCGATAACACATCCACGGTAAATCAGCAGGGCGAACAAAAGCATAGCGATCACTGCTCCGAAAAGTCCCAGTTCCTCACATAAAATTGCAAAGATCATATCATTGGCCGGCTCGGATACATAGCAGTGCTTCAAAATGCTTTCTCCGTATCCAACGCCGAAAAGCCCTCCCGAGCCGATTGCCATAAGTCCCTGTAAAGTTTGCCAACCGCCTGTAAGCTTATATGCCTCGGGGTCTTGCCAGACTGTTATTCTGTCTTTCGTGTAATCTGTAAACAAAGCAAGGCAGGTTACACCGATAACTCCGATTAAACAAAACATAGATATGTATCTTGGATTTATTCCTGCAACGAAAATCAGAATAAGTCCGATAGCCCCAAGGATTATAATACAGGAAAGGTGCTTTTGAAGCATAACAAGAAATATGGGAATGAACATTATTATGCAGGGAAAGAGTGTTCCGTACAAAAATATATTTTTGGTTTTTCTTTTGTCTGTGGCAAGCTTTTCGTATTTTGAAAAATATGATGCCAGCATCATCACCATAGAGAGTTTTGCTATCTCAGAGGGCTGTATGGTTATCGGTCCAACAGATATCCATCTTTGAGCACCGTTCCCAACAAAGCCGACCGCCAGAACCAGCAAAAGAAGAAAGAGTGTCAGTCCGTACAGATGAGGTGCATACTTTTTATATATCGAGGGATCTATATGAGAGCATATGAACATCACAACGAAACCTATCAGCAACCAAACCGTTTGTTTTTTTATAAAATATAAACTGTCTTCGTATCTGGCTTCTGCATAAGCAGTTCCTGCACTGAATACCATTAAAGTTCCGTATGCGGTCACAAGAGTAACTGCAAGGAAAAACAAACGGTCAAATCTGTTTTTTGTATTATCTTTAAAAGCATTGTCAAAAAGTCTTATTGCGGATTTGATAAATTTATTCATTCTACCACCCGAACAGCAAAGGCACCAAAGAGGAACATAACAAGGTGAGAATTACCATTGCAACACAAATTTTGTTTTCGTCAATACCGCATTTTTCAAGGTGATGGTGCAGGGGAGCCATTTTGAAAAGTCTTTTCCTGGTAAGCTTATAATAAATAACCTGAAGTATTACCGAAATGCCCTCGATAACATAAACCGAACCTATCAAAACAATAATAATGGGGTTTGATGTTGAAAATGCGAGACCAACAGCCATCGCCCCAAGAAAGAGTGAGCCGGTGTCGCCCATAAAAATCTTTGCAGGATTGCAGTTGAAGAAAAGAAAACCAAGCATTCCGCCTACAAGTGCAATTGCAACTACCGACGTGTGAACCAAGTCGTCTGCACATATGGAAATAAAAACAATGCCGATAGCCGCGGACACACTTGATGCAAGTCCGTCAATGCCGTCAGTAAGATTGGCACAGTTTACTATGCCAAGTATCAGAATTATTGCAAAGGGATAGTATAAAAGACCTAAATTGAGTTCTCCGAAACTGAATTTTATGGCAGTCCGATCATTAAAAAAGTGTCGCCTCGACATAAGGAACAAAACAGCCAGAATACTTTGCAAAACTATTTTCTGCATAGGTGTGAGCCCTGCATTTTGCTTTCGCAAAAGCTTCGTTATGTCATCAAAAACACCTATAAGAGAGTTACCAATAGCAAAAAGTGCGGTTATCAGAACACCAATTCCGCTGTTATAGTCAGCTTTTGAATAAATGAAAAATAAAGAAGAAGAAAAAAGAGTTAATGATATTGCTATTGTAAAAGCAACACCGCCCATTGTGGGTGTTCCTTGCTTCTTCAGATGCCAGTTTGGGCCCTCGGCATAAATCGGCTGCTTTGCTCGTTTGGAGAGCAGGGGAATAAGCTTATGTTCCAAAAAAACAGTAATGAGCAAAGAAGACACAAATACAGCCAAAAACAAAATGTAGTTATTCATTTTTCTCCTTTCTTTTTTCAAAACATTCAAGTATTCTTTCAAGCTTTATTCCTCTTGATGCCTTCATAAAAATTGTCTCACCCAAAGAACAATTTGTTCGGATTTGTTCGGCTGTTTTCTGTGGAGAAGAAAGATCGTTATTATAAAAAATTCTCTCCTTTGGGAAGCCGTTTTCTATTGCTGAAAGTCCTGTCAATTCCACCTCTTTCCCAAATAAAAAGAGAAAATTGAAATCGTCGGGGTTAAGCATTTTTCCCACATTAAAATGTATTTCTCGACTCATATTTCCAAGCTCAAGAATATCACCTAAAACAATGCTTTTATTTTTTCCTTGAACCAGCTCTGACGCGGTTCTTATAAGTGCAGAAACAGACTCATATGATGAATTGTAAAAATCGGTGTAAAATGTATAGTTTTCTCGAAAAATGCGTTTCTGCCTGATATTATCATCAGAAATTAAACAAACGCCTTTCCTTATTTCTTCCTCTGAAAGTCCCGAAGTGATAGCAATCGCAAGGGCGGAGATGAGACATTTTCTGTGATGTTCACCGAGCGGAGCAAAGTCAACATTAAAGCATTTCTTTCCTTTTATTAATACTGTTAAACCGGGTCCTGATTCATTGGTCAGACTAAAATCGGCACAGGGGTTATTATGAGAAAATGTTATTCTGTTTTTCACACCCTGAAGCAGTGACTCGTCATAGGGAACAAACAGGACACCGTCTTCCATTCCGTCGCATATTTCAAGCTTTGCTGAAGCGATTTTTTCCCGACTTCCGAGATTGCCTATATGTGCAGTTCCTATGTTGGTAATCAGTCCGAAATTTGGGTGCAGACATTTTGACAAACGACCTATTTCTCCCGGGTGATTCATGCCCATTTCCATAAGCAATATTTGGCTTTCTTTTGGTGCGGAAAGCATCGACATTGGCATCCCGATTTCATTGTTATAATTGCCGCTTGATGCGTGAGTATTAAATTTCTGCGAAAGTATGATTTTTAAAAATTCTTTTGTGGTGCTTTTTCCCACACTTCCGGTAATTCCTATATTATATAATATAAAAGGAAGAGTTTTGCCGTAATACTCGGCTAAAGAGAGCAGTGCCGAGCTGCTTTTTTCGTGTAAAATGTCAGCATTTTCATGTGATGAAGACAGGGCAAATGCCCCTTTTTCCTTTGCCTCTTTAACAAAATTTTCACCGTCAAATTTTACTCCCTGTACGGCTATAAAAAGGTCGCCGTACATAAGCTCTCGTGTATCAGTCGAGATGAAATTAATCAGCTTATCTTTTTGTGTTAAAAGCCGTCCGCCTGTTGCAACTGCAATTTCACCAAGAGACAGGGGAATACCTAATTTTATTCGCATACCCAGGTTCTGCCTTCTCGCTTTTTTAGTGCCGACATAATAATTTCACGCTCGTCAAAGTGATGATAACCGTTTTTATCTATGTTGTATTTTTCGGGGCCTTTTCCGATTATCGCCACTGTATCACCATCTTTTGCAGATAAAATTGCAGATAAAATTGCCTCCTCGCGTTTTTCCTTTATTTCGTAATTTCCCCGATCAAAGCCGCGTATTATATCAGAAATTATATCCTTTGTGTTTTCCGTACGGGAGTTGTCTGCTGTTAGGATTATGCGGTCTGCGTATCTTTCGGCTATTTTTGCCATAATTGGCCGCTTTCCTTTGTCTCTGTCTCCTCCGCATCCAAAGACTACAGTAAGGTTTCCCGACCGTTTAAAAGCAGAAATATCACGCAAAATACAGGCAAATGCCTCGCCTGTGTGGGCATAATCTATTATTACCGAAATTTTGTCATTTATTATCTCATATCTTCCGGGAATAGAGGAAATTTTGATTATGCTTTTCTTTACATCGCATGGCTTACAACCCATATCAATACAGGTTGCAATGGCAAGCATTGAATTATATGTATTATAAATGCCCGAAAGCTTAAGGTTGGTTTTGAAAGAAAAATTCTTTTGATGATAGGTATAATTTATACCTTCAAATCCGTTGTTATTAACGTTCCTTGCCCAGACATCAGCATCTTTAATTATTCCAACAGATATTTTTTTGCCGCTAAAGTCAGAATAGCTTTTCTCGGCATATTTATCATCTATATTAAATATACCGCGGTTGCATTTTTCAAACAGTTTGTTCTTGCTTTCAAAATAGCAATCCATATCGCCGTGAAAATCAATATGCTCGGGCGAAAGGTTAGTGAATATACCGTATTCAAAATGTAACGGAAAAAGCTTATCAAGGGCAAGGGAATGACTTGAAACCTCCATTACAATCACATCGCATCCTTTAAGTTCCATATCCTTTATAGACCTGTAGAGCAGGGGTGGATCGGGAGTTGTCATAGAGTAGTTATCTTCCGAGATAACCCTTCCGCAGATCTCTATTTTTCCCGTACCTATAAAGCCGACTTTATGACCGAGATCGGATAAAACCGTTTTTATTAAAGTTGCTGTAGTTGTCTTTCCGTTAGTACCTGTAACACCGATAATTTTTATGTTTTCTGCGGATATTTTCTCAAATCTGAAATATGCATTAGCCATAGCACGTCTCGGATTATCCACACAAATTACGGGGATATTATCGGGCAGAATAACTTTCGCATCACAAATCACTGCCAAAGGCGGCTCGGTTGCTTTATTAAAATCGGGCATTTTTTCAGAGTTGGGTATTATAAGCAAATCCTCTTTTGTGCACTTTGAAATATCTGTTTTAATACCTTCGAATTCACAATTATCTTCTATTTCCGAATATATATATTCTTCTCTTGAAATTATTTCTGATATTTTCATATTATTATCCTTTAATCCTCGTATTCTTGATTTATTGCTCGGATAACCATAACGCTTCCTCGCTTGGCAGAAATTCCCGGTGGCAGCGATTGCTCGGTTACGATATCAAAGGCATCGGGTGAGGTTGATCCTGCACCTGCAAGCCGAATACTAAGTCCCGAGTTTATTGCTGTCTTTATCGCGTCGGTCAGCTTCATACCCGAAAGGTCGGGAACGGTGACATAGATTTCATCTTCGTTTGAAGTGTAGAGAATAACCTTCGACAGTGCCACTGTAACGGTATCTCCGCCTGACGGTGTTTGTTTCATAACCGTATCTCCGTTGCCTATAATCTCGTATTCAATCTTTTCTTCTTTCAGCTTTTCCTTTACAGTGTTTATATTCATTCCTACATAATTGTCTACCGTAATATTTATGTCTTCTGCATTAGACTTGTATTCAAAATAGGGAAGCAGTTTTTCCATAAGCATAGATACATACGGTGCGGCAACAACACTGCCGTATTTTACATTTGATGTCGGCTCGTCAACTACGATTATCATAGCTATTCCGCTGTCACCGTTTGTTGAATATGCAACGGTAGAGCCGATTCTGAGATAGGAATTTCCGTTTTCATCAAGAATATCAAACTTTTGTGACGTTCCTGTCTTTGCTGCAATATCATAGCCCGATACACCTGCATTTTTAGCACCGCCGTCACCGCTTACACCTTCAATAAGAATTTGTGATACTGTATTTGCAACCTCCGCTGAAACAACTGTTCTTCTGACTTCTGTTTGATGCTGGGATATAACCTTTCCGTCAGAATCTATAACCTTTTCCACAACATATGGAGTAACAAGCTTTCCTCCGTTTGCCACAGCAGATATGGCGGTAAGATGATTTATTATCGAAACCTTAAATCTTTGTCCGAAGGAGGCGGTTGCAAGTTCGGTTGAGCCGATATTTTCTTCCTTGTGAAATATGGTAGATGCCTCGCTTGGCAGATCAATGCCCGTTTTCTCAAAATATCCGAATTTTTCCACATAATCATAAAAGTTTGATGCACCGATTTCTTGTGCCAGAGACATCATACAGGGGTTGCAGGACATCTGCAAGCCATAAGCAAGAGTAAAGCCCGATCCGTGCCCTGTAATCTTGTGACATCTGATTTTCCAACCGCCAATCTGAGAATAACCGTTGCAGGAAAATCTACTGTTGGTATTTGCTACACCTAAGTCAAGAGCGGTAGATACCGTCACTATTTTAAATGTTGAGCCGGGTTCATAGGTTTCACTAATGGCTTTATTTGACCACATAATTTGCATAAGCTCGTTCTTGTAAGCGGTGTATTCATCCGTTCCCGGAAGAAAGCCGGATTCAATTAACTTTCTTTGGGATTCCGAGTCAAGTGTGAAGGGATCGTTAGGATTAAAAGGTGTAGTTGTAGCCATACCGAGAATTGCTCCCGTAGATGTATCCATAACCACACCTGTTACTCGGTTTTGGGCTCCGTGATTTACTCTTGCCGCCTCAATAACCGCTTCAAGCTCTGCTTGAACGTATGAATCAATTGTAGTTACAATGCTGTAACCGTCTTCGGCAGGGAAGTAATCCGAGTATTGTGTATCAAGTGCATGACCGCTTGCATCTTTTGCGTAAACATAGTAGCCGTCTGTTCCCGACAGAATATCGTCGTAATAGTATTCAAGGCCGTATAGCCCTTGATTGTCGCTTCCCGTAAAGCCGATAACGTGAGCCGCCATAGTGTCACAGGGATAATATCTTGATGTTTCCGCTTCGGTGAACACAAGACTTTCAAGCGATGCCTCTCTTATAAAATCAATTGTCTTGTTATATTCCTCTTCGTTTGCTGCTTTTTTTATGGTAACATCAAGAACCGAAGAGTTTTTTATTTTATTATAAATTGTATCTGCATCAAGCGACAGAATAGGAGAAAGTCCCTCGGATATTCTTCTGCAATAGTCAATTCCGTCTCTTTTTGTCGCCGCTTTGATATCTCTGGTAGAAACAAATATTCGCCATACTGTATTACTTTTTGCAAGGACATTCATATTGCTGTCATAAATTATTCCTCGTTCAGCTTTTAAAACCGACGAGGTTGTAACCTGGTCATAGGTTTTCTGCTTATAGTAATCGTAATTTATATACCCAAGCTTAAAAATATTGAAAATCAAATAAGAAGCAAATATAGAAAACAACAGCAGTACGGCCGTTATTCTTCTTTGTGTTATTTTAATAATACCGCTTTTCACAAAAGTATCCTCGAAAATAAAAAATATAGCGACAGACGTAAAGCCCATCGCTATATCTTATTTATTTATTGAAAGGATTATGAAAAAACTTAGTTGTTTTCAACCGTGTAATTGATATTTACCTTTTCGTTTCTCTTTTCCAGATCATTTTCCTGCTGGCTGGAAGTTTCAACAGTGCTGTTGGTGGGTGCGGAAAGTGCCTTCACACCGATAAGTGCAAAGGAAAGAATGAATGCACACGCAACGGCTGCAGTGAGAAAAGCAGAAGCGGATGCACGAAGAGGGAAGGACTTTATAGTCTTGTCCTTAACAGGTGCCTGCTTGATAGTAAGCTTTTCGTCAACAAAGGAAACAATATTCGACATAGCCATTTCACTTCTGGTAACCGCGGTATGAACTGCAACAGGAAGGTTAGATGTGGTTTCTGCCTTCTTGCTTTCTGCTTTCATAAGCATATATTCACCAAGAGTATATTCGGTGTTGTCGGCAGAAACGGTAAATCTCTGCTTCATATTTTCATAAAGTCTATCATAATTGTTCATCTGTGTCATTTTCTTGTCTCCTTTTACAATTTCTCAGCCACGCGAAGCTTTGCACTTCGTGAACGTGGATTTACTTCTAACTCTTCTGCTGAAGGTAATATGGGTTTTCTGGATATTTCTTTAATAACGGGCTTTCTGCCGCAGATGCAAACAGGGAAGTCCTTTGGGCAGGTGC
The DNA here is from genome assembly GCA_045538685.1 of Eubacteriales bacterium. GTDB lineage: Bacteria > Bacillota > Clostridia > Oscillospirales > CAG-272 > UBA1740. Next base: position 23,544 of record JAZSRX010000014.1, on the reverse strand, counting down.
ATCCGCCGAGAAGAGATTTATAGGATTGCTTAACAATTCTGTCCTCTAATGAATGAAAGGAAATGATAGCCATTCTTCCGCTGGGAACAAGATTTGCGGCAGCCGATTCAATAAGTGGCTTAATAGCATCAAGCTCGCCGTTAACCTCAATTCTTATTGCCTGGAAGGTTCTTTTAGCGGGGTGGGGGCCGTCCGCTCTGGCTGCACTTGGAATAGCACTCTTGATAATCTCTGTAAGCTGATGTGTGGTGGTTATTGGTTCATTATTGCGATATTTGCAAATGGCAGAGGCAATTTTGGGGGCAAATCTTTCCTCGCCATAATCATAGATAATTTCTTTGAGCTTCTGCTCGGAATATTCGTTTACTATTTCGTATGCCGATAGGGGAGAGCTTGTATCCATTCTCATATCTAATCTTGCATCGTGCATATAGCTGAATCCGCGTTCGGGTGTATCAAACTGATAGCTGCTGCAACCGAGATCGGCAAGAACACCGCCAAGGTTGTCTATTTTGTATTCCTTAATTACACTTTCAAGACTTGAAAAGTTTTCATTTATAAAGGTGATCTTATCAAGATAATCTTTAAGTCTTTCTTTTGCTGCCGCGATTGCATCTTTGTCGCGGTCAAAGCAGATAAGCCGTGAATTCGGACCAATTCTTTTAGCTATCTCAAGAGAATGGCCGCCGCCTCCGGTAGTACAGTCAACATAGGTGTAGCCGTCTCTGATATTCAAAGCTTCAATGCACTCGAAAAGGAGTACCGATACGTGAGAAAAAGTATTCATCGAAAATCAATAATCCTTTCCGAAATATTTTAAAGTCCGTGCTGCTGAAGCAAACGGAGAATAGCATCGCAATCGCGATTTGCCTCTCTCTCTGCCCAGAGTTCTTCAGACCAAATGTTAATCTTATTTCCTGCACCAACAAACACAGCATTTTTGCCAATCTTGGCATACTCTATAAGCTTGTCGTCAAGAAGAATTCTTCCGCTGCCGTCGGGTGTGCATTTCTGTGCGGCGGACATAAAGTATTCCATAGCAATTGCACTTGTTGTGCTGGGAATGCTTTTAAGGTTGGCAAGGAAAAGGTTCCACTCTTCCTCGGTGTAAACGGTGAGACATTTGTCAAGACTTCTTGTAACATAGAATGTATCGCCAAGCTCATCGCGGAACTTGTTGGGAACTAATATTCTTTTCTTCGTATCAAGGGAATACATATACGAGCTGATAAAAGCCATTACCACTGTCTCCTTCCGTTTTTTAAAAATTTGGGGTGAGTTCGGGAACGGTCTACACAATTATGGAAAAAATCCACACAAGTCCCCACTTTTACCCACGCATATATTATAGAACATATTTTTGAGAAAATCAAGAGGTTTTATTAATTTTTTTTGCAGAAAATGCGATTTTTTTTAATTTTTTTCGATTTTTTGGAAAAAAAGTTAGGCAAAAAGCTAAAAAACACTTTCTTTTTCTTCTGTGTTATGGTAAAATATAGATGCAAAAGATGCAAGAAAAGTGCGAAAAATGAAGAAAATTGATACTCTGTTTAGTATGTTTTTCCCACTTTTGTTTTTTAGTATTCGTTAAGGATAGGAGAAATTGGCAGTGCAAAACAGCAAAAAATACAATACTACCGCTATAATTCTTGCCGCCGGAAGCGGCATCAGAATGGGCGAAAAAATTACAAAGCAAAAGCTCCTTATTCACGGCGAAAGCATACTTTTTCGCTCGGTAAAGGTATTTCAAAACTGTCCTGAAATAGATAAAATTGTTGTGGTTTGCAGGGCTGATGAAACCGAGTGGGCAAGGGAAGAAACCTTCTGCTTCGACAAAATTTTTGCAATAATTCCCGGGGGTAAAACAAGGGCAGAATCTGCAAAGGCGGGTTTTTGTGCTATCCCCGATGACTGTGAATTTATTGCTGTTCATGATGCTGCAAGATGTCTTGTTACCGAAGAAAACATATCCTCGGTTTTGAATATGGCATACCTTCACGGTGCGGCTACCGCGGCCACCCCTGTAACCGATACTTTAAAACTTGTTTCGGCGGATTTTACGATTGAAAAAACACTTTCAAGAGAAGGTCTTTATTCGGCTCAGACACCACAGGTTTTCAGCAGAAAAATCTATGCCGAGGCAATTGAAAAAAGTGTGCTTGATAATTCTGTTACAGACGATAATATGCTTGTGGAAAAAATCGGGTACAAAATTCATCCTGTAAACACAGGAAAAAACAACATCAAAATCACTACGGCAGAGGATATTGAATATGCCGAGTATATTATTTCGAGGAGAAGGGAAATGGGCGAAATCAGAGTTGGTCACGGATATGATGTTCACAGATTGGCTGAAGACCGTAAGCTTGTCCTCGGCGGTGTTGAGATTCCCTATGAGTTAGGACTCCTTGGACATTCAGATGCAGACGTACTTACCCACGCAATAATGGACGCACTTCTTGGCGGTGCCGCTCTTGGTGATATCGGACGTCATTTTCCCGACAGTGATGAAAAGTATAGGGGAATATCCAGCATAGAGCTTCTCTGCGAAGTAGAAAAAAAGCTCTCCAATCTTGGTTATTCTATTGTAAATATTGATGCAACCGTAATTGCCGAGAGACCAAAGCTTTCGCCATATATAGATCAAATGGTTCAAAATATCGCAATAATCCTTAAAATAGATTCGGGCAGAATTAATATTAAAGCGACAACAGAGGAGCATCTCGGCTTTACCGGACGGGGTGAAGGCATAAGCTCCCATGCGGTTGCTATGATAAAAAAATAAGGGGTGATTTTTCACCCCAATCAGTAGGCGGGACAGGTGGTGTAATATCTCAAACTTCTTTTACTTTATTGTCGTCACCACCGCCCTGTGCCGTTGTTTGCCACAAAGTATGTGACTCTATATTATCTTATGATAAATATAAACTTATGTCACTTTTATTATCTATAATAGTTTTATATAGAAAGGTATTATTATGGTAAAAATTTCTCCTTCTGTTCTTGCTGCGGATATGTCAAATCTTGCTGCGGAAATAGCCGATATAGAATCTTCCGGTGCGGATATGCTTCATCTTGATGTTATGGACGGAGTTTTTGTGCCGAACATAAGCTTTGGTTTTCCTGTTATAGAGGCACTTCGTAAGCGTAGCAATATGATCTTTGACGTTCATCTTATGATAGATGCTCCCGAGCGATATGCAACCCGTTTTATTGATTCGGGGGCCGATATTCTCACCTTCCATTTAGAAGCAACAAAGCAGCCGTCAGAGCTTCTTGAAGAGATCAGATCTCAGGGTGTTATGGCAGGAATTTCGTTAAGACCTAATACACCTATTGAGGATGTTTATCCCTATCTTGATGCCTGCGATATGGTGCTTGTAATGACTGTCGAGCCGGGTTTTGGCGGTCAGAAGCTTATTCCAAAAACAATAGAAAAGGTAAGAAAACTTAGGGCAGAAATAGAAAGAAGAGGAATTAATGTTGAAATCCAGGTTGATGGCGGAATAAATGAAGCAAATGCCAAAGAGCTTGTTTTGGCGGGAGCGAGTATACTTGTTGCAGGTAGTTCGGTGTTCTGCAGTTCGGACCGTTATACTGCAATAAAAGCACTTAGAGCGGATGGATAAATCACTATTGTTTTCCGCTGCGTTTGAGGCGGCATCGCATGAAGCGGAGAGGCAGGGCGGAATAGGAACACTTGCCGAAAAAACTCTTCACCGCACACTCAAGTATTACTTTGAGCCGGATAGAACAAAACACGAAGTAAGCTGTCTTGGTCATATTGCCGACATACTTAACGAAGAGGGAATTACAGAGATACAAACCGCATCTTTTAGCAGACTTGTTCCCAAACTTCAAGATTTTCTTCCCGAGCAAAAGGTTAATGTGGTTTATCCTATTGTTGAGAATAAAAAGATATGCCGGGTTGATACATTAAGCGGTGAAACGGTATCGTTGAGAAAAAGTCCAAAGAAGGGAAGAGTGGCCGATGCACTTCCAAGTCTCGCACAGATAAGATCTCTTATACCAAATGAAAACCTGTCTGTTACTATTGTTTTTGTTGATGCCATTGAAACCCGTATGAACAATCAGACAAAACGTGTAGGGAGAAAAAGAACGCAAAAAATAGACTGTATTCCAACGGGAATTAACTCGATTTTGGTTCTTAATAATCCTTTGGATTATTTTTCTGTTTTGCCACAAGATTTTTCTAAGGAATTTACCAAATCAGACTTTGAAAAGAAAACCGGTTTTAAAGGAATTGATTCCCACGGATCTTTAATGCTTCTTTTGAAGCTTGGTATTTTGACTCGGGAGAAAAGCGGCGGAAGAACCTATACGTATAAAATTAATAAATCATTAGACAAATAAAAGCATTTGAAGGGCTATGTAGAGTAGTTTGCACAGCCCTTCTTTTTGTTTTGTCAAAAAAATTAAGAAATGCATTTTAAAATGAAAATCTGCATCAAAAAAATTAAGGCAGTAAGAGAGTTATTGCTTTATAATTAAGATGAATAAATATTTAAACAAAGGAAGGACTTTGATATGAATTTCGAGAAAAAGCAAAGAACCGAAAGAGTTATTCAGTTTGGCGAGGGCGGTTTCCTTCGCGGATTTGTAGACTGGATGCTTCAGAAAGTAAATGAAAAATCAGATTTTGACGGTAGTGTTGTTGTCGTTCAGCCCATAGAGCAGGGTATGTGCGATATGCTTTCTGCTCAGAATTGTGTATATACTCAGGTTATCAGAGGTGTTGAGGGGGTTGACACCACTGTTGTAGATGTTATCTCCAGATGCGTTAAGCCCTACGAGGAATTTGACAAGTATCTTGCTCTTGCAGAGCAGCCCGAGATGCGTTTTATCGTATCCAACACCACCGAGAGCGGCATCGTTTTCTCCTCCGAGGATAAGATCACAGATGCTCCTCCCAAGAGCTTTCCTGCAAAGCTTACATTGTTGCTGAAGAAGCGTTTTGAACTCGGTCTGCCCGGTTTTATCTTCCTTCCTTGCGAATTAATTGATCGCAACGGCGATAATCTTAAGAAGTGTATTCTTCAGTATGCAGACCTTTGGAACCTTGGCGACGGCTTCAAAAATTGGATCGAAAATGACAATATTTTCACCAACACTCTTGTTGACCGTATAAACACAGGTTATCCCAGAGGCGAGGACCTTGGTCTCGGTTATGAGGACAATATGGTTAACACCTCTGAGTTCTTCCATCTTTGGGTTATCGAAACCGATTATGATCTCGATCGCGAAATTCCTTTCAGCAAGACCGATCTTAATGTTATCATTACTCCCGACAAGCTTGAGATGTACCGCACAAGAAAGGTTAGAATTCTTAACGGTGCTCATACATCTCTTGTTCCTTACGCACTTCTTTCCGGCCTTGATACAGTAAAGAGCTGTCTTGACGATGCTGTTATGAGCGAGCATCTTAAAAAGTGCATTTTTGATGAGATTATTCCCACGCTTGATCTTCCTCGCGACGAGCTTCTTTCCTATGCAAACAGTGTTGTTGAGCGTTTCAGCAACCCCTATATCAAGCACTATCTTTCCGCTATCGCACTTAATTCTGTTTCCAAGTTTAAGGTTAGAGTTCTTCCTTCTATTCTTGAGTATATCAAGAGATACAACAAGATGCCCGAGACATTGCTCTTTGCTTTTGCAAAGCTTATCGACTTCTACAAGACAGATATGACAAATGATGATGCGGCGGTTGTTGAGTTTATGAAGAATCATAACACTTCTGAAATCCTTGCAAACGACTCGCTTTGGGGACAGGATCTCTCCTTCCTTGCAAATGAGGTAGAAAAGTATGTTAATAAATAAGCTTGACAACGTAGACATCAACCTTGATGACGGTCATAAGTACGCACTTCGTGATATAAAGTGCGGTGAAAACATCATCAAGTACGGCAATCCCATCGGTCACGCAATTTGTGACATAAAAAAGGGTGAACACGTACATACTCATAATGTAAAGACAAACCTTTCGGGAAATCTTGAATATTCCTACGATCCCAAGTTTTACGATACTCCCGCCTGTCCCACCGACCGTACCTTTATGGGTTATGTTCGCGAGAACGGCGATGTTGGTATCAGAAATGAGATCTGGATTGTAAACACCGTTGGTTGCGTAAACAAAATCGCACAGAAGATTGCAGAACGTACAGGTGCAAGATATTTTCCTCATCCATTTGGTTGCTCTCAGCTTGGTGACGACCAGACTATCACTCAGAAAATCCTTCGCGGTATGGTAAATCATCCCAATGCCGCAGGTGTGCTTGTTCTCGGACTCGGTTGCGAGAATAACAATATTGACGTTTTCAGAAAGGTGCTTGGTGAGTATAATCCCAACAGGGTAAAATTCCTTAACACCCAGGATGCAGACGACGACGTTGAAGCAGGTGTTGCTATCATCAACGAGCTGAAGGAATATGCGGCTAAGTTTGAGCGTACTCCTGTTCCTGTGTCCAAGCTTCGCATCGGCTTAAAGTGCGGTGGCAGTGACGGATACAGTGGAATTACCGCAAATCCTCTTGTTGGCAGACTTTCGGATAAAGTGATTTCTCACGGCGGAAGCTGTGTTCTTACCGAGGTTCCCGAGATGTTCGGTGCAGAGCATCTTCTTATGCAAAGATGTGAGAGCAGGGAAGTTTTTGATAAAACCGTTAAGCTTATAAACGATTTTAAGGATTACTATACAAGACATAACCAGGTTATTTACGAAAATCCTTCGCCCGGAAACAAGAAGGGCGGAATTACCACTCTTGAAGAAAAGTCGCTGGGTTGCGTTCAGAAGGGCGGACTTTCCAAGGTTGTTGACGTGCTTGATTACGGCGATGTTCTTACAAAGAACGGTCTTTCGCTTCTCAACGGCCCGGGTAACGATATCGTTGCTATAACAAACCTTATGGCAGCAGGTGTTCACATTATTCTGTTCACCACAGGACGCGGAACTCCGGTTGGTGCTCCCGTTCCCACTGTTAAAATTGCAACCAATCACTCTCTTGCAGAAAGAAAGGCAAATTGGATTGATTTTGATGCTTCGCCCACTCTCAGCGGCGATCCTCTTACCGATGATCTTTTCGAATATGTTATCAGTGTGGCAGAGGGCAGAGAAACAAGAAACGAAATCAACGATTACAGAGAAATTTCAATATTTAAGGACGGTGTAACATTATGAGTTTTATTAATGATAACTTTATGCTCAAAAACGAGCCGGCGAAGAAGCTTTATGCAATAGTAAAGGATCTTCCTATAATCGACTATCATTGCCATCTTTCTCCTAAGCAGATTGCAGAGAATTATCAGTTTAAGAACGCATTCGATCTCTTCCTTGGCGGCGACCACTACAAGTGGCGTCAGATCAGAACAAACGGTGTACCCGAGGAATTTATCACAGGCGATGCTGACGAGTATGAAAAGTTCAAGAAGTTTGCGGCAACTCTTCCTCGTCTTATCGGCAACCCTCTTTACCACTGGACCCACCTTGAGCTTAAGAGATATTTCGACATTGACGAACCCCTTAACGAAGAGTCTTGCGAGCGTATCTGGAACAAGGTAAACGAGTGCCTTGCAAAGCCCGAATTCCGTGCTCAGGAGCTTATTCGTCGCTCTAACGTTGAAATCATCTGCACAACAGATGATCCTATTGATACACTTGAATATCACGCACAGCTTCGTGACTTTTCCACAAAGGTTCTTCCTACCTTCCGTCCCGACAAAGCGGTTGAGATCGGCAAGGAAACCTTCATTCCTTATATCGAGAGCACAGGCGTAAAGAGCTATGAGGAGCTTGTTGCCTGGATTAAGGGACGTATCGCTTACTTCAACGGCTTCGGTTGTAAGCTTTCCGACCACGCTCTTGAGTATGTTCCTTTCGCTGTTGGCGATGCTAAGGCAGCATTTGATAAACGTATGGCCGGTGGCGAGCTCACCAAAGAGGAGATTGACTCCTTCAAGACCGCAATGCTTCAGGCATGTGCAGAGGAGTATGTAAAGTACGATTGGGCTATGCAGCTTCATATCGGTGCTCTCCGTAACAACAACAGAAAGATGTATGACAAGCTTGGTCCCGACACCGGCTTTGACTCTATCAACGACCTTTGCATAGCAGAGGATCTCGGTGCGTTTATGAACCACCTTGAATGTGCAGATTGCCTTCCCAAGACAATTCTTTATACACTTAATCCCAAGGACAATTATGTTCTCGGCACAATGCTTGGTTGCTTCCAGGGTGCAGGTGTAGCAGGCAAGATCCAGTTCGGTTCGGGCTGGTGGTTCAACGATCAGCGTGACGGTATGGAGGCACAGATGCAGGCACTTGCAAATCTTGGCACTCTTTCTGCCTTTGTTGGTATGCTTACCGACAGCCGTTCCTTCGTTTCCTATCCCCGCCATGAGTATTTCAGACGCATTATGTGTAACCTTATCGGTAAGTGGGTAGACGAGGGCGAATATCCCGAGGATTACAAGGCACTTGGTGATATCGTATCCGGCATCGCATATTACAACGCAAAGAACTATTTTAAATTCTAAATAATGAAAAGTCACCGGGAATGTAAAAATTCTCGGTGATTTTTTTGAAAAACCTATTGACAAACGGCAATAAGTGTGTTATAATTTCAAATGTTCGCGGGAGTGGCGGAATCGGCAGACGCGCACGTTTGAGGGGCGTGTATCTTTGATGTACGGGTTCAAGTCCCGTTTCCCGCACCAGGGTAAAGACCAGGAGAAATTCTGGTCTTTATTTTTTTGTAAGTAAATACATATGTGGTTTTACCGAATTCCCCTCGGTCTTTACCCTGGGGGAAACGGGACAGACCTCAGCTATCGCTTCAGTCTTCGTGCTAAAAACTCTTATCAAGAGTTTTCTTAACGCACGACATTTCCCGCACAATAGAGCAGAGCCAATGGCTCTGCCTTTTTTGTTCTGCAATTTTTGTTTTGCTAAACTTTTTTCAAAGCTTAAATCAAACTTAAAGATTTTAATAATATAAATTAAATATAATTTAAAATAAGCTCTTTATGTTGACAAAGGTAGAATATTGTTGTAAAATACGTTAGGTATATTGGATACCTGTTTATATGTTATAGAAAGTAATTTATAAAAAAATTTTAAAATAGGAGAGAATCTTATGAAAAAGACAAACAGAAAGGCCTTTACACTTGTAGAGCTTGTAATTGTTATTGCAGTTATAGCTGTACTTGCAGGTGTAATGATTCCTACTTTTGGTGCTATTATTAAGAGTGCCAACAAGTCTTCAGATGAAAGCACTGCAGCGTCTATAAACACTCAGCTTTCAATGGATCTTGATGGAATCAGAAGTGAAAGTGACATTTATGAAGCGGTTGCCGCTGCCTTTGGCAACGCAGACGCAGCTCTTTCCCCTAAGAGTGCAAAATACGGTTACCATTATTGGTATGACGTTGAAGAGGGAATAGTTCGTCTTAATACTTACAAAGAAATCGCAGAGCTTAACGGAACACCTCTTGCTGCGGCTGTTGAAGAGCCCACAGGTGTTCAGGCAATTGCTGTAGCTGCCCAGTCCCCCAAGGATGCTTTCATGGCAGCACACGGTGAGAGCTACAGAATGTTCGGTAACTATTTTATCCTTGATAAGGGTGGTAGTGATATCGGTGAAGCTCTTAAAGCTGTTGACGAAGGTGCTGCAAACATCAGCGAAATGCTTGAAAAGCTTAATGTTATTGCAGGTAAAAACTCCGACAAAAACAAGGAGATTGCTGCTGAAATTATTAATCGTCTCGGTGCGGTTTCCAAGGTAACCGATTTTACAATTTCCGCTTCAGGCAGTGATGTTGTAGAAGGTTTGAACGTTGCATATGCATCCTATCACATTACAAACCTTAAACTGTCTGCTTCCGGATTCATAACCGATACAGGAGCACCTACAAGCAAGACAGTAACATGGACTTCTTCCAATGATAATCTTGCCACAATTGATGATGACGGAGATGTTACAGTTAAGACCGCAATACTTAGCGATCCTAACGCAACAGTTCGTTTTACCGCCACGGTAGATGACTATTCGGAATATGTAGATGTTTATTTCGTTTATCCCAGAAACCTTGAGTTTACTCTCGGCGGTGTGGTATATGATATGATTATTGGTGAGGATGAACACGATGTAACAATTACGTTCGATGGTTCAACTCATACATTTGCATTTACTGATTTCGTTCCTTATCTCAATGTTAGTGAAGAGACAGCAAACGTAAACTGTGATTATAATGTAGTTGTTTCAACTACCGGAAATTCTTTGTTCACCATTAGCAATAATGTTCTTACATTAAAGGAACTTGCTTCTTACGATGGCATAACACAGGACTTCACTGTTAATGTTGGTACAGCTATTACAAAGACCTTTACAGTCTCTATCAACGATATTTCTGCTGAGCCCTTTGAGAAAAACGAGCCATTTGCAAATCCTGAATTCCTTTATGTTATAGGTAACGGAAATTCAATTCCTCTCAGAGTCTTCTTCAACAGTGAAAAACCCGGTGATGCTACACTTGGCATTTATGATTTTGCAAGATCTATCGGCAACACTAACGCACCTATCGGAGCAGATCCTAACCTTACAGCAACTGTAAACGGTGAAACATCCGCAACAGGTGAGTGGGCAATTTCCGCTTCTGATTGGGCAAACACTATGATTAAGTTCACCGGTACAGGTGTTGCTAAGATCAAACTTGGCGAAGTAGAATTGGTATTCGAGGTTGTTGACGGTAACAATGTTGTTCCTAACGAAATAGGTGATACATACATCACATCTCCCGCAGCAGGAACCAACGTAATCCTTCTTACCGATGCTTATCTTGCATCCGGCAGATATAGCTTGACAAACTCCACTCTGTTTGGTAACGGATTTACATTTGATGTAAGTGCAGGTAATTATTCTGCAACAGGATATGTTACCGAAAACCATGTTGTAAGACTGTCGGGTTCTACACTTAATAACGTTAAGATTATTGGTAAGAACTTTGATAACTTTGCTGCAACATCAGACAAAAACAACAATATTTGTAACGTAATCTCAACCGGTAACAACGTAATTGCTAACTCCTTTATTTCCGGTTGTGCATCACCCGTGCGTTTGTACGGTGGCAATCTTGAGATCATTAACTCTACTCTTAGTGGCGGTAGCTTTGCTAACCTTGACATTAGAGAGGGTAATGTTGTTCTGGATAATGTTACTACAATCAACCAGCATAGTGTAGCCGGCCAGCCCGCAAGCGAAGGTAAGCTTGGCTTCGGTGTAGCGGTATGGTATGAGTCGGTAACAAGCTGCAATATTACCATTAAGAATGATCTTAAGCAGTACAACTATGTTACCGAGGCAGAGGTTGAAGCCGTTTCCTTTGAGGGAAGCTCTATATTGAACGGTTCCGCTGTTAAGAATGCTGTATTTGCTAACACAGAATATGTTTATACAGATGGAAATGGAACTAAGTGGATTAATCTTGGTATTATCTCTCTTACCGATGAGGTTGATTCCAACGATCTCAACTTCACAAGCTTTAACGGTAGAGAAAATTATCAGGCAAAGACCGTTTCCTTCACTATGAATCTTGGATTAACAAGTGTTACCAAAAACGGTTTCTTCTATTCACAGAAGGGATCTGTTGCAAATCTTCAAAATCCCGGTGAATTTGATTCCGAGGCACAGTACTACTTTAAGCCCTCTTATGCTATTGATAACAGCGACAACAACCAGGCAATTCAACAGGGAAGCAATGTATACTGTGTAATGGATGGTGAAGAGGTTAATATTTCCTTCGATCAGGGCGGTTCCAAGACCTTTAACTTTACCAACTTTATGTCCGCATCCAAGTATGGCAAGGGTCTTGAATTGACTGACGTATATCTTGACGGTGTAAATGTTACCGCTAACGGAAGCGTCATCTTTAATGCCGAAGGAACTTACACACTTAAGTTCGTATTTGATGATATTTACAACTATAATACAGACGGAACAGTAAATAAGGTACAGTTTGAAAAGAGTGTTACTGTTAATGTTAACGTAGTTGCTCCCGATGCAAAGAACGCAGAGTTTGACTTTAACGGCAACGGTTATAAGAAGGTTGTTATTGGTGATGTTATTTATATAATGCCTAACGTAAGTGCTACAAGCAGCACAATAGGCAGTAAGACAATAAGTGGCCAGACTATTTACTATCCCATAATTAACTGTAAAGCTTCTAACAATAAAACAACTCAGACAAGCGGAACATCATGGTATATGTTATTCCCTGTATTTGATGGTGTAATTGCCATTACCGATTATGCAAATCAGGGTACAGGATCTGCTGTTACCTACGATGCAAGCACAACAACCCTTCCTGCAGGTCTTGCCGCAGTTAATCCCAGTACAAAATTCCAGTATGCGGCTGCCTCAACTGCACCTACCACACCTTCTGTTTTCAGTAATAAGCTTTATTACACATCTCCTCAGATGGAGGGTGTAAACCGTGACTCCTATACCATTGATGCAGAGTACACTTATACAGATAACAAGGGTACTACCTATCATTACTTTGTTCAATATATCACTCCCAAGATTACCAACAGTGCTTGTGTAACCGGAGATACTCTTGTTACTCTTGCTGATGGAACTCAGGTTCGTGTTGATTCTCTTACCGGTAACGAAATGTTGCTTGTATGGGATCACACTAAGGGTGCTTTGAGCACTGCTCCCATCGCTTATATTGTTAACCATGACGAGACCATCTCTGAGCATAATGTTCTTAGCATTGTATTCTCTGACGGTAGCAATGTAGATATTATTGGTGAGCACGTATTCTATGACAAGACTCTTAACAAATATATTACTATTACATCTGATAATGTGAACGAATATATTGGTCACACATTCGTAAGCAATGATGGAAACGGTTTGAAAGAAGTAACTCTTACAGGTGCGAACGAGGGAGTACGTAATACCGGTGTTTACGAGGTTGTAACCTATAAGAATATTACATGCTTCACTAACGGTGTACTTTCTGCTTCTGCATACCTTGATCCTATCCTTAATGTATTCGATATTAATGAAGATACATTGGCATACGATCTTGATCAGATGATGGCGGATATCGAAAAGTATGGCTTGTACACATACGAGGACTTCGAGGGACTTGTTCCTGTAGAGGCATTCGAGATGTATAATGCTGCATATCTTAAGGTTGCGGTAGGTAAGGGCTATATTACTTGGAATGATATCCTTGCTCTTATAGATATCTACTACAACAACGACGTTACTCCTATTCAGTAACACATTTTCCACGCCACGCAACTTATGTTGCGTGGTGTGGACTTTTGAATTCAATTTCCTGTAAATAAGGAGATAAAAAATGGCAAAAAATAATGATTCCTTTGACATGGATCAATGGTCAAAGAAAAAATCAAAACCCGCGAAAAAGGAAAAGGATTCTTTTTCTGAAGGTAACGAAAAAGAATTTAAAATAAAAGAATCTTCTGATTTTGATTTTAAGGTAAAAAAGGAAAAAGCACCCAAAGAACCGAGAGCACCTAAAATTAAAGAAGATAAAGAAACAAGCTTTGAGGTTAAGGAAAAAAAGCAAAAGGCATTTAAAGAGCCGAAAGAAACTTCCTTTGACACCGAGAAAAAGTCCGGCTTTAAAAAGTCCAAAAAGTCTGATGATTTCAATGCTTTTGACGAGCCAAAGGAAAAGAAACAGTTTAAATTTGATCTTAAAGACAAGAAAACACGTACAATATTTATTTCTGTAATTGCGGCGGTTCTTGTTCTTGCTATTGGACTTACTGTTTTCTTAATTTTTAGAAATAAAAACAACTATATAACTCAGGTTTATGTAAGCGAATTTCCCAAGCTTTCATATTTGGTTGGCCAGGAAGCAGACTATACAGGGCTTTCTTTGGCAATTGTAAAAGCAAACGGAAAATCAGAATATATAAAATATGATAAAGAGAATGCCGGAGATTTTGTAATTACCGGTTTTGACAGCTCTAAAGCTTGCGAGGATCAGATAATTACAATTAATTACGGTGGATTTAGCTGTATTTATCATATCATTATAAAAGAACCTGAAAAGCCCAAACCAGCACTTGTTGGTATTTCTATGTACAAGCTTCCTAATAAGACCGAATATAATATTAAAAACGGAGAATGGTTTGATTCCGAAGGTGGAATGATTTTGCTTGAATACAGCGATGGCACCAGTTCGCGAACCGTTCTTATTAATGAATATATTCGTGAGAAAGACTGGAAAGCTGCCCTGGAAGGTGAACCCGGTACTTATCCCATTACAGTTAGATATAAGGATAAGGAAAGTGGAGTAATTCTGACAACAACATTTGAAATAACTACTGTCGAATAATATGAAACCATTTTCTACCGAACATATTTGTTTGTTAATAGCTACGATTGCATTCTTCGCGGTCTCTTATTTTGCGGTTTCAAAGATGAGCCGAAGGTGGCAAAACGTTATGTTCGTTATTGCCGCTGTACTCGGCTCGGGCGGAATTTTCTTCCGCTATGCAATGAACCTTAGCTTTGGCGGAGAGCTTCATTTAGATACTCTCTTCGTGCAGACCTTGCAGGTATGTAATTTTAACTTTATTCTTCTTCCGCTTATGCTTATTCCAAAGTTTGAGCTTGCAAGGCAGTATTCGATTTATTTCTCGATGTTTGCCGCTTGTACAACACTGTTTTCAATCCCAAAGTCCTATGCTTCATATGAGTGGAACGATCCCGCTTTGCTGAACTTTTGGTTTAATCACGTGTTTGCAATTGCTTTGCCTATTTGGATGCTTGCAGCAGGAAGACTTATTCCACAAAGAAAATATATTCCGCATGTGTCTCTTGCGGTGTTCTGCTACTTTACCTCTGTTTATGCCATAGGCAGTGTAATGATGGCACTTCAAATGAATACTTTCGGTTGCAGTATGTCTTATGTTTTTGATCCGAAGGGAATGCCGCTTATTACACAGTTCTATGAGCTTATCGGCGGGCCTTATGTGCATTTGTTGCCGCTTATACCGCTGCTTATCGGATTTTTCTATCTGTGGAGCATACCCTTTAACCGTGTTGTTCACTTCGACGGAAACGGCGGAAGAGGAAAGGTTCCGAAGATGTATGCCTCTATAAACGGCGAGCTTAAACTGCCTCTTGGCGGTTTTATCAAGGAAGAGCACGTGCTTATCGGTTGGCGAGCCGATCCCGACGGTGTGGCACAGTTTGATCCGGGCGAGGTTATAATCGTTGGAAAGCTGAACTTTAAGCTTTATGCGGTTTGGAAGCCCATAACCGAGCTTACTCCTGCGGAAATTCACAAGTTCAGAGAGGCAGAAGAAGCCACAAAAGAAAACATTGAGGAAACACCCGAGGAAGTTATTCAGGAAATTCCCGATGAAACGGCTCAGGAAACTCTCGAAAATACAGCCGATAATGCTCCCGAGAAGGTTGCAGATGTCTCGGAAGAACTTTCGACAGATGACACAATTTCCGAAAGCGAAGACACAAAAGAGCCGGCATTAACTGCCGAGCAGTAAAAAAAGAGCCCGTTTTATTGACGGGCTCTTTTAATATATTTAAAATTTTTCATTGAAAAATATTTATTTATATGCTATAATATAGAAGAAATAAAATATAAGGAGATTTTTATGAAAAAAATAGCCCTTACTCTTGTTATGGTTATGATGCTTAGCTTTCTTATGTCCTGCGGCATTATTTCTCAGCTTTCTGACTCGAATTCTAACAGCAGCAACACAGGGAACAACAATCAGGGAAGTACAGAAACACCTGATAATAACGACAGCGATCCCGGTGTAGAGAATGATGAAAATCTTCCCTCTGGCGATAATTCCGGCAATGAAAACGCCGGTCCCGATGGCTCTGAAAATGAGAACCCCGGCGGCGATACAGGTGAGAATGACACAGAAAAGGATGAGCTTCCTGCAGAGCTTGTTGTTGTAAATGCTCTCAAGGGGCTTAACGAACAGATTTATGTCAGCATTACTCCCGAGAACGATCTTACATACACAGTTTACTACAAAAGCAGCGAGGATGCAACCTATTCCGAGCTTGATAAAAACCTTATGATTGAATCGGATGGTAAGCTTGAATGTTATATTCTCGGTATCAAAAAAGGAAATTATGAGGTAAAAATCCAGGCAGAACGCGACGGAAGTGTTGCAACAAAGATTTATACCGATATAGGTGTTGCTGCACAGGACCGCAGCGGATATGCTCATTTTGGCAATAACGATGGTATTGGTGCATACAATAATGACGGCACTGTAAAGGAAGGCACAACCATTCTTTACGTCACAAACGAGAACAAAAACACCATTACAATGACTATAAACGGCACAGAGTATGTTGGTCTTGTTGATATTATGCAAAAGCTTTATCAGCACGACAGCCCTGTTCTTATCAGAGTAATTGGTAAGATCACAACTAACCAGTGGAATTATAAGAATGTTGAGCCCCGTCTTGTTGACGGCTCTAATGCTACCGATGATTTCTTTGAAAACACCTTCTCAAACGAGTATGGTGAAAATCTCGCCGGACTTAAAGTAAGATATACCGATAAAAAGGACGGAAAAACATATACTTACAGAACAACACCCGACGGACTCGGTGAGGTAAGAATCAGCGGAAGCGGCACATCAACAACCTATTACAAAGGTTCGGATTTCCCCGCACTGAAGGGAAAGGCAGTTTATGACGACGATTCCTTCATTAACGTAATTGAGGTTCAGGCAGCAAAGAACATTACCATTGAGGGTATTGGCACAGATGCAGAGTTCTTCCAGTTTGGTGTTGGCTTTGAGGAATGTCAGTCTATCGAGGTAAAGAACCTTACCTTTACCAACTATCCCGAGGACGCACTTAACTTTATGGTTGGCTCTGACAAGGGTGTTACTGCTTACGGCAACTACTGGGTTCATAACAACACCTTTAATGCCGGATACAATGCTTGGGATATCACAGGTGAACGTGATAAGTACGCAGGCGACGGCTCTATTGATATGGCCTTTGTTCATAACGTAAGTGTTTCTTATAACTATTTCAACAGCTGTAAAAAGACAATGCTTGTCGGTAATTCCGACTCTTCAAGATGTATGAATATTTCTATTCATCACAATTATTTCTATAAGGTTGGTTCCAGAATTCCTCTTTGCAGAAACACCAACGTTCACAGCTATAATAATTATTTTGAAAGCTGTTCTACCGGTGCAAGTGTAAGAGTAGGAAGCTATCTCTTCAGCGAGGCGAATTATTATAAATCCTGCTCGAAACCTATAGATGTAAGCGGCGGTACGGCAAAATCCTTTGGCGACATTTTTGATAATTCCAGCAAGGGTTATGCTACAATAGCTACGTCTCGTGATCAGGTTGTAAGCAATAGCTGTAAACCCGATATGACTACTAATTATTCTAAGTTTGATACCGATTCCCAGTTGTTCTACTACGATGCAGTTAACGGTGTAACCGATGCGGAATATCTTCTTTCCGCTGATGAGGTTATTGATTTTGTTGCAAAGTATGCAGGTGCCGGAGTTCAGGTAAAGCTTCCTTAATTAAACCGTTTGAAATGGAGAAAAACAATGACAGGTAAGGAAAGATTTATTGAAATCTACAACAAATATATTACTCGCGAGGGTGCGGATAAGCTTTTGGAGTATCTTCTTTCTCCTGCGTCCGACTTCTTTGTTGCTCCCGCAAGCTCACGTTTTCACTGTTCGTATGAGGGTGGACTTTGTGACCATTCAATAAACGTTTACGAATGTCTTGATTCCTATCTTAAATCCGAAAGAGCAAAGCAGAATTTCGGTTTTGAATACAGCGACGAGAGTATTGCTATTGTTTCGCTTCTTCACGATCTTTGCAAGGTAAATATCTACAAAAAGGGTTTTCGCAATGTAAAGGATGAGAGAGGTGTGTGGCAGAGAGTTGACACATTTGAATATGATGACCGACTTCCTTACGGCCACGGTGAAAAGAGTGTTTATATCATTTCCGGATATATGAAGCTCACTCGCGAAGAGGCATTTGCCATTAGATATCATATGGGTTATTCTTCAACCGAGGATGCAAGAAATGTTGCGGCGGCATTTGAGATGTTTCCTCTTGCATTTGCACTGTCCACCGCCGACAGCGAAGCAACCTATTTTATTGAATCTAAAAATAAAATGATCTAAGAGAAAATTAAAAGACCTGTTAGTTTGGCTAACAGGTCTTTTTGTTTAAAAAATATATTCTGCCTTAATTTATATTCCGATTATTCGACAACAAAGAGGAAGGGATAAATTTCCTGGCCACCGTCTACAAAGTATGCTTCAACGTGAGGATATGTTTTTTGCATATAGCTTTCAAGCTGTTCTCGATCCTCGCTTGTTGCATCTTTTCCGTAAAAAGCGGTAATCATAAACTTGTTTTTATCAGCAAGCATTATGTCTATAAGTCCGTATGTTGAAACCATTTTGTCGGGGCCGGAAATAACAATTTCCTTGGCTATAATGCCCATAGTATCGCCCTCGGTAACGTGTACACCGTTCATATCCGCATCTCTTACAGCAGGGGAAATATATGCAGATGTGATTCTTCCGATTGCTTCCTCTGCCTCTGCCAAGAGTTCGTCGGGCTCGGATATATCAAAGCTCATTGTTGACATTGCTACATATCCCGCACCAATGCTCTTGGTGGGAACAACGTAAACCGTTGCCTTTTCATAAATCTCTGCCGCCTGTCCGGCTGCCATAATAATGTTTCCGTTATTGGGGAATACAAAAATACTTTCTGCATTGATTTTATCAAATGCAGCAATAAAGTCATTGGTTGAGGGGTTGTTTGTCTGTCCGCCTTCAACAATCTGGTCTGTGCCAAGCTCGCGGAACAGATCCGAAATGCCCGAACCGTTACTTACGGCAACAATTCCGTATTTTTTCTTGGGAGCTTCTTCGGGCTTTGTTGTTTCCTCATCGGCTTTAAGCTCTGTATGCTGGAGAGACATATTCTCAACCTTTACAGAAATAAAATCACCGAATTTAAGCATATATCTTAGGATTTTATCCGGTCTTAAGGTATGCACGTGAATTTTAACTATTGATTCTGTCTGGAAGGCAACAATAGAATCTCCGTAATTTGCAAGGTACAGTTTAAGTGCATCAAGATCAAACGGATTATCAACCATCTTTCTGTTCATAAGTTGAACCAAAAGCTCGGTGCAATAACCGAAATTCATCTCGCTGTCAGGACCAAATGATGAACTGTCAACAGGGCCTGCCTTGGGTTTGGGAAGATCCGAAATCTCTTTATCCTCAACGTCCTCGCCGTTAAGAACTCGGTTAAGTCCGTCGATAATGTAGAGAAGACCGGCTCCACCCGAGTCTACAACACCCGCCTCGCCGAGAATA
The DNA here is from genome assembly GCA_045538685.1 of Eubacteriales bacterium. Lineage (GTDB taxonomy): Bacteria > Bacillota > Clostridia > Oscillospirales > CAG-272 > UBA1740. Next base: position 4,109 of record JAZSRX010000014.1, on the reverse strand, counting down.
GGAAGAATTTCGGGAGTTCTTTCAAGGGATGCGTTCATCTCTTTTACAAGGTCAGAGAAGAGCGATTGTACGGTACTCTTGGAGTTAACACGTCTAACAGCATATTCAACGGCCTCTCGTGCAACGGTAAGAATAGTACCTTCTGTGGGAGTCATAACAGATGTATATGCCTGTTTAACACCGATTTCAAGTGCGTGTGCAAGTTTCTTTGCGTCGGCGGTTTCAACGTTTTCAAGTCCCTTTGCCATTCCTGCAAAGAACTGGGAAAGAATAACACCCGAGTTTCCTCTTGCACCGAGAAGCATACCGCGTGAGGCAACTTTAAGAACTTCTGCCAGGTCGTCGGTATCAATGTTGTCAAGAGAAGCAACACCGCTTTCAATAGTCATGGACATATTGTCGCCGGTATCGCCGTCGGGAACAGGGAAGACGTTGAGCTTATTAACCTCTTCTGCGTTTGCGTGAAGTTCCGAAGCACCTCCGCGAAGCATTTTTGCGAAGAGATAACCGCCAAGCTGCTTTATGCTCCATTTTTCGCTCTTTTTTCCGCTTTTGCCGTCATTCTTTTCGCCTTTTTTAGTGTCAGAGCTTTTCTTGGACTTATTGTCAACCTTCTTTTTTTCAGGTTTATCGTTTTCCTTTTTTGGTTTTTCCTTCTTGTTTTCGTCCTTTTGCGAAATTTTTTTCTCCTTTTGGGACTCAGCAGTATTAGTATTATCCTTCTTATCCTTGGTTTTAGATTCTTCTTTTACTGCTTTTTCTTTCTTAACATCGGATTTGCTGGATTTTTTTTCGGTTTTAGGTTCATTTTTTATCGGCTCTTCGGAAATAGCATCAACAACAGCGGAAGTCGCTTCTTCCTTTACTGTATCGACTTTCTTTTCCTTCGCCTTTTGTTCTTTTGCCTTTTTTTCTTCGGCTTTCTTTTCCTTCGCCTTCTGTTCTTTTGCCTTCTTTTCTTCGGCCTTCTGTTCTTTTGCTCGCTTTTCAGCGGCCTTTTTTTCTTCTTCAGCTTTCTTTTTATCTGTTTTTTTCTTGTCGTCAACCTTTTTAGTTGTTGTCTTTACTACTTCGGATGAATTATCCTTGGATACAGAATCATCTGAATTTTTAGGAAGAACGGAATTATCTTCCTTTACAGACATCTTTTTTTCTGTTTTAGGAGCTTCATCTTTCTTGTTGGATGATTTTGTCATCTTTTCTACAGTCGAAAGGATAACCGATTCCTTTTTCTTTTTTGTTTCTGTCTTATTAATATCGGTTATTTTCTGATTGCTTTCCTGGTTAGTTTTTGACATGGTAATCTCCTATTTGTCATTAATAAACTATCGGTGTTTATCTCTCGTTTCCTATAAAGAAGAGAGCGAGTGTTCCGGGGCCGGAATGTGCACCTATAACTGCACCAACATCTGTTATAAGCTCTGTTTGAACACCGTGTTTTTCTTTCAGTATTTTAGCAAGTTCGTTTGCCTCGTCGAGACAATCGGCATGCGAAATATATGCTATGGCAGGGAAGGACTTGTCTCGGGTATCGTTGCATTTATCGGCAAGTGTTGCTATCGCTAATTTGCGGCCTCTGATTTTCTGTACATTTACAAGATGTCCCTCATTGTCAACGTGAAGGACAGGTTTAATTCCAAGCATATTGCCGAAGAAGGCAGCAGATGGGCTGATTCTTCCGCCTCGTTTAAGATAAACAAGATCGTCTACGGTAAACCAGTGTGAGATTTTAATCTTTATCTGCTCGGCATATTCGGCAGCTTCCTCAATGGTTGCACCGCCGGCTTTCTTTTCAATAATCAAATCAAGCAATAATGCGATACCTGCGGATGCCGCAAGTGTGTCAACTACAATAATTTTTCTCTCGGGATAGCTGTCCTTTAACTGTTCCGCAGCAAGACGTGCGGAGTTGAAGGTTGTGCTGAGTCCGGAAGAAAAACCGATATAAAGAATATCATTACCTTCTTTAAGCAATTTTTCAAATTCGAGGGCAAAACACTCGGAATTTACAGCGGAGGTTTTAGCAACACCGCCATTACGCATTTTGTTATAGAAGTCCCGAAGGGGCATTTCGTTGTTGAAATATTCCTTATCTCCGTTATCAAAACGGAAGGAAAGGGAAGAACAGTATATACCTCTTGCCTCAAGCATCTCGGAAGAGAAATCACAGGAGGAGTCGGTGTAAATTACATAATTATTCATTTTTTACCTCTTTATCTTTACTAATTTCGTTACATAGTTAAATGATAAATCAAAGGCGTCGAAGAAAATATACAAATTACTCCATTATGTTAAGTTAAATTTTACTTATTATACTACATTATAGGTAATTTGTCAAGTTTTTAGTTCTAATGTAACTTTTTTACATATGAAAATTTACATTTTTCCATATATAAAGAACTCTTGCAACAGTGGTTTTGTTACAAGAGTTCTTTATATTTTGACTCCAAAGAAGCGGAGCACATATTATTGATGTTTTTCTTTAAAAAGCTTATTTTTTCTTTTATTTCTTCTGCGAACTTATATTCGCCGCACTCTGCATATAAAATTGAAGGTTGAGTTAAGAATTCGTAATAATCTTCATCCCAATCAACTCCATTATCAAATAAATATTCAAAAAATCTGATTTCCTTTATCAAAACATCAATTGCTTTTTTGTTGCTGATTGCTAATCAAGAAATCAACAAGTGTTTTATAATGAGATAGGTGATCTATAATATTAATAACGGAATGGCAACAACAAACATACTTTTTATTTAAATCTATGAATAAAAAGCAGGATTCTGGATAATTTCTTAAATCGGATTTATTTCGATAATATTTATATACTTCTTTCTGTTTCTTAACAAGGGAATAAAGTTCACTATTGTCAAGTTGTTCAGTAATTTTAGCTTTGACTTCTTATGTTATTTGTTCGATATTTTCCTCTTGTTATTCTTGTTTTTCTTCATTTTCTTTTTTTGATCTCTCTTTTTTCAAAAACAAATCTATTTCATTCCAAAACGTTTTTGCTTTTTCAACATATTCAAGACATTCATTAATTATTGGAAGATAATCATCATCTATTATTGATTTTTTGTATATTTTAATTAATTCGGAATATTCCTTTGCGTGATAGTTGTTTGCATCCAACTGCATTTCGGCAAATACTACCCAGTAATAACTTTTACAAAGCCAAAACAATATTGTGTTTTCCTTGGGATCCCAATATACCGATTCATTGCGATTAACGTATCTTTCTGCCATGGGAAGCATTTTTTCTTTTGCAAAAATGGGAAAACTGACATAATACCGTGCTTTGTTCAGAAAATTGCAATATTCATCATATAATTCAAACAAAGATATCATTTCGTCAACAGTATTACTTTTTTCTTCTTTTTCTTCTATCAGTCTATCATACCATTCTTTTGCAATGATTAAACTCTTTTTTACGAGAATCCCCTCAAGGTAAATTTCAATCATTTTTCGCATTGCAACTTCAAGACCACATTCGGCGGCTTGCTTTATTAACGTCAGTCCTTTTTTTGCATCCTTTTCAATATCAACGCCACCAAGGTATGCAAGTCCGGATAAATAGGTCTGATAGAAGTCCTTTTCAATTTCTTTTATATTTTTCTCTAATGACTTATCCATAATAAAACCTCCGCATTTTTTAAAAAAGCAATTATGCTTCATATGTGTGTTTGGATTTATTATATCACGAATGTTGTAAGGAATCAATAGTTAAAGCATATATAATTCATCAAATGACCAACTTCGTCAAATATAAAAGGACACCCACAAGGAGTGTTCCAAAGATGGATATTCACCTTTGGTGAAGATACTCACACACTTCGCCTGACAAGCAAGCTTGCCGATCTTCGTGTGGAGTATGCGAACCCACGCACCTGACGGTGCAGGGGTCTTTCGACCAACTTCGTCAAATATAAAAGGACACCCACAAGGAGTGTTCAAAGATGGATATTCGCCTTCGGTGAAGATACTCACACACTTCGCCTGACAAGCAAGCTTGCCGATCTTCGTGTGGAGTATGCGAACCCACGCACCTGACGGTGCAGGGGTCTTTCGACCAACTTCGTCAAATATAAAAGGACACCCACAAGGAGTGT
>JAZSRX010000017.1:0-16473 GCA_045538685.1 Eubacteriales bacterium | reverse complement strand
AAGGACGGCACAACCGTTACAGGTATCGGTAACATTCTTGGTTCTACCGGTATGGACGTTGGCGGTGGCCTTAATGCAAAGGGCGGTGTTGCTAACAGCAACTCTGATATTATCCGCAAGCTTGCAAACGACGGAACTCCTCTTGTAGTTCGTATTATCGGCAACGTTAAGGGTGGCGATATGAACGGTCTTACCGCTTATGACTCTATTGATTACGGCGGATCTGTTGGTGACAACGGCTATATGGCTCGTATGTCCGGCGGTAAGGATATCACCATCGAGGGTATCGGCTCTGATGCTGTTATTGACGGCTGGGGCCTTCACTTCATCTGCCAGACTGCTGACTATGCAAACGGCATTGGCAGAAGCTTTGAGGTAAGAAACATTGCCTTCAAGAATGTTCCCGAGGACTGTGTAGGTATGGAAGGACAGCAGGAGGGCTCTACTCTCACTGCTCCCGTTGAGCGTTGCTGGGTCCACAACTGCACATTCTATGCTCCGGTAATTGCAAATCCTGCAGAGAGCGACAAGGACGGCGGTGACGGTGCTTGTGACTTCAAGAGAGGTCAGTATTTCACCAACTCCTACTGCTATTACAACGGCTACCACAAGACCAACCTTGTTGGTTCTTCCGACTCCTCTCTCCAGTATCACATTACATATCATCACAACTACTGGAAGAACTGTGAGTCCCGTGGACCTCTCGCCCGTCAGGCGAATATTCATATGTACAACAACATCTTTGAGGGACAGACCAGCTATGCTATGAACCCCAGAGCAAATGCGTACATCTTCTCTGAGTACAATATGTTCCTCAAGTGTAAGAATCCCGTTCAGGTTAAGTCGGGTGCGGTTAAGAGCTATAATGACTCCTTCGCAAGTTGTATCGGCGACAACGATGCAACTGTCGTAACAGACAGATCTACCAAGGTTTCTTCCGGCAACCTGTACGAGAACTTTGATACAAATTCCTCTCTCAGCTATATTCCCGCAGGTGACTATATTATCCAGGAGGGCATCAGCGAGATGAAGGCGGTTGTTCTTGCATACGCAGGTACACAGAAGGATACAATCACTTCTCCCGAGGATGCAAACACAGCGGTTATTCCTACCGACCGTTATCCCACCGCAGCAGTTGTTCTTGATTACTCCAAGAGCTTAAACAACAGCTACGTTACTTCTACCAGCGGTACATTTGATAACATCGTATTCAATGTTAAGAAGATTGCTTCCGACTGTATCACCGTTGGCGGTACTGCAAACGACTGTGACATAGTATTCTTCGTAGATACAGAGGTTAACATCTCTATGACTGCCGTTGCCGGCACATATCTCCCTGTTCTTTGCAACGCAAACGGTGAGGCAATTATTTCAGGTTCAGGCAGTGCATCCAACCTTCCCTCCGGCTACTACTTCATTCAGTCGGGCGGATATGACGTAGGAACTGCTAAGTATAAGGAAGCAAAGATTTCTGCACTTACCATTACAGCGGTTGATCCCAACGCATCACCCAACCCCATTACCCCTCCCCCTGCGGTTGATCCCGATCAGGGCGGCAACGGTGACAACACAGGTGACGGCGGCAACACAGGCGACAATACCGGAGGCAACCAGGGCGGCGGAAACGTAAATATTCCTGTTGGCAGCTACACTCACAACGTTACCGAGAACGGCACATCCGACCCCAACGGCTTCTTCACTATTTCCGGCAGCACTTCTACCTCTAAGGGCGATGTTTCCTTCAACGGACTTACTCTTACAAAGTGTGTTAAGATGAGCAGCAGTGCATCCGTAAGCTTCGTAGCTCCCGCGGACGGTCACGTTGTTCTTGTGTTCAACTCCTCCTGCTCCGGATTTACCATTTACATTAACGGCGGAAATTCCACCGCCATTCCTTCTGACGGTATCGTTGAATTTGACGTAACCGGCGGAACAAGCTATACAATCATAAAGAATAAGAGCGAAAGCTTCCTCTACTATCTCGCTTATACTCCCAACAATGCAGGTGGAGACGGCGGTCACACTCACAGCTACGTTGACGAGGAAACCAAGGAAGCAACCTGTACCGAAGCAGGTCTTATCACCTACACCTGCGAGTGCGGTAACTCATACACCGAGACCGTAGCTGCAAAGGGACACAGCTTTGTAGACGGCTTCTGCATTGACTGCGGAGTTGATGAAGGAAATGCTCCCGAAGTTGATCCCGAAATTCCCGACGTTAAGCCCGAAGGTCCTATCTCCGGCACACATATCTTCCAGGCATCCGATGTTGAGCTTGGTGCTGACGGAGATATAATCGCTGTTGGCTCTACCTATGTAAATGGCCTCTTCAAGATTGAAGGAAAGGTTACAAAGCGTGTTGACACAGGTGCAGATTTCGTTAAGTCTATCGAGATTGCAAAGGACCTTGGCGGAGCTGTTGTATTCAGCATCGGTGCTGATGCAAAGGTTACTATTGTATTAAGCTCTACAGGCGGCTCTAACACCTCTGCTTTTGCTATTGTTGATGCAAACGGCAATGCCGTTGCAAACCTTGAGGGAGCAGACACCGTTTCCGGAAATATGGCTAACAAGACCGCATTTACCTATGAGCTTGCGGCAGGCACATACAAGGTTGTTTGTCCTAACCACGCAGATTATGACCGCGGTGTTCGTCTCTATGAGATCAGCATAGTTATCGGTGACGGCGAAACTCCCGATACTCCTCACGAGCACGTATTTGTTGACGGCAAGTGCGAGTGCGGCGAGGTTGATCCCGGCTACACACCCGAAAATCCCGACCAGCCCGGCACAGACACACCCGTTGATCCTGATCAGCCCGGCACAGAAACACCCGAAGATCCTGACGGTGAAACTCCTGACGGTGAAACTCCCGACGGTGAAACTCCCGACGGTGCGGCTCCCGATGAGGAGCCCCAGAAGAAGCCCAACATCTTCCAGAGAATCTGGATGGCAATTGTAAACTTCTTCAAAAAGCTTTTCGGCAAGAAAAATTAATTAATCGAATAATGGCGGAGGCAGTAACCCTGCCTCCGTATCTATGAAACCTTGAGACCTTAATTTAGGAGAAAAAATGATACAGGCAAAAACAAAAATCTTATGTTTAATATTGACTGCCTTTTTGGCAATCTCGGCATTTTCGCTTACAGCCATAGGAATATCTGCTGCTACTGCATCGGGCATCACCGAGGAAGGCGGCTGGCTTGAATCCTGCTATGCAGAATGGACCGACGTTGAGGGTGCTGACGGATATAACGTGTACGTTACCAGAAACGGCTCAACCGATTGGAGACGTATTGACGATATGCTTATCCGCAAGTACTCGAATTACTGGCGTGCGGATGTTGTAGGACTTAAAGCAGGCAGATACAAAATAAAGATAGTTCCCAAAAAGGGTGCAACCGAGCTTTCCGACAAGGCACTTATCACCTCACCGCTTAAAGTTCTCGCTCACGACAGAAGCGGATATGCTTTTGACGGCGGAACGGCTTCGGGTGCTTATAATGACGACGGAACACTGAAAAGCGATGCACAGGTGGTTTACGTTACTGCGTCAAATGCAAAAACCTGTACTGCCACTGTAAACGGCAAAAGCTACGAGGGCTTTCAGACCATTCTTGATGCAAAGCAGAAGCAGGGCACAAACGAGCCAATCTGTTTCCGTATAGTAGGGCTTGTAACTCTTGATGACCTTGATCATATCTCCAGCGACAGCGAGGGTATTCAAATCAAGGGCAAAAATTCCTATACAGAGATGAATATCACCATTGAGGGTGTTGGCGAGGATGCAACTGTCTCCGGCTTTGGCTTCCTTATCCGCAACTGCAAGAATGTTGAAATCCGCAATATCGGCATTATGAACTTTATTGATGACGGTATTTCGGTTGACACCGATAACTCTAACCTTTGGGTGCATAACTGCGACTTCTTCTACGGAAGCGAGGGCGGTGACTCCGATCAGGCAAAGGGCGACGGCTCTCTTGATACTAAAAAATCTCAAAACATAACCTATTCCTACAACCATTTCTTCGACAGCGGAAAGGTGCATCTTGTAGGAAACGGCTCCAGCGACTCGGTAAATTATCTTACCTTCCATCACAACTGGTATGACCACGCCGACTCACGTATGCCCCGTGTAAGAAGTGCAACCGTTCACGTTTATAACAACTTCTATGACGGAGTTTCCAAGTACGGTATTGGTTCAACTCTCGGCTCGGACATCTTCTCCGAGGCAAACTATTTCCTTAACACAAAGCACCCTATGCTTATCTCAAAGCAGGGTTCTGATATCGCCGAAAACAGCAAGGGAACATTCTCGGGCGAAAACGGCGGAATTATTAAGTCATTTGGCGATGTTATGGTTGACTGCGGTGCTTTCGTTTCCTATCAGCAGAACGGTACACAGTTTGACGCATATGTGGCAAGCAGCCGAAATGAAAAGCTTTCTTCAAGTGTAAAGGCGGTTGCAGGCGGTGCTACATACAGTAATTTTGATACCGACTCTGACTTCTATTCCTACAATCCCCAGACTGCCGAGGACGCAATGAACACAGTAAAGCAGTATGCAGGCAGAGTAAACGGCGGAGATTTTAAGTGGAGCTTTACATCGGCTGACAACAGCGACTATGACGTAAACACTTCTCTTAAAAATGCTGTTACAAAATACAAGTCATCTGTTGTTTCTATTGGCGGAGCGGGTGACGGCTTTATCTCGGACAACGATTATCATACCGGCTACGAGGACGAGCCCCACGTTCACGAATATGAGGAAAAGCTTACCAAAGAAGCAACCTGCACCGAAGAGGGCATTTTGACCTACACCTGCGAGTGCGGCGAGAGCTACACTGAGGTGGTTTCAAAGAAAAATCACAGCTTTGACAAGGGTGCTTGTACTGTTTGCGGAGCAGAGGATCCCGATTATATTCCACCTCATACTCACAGCTGGTCTGATGCAACCTGTACCCAGCCACAGAAGTGCGTTTGCGGTGAGACAAAAGGCACAGCCACAGGCCATAGCTTCTTAAACGGCATTTGCTCGGTTTGCGGAGCACAGGATCCCGACTATGTGAAGCCCGACGATCCCGAAGTTCCTCATGTTCACAGCTTTGTTAACGGTAAGTGCGAGTGCGGAGCAGAAGATCCCAACTACACTCCCGATAATGATACTCCCGACACAGAAAATCCCGACAGCGAGGATAATCAGGATAGCACTCAAAGTCCCGAAAATCCCGACCACGTTCAGCCCGAGGAAGACAAGCCCGAGGATAATCAGCCCGAAAAGCTTAATTTCTTCCAGAGAATTTTCAGAGCGATTGCAAATTTCTTCAGAAAGCTTTTCGGAATTAAGAAGGATTAATTTAATATAACTTTTGATATTAATAAGGATTAACTAAATATATTTTTAGGGCCGTTTCATATTTGAAACGGCTTTTCCTTTTGTGATTTTGTCACAGAATACCTCTTACTTCTTTGCTATAATGTAGTCAGAAAAGAAAACTACAAACAAAAAAGGAGATTTAATATGTCAGCTATAAGACTTAATGAAAACAATTTTGACAGTGTAAGAAAAAACGAGGGGCTTTCCCTTATAGACTTCTATGCAGATTGGTGCGGTCCTTGCCGTATGGTGCTTCCCCTGGTGGATGAGATTGCAAAAGAGCGAAGTGACCTGCTTGTAGGCAAGATAAACGTGAACGAAAACCCCGACCTTGCAAGAGAGTTCGGTATTATGTCTATCCCCACGCTTATAGTTATGAAAAACGGCGAGATTATAAAACGTTCCAGCGGAGCGAAGAGTAAAGAAAAAATCCTCGAAATGATTCCTGCTTGATATCTTTTGTAAAAAACTCGTTTGCTTCCACTCGATGAGTAAGAATCAGATTTTTGAGCTTGTCTTTGCACAGAGTGCTTGACATCTTTGTAAAACAACATATTTTAATGAAAAAACCCGAAGAAAAATCTTCGGGTTTTTGTTTGTTTTCTTGTAAATTCTTATATCGCAATTGCTCTGAGTTTTTTCTTATCAAGTATTCTGATTCCTTCGCTTCTTGATGCCGAGATAAGTCCCTCAGAGGCGAAATACTTTAACATTCTTGATACAACCTCTCTTGCCGAGCCCATATATTTTGCAATCTGCTCGTGGGTGAGCTTTATGGTGTCGTTTCCGCTTTTTGCAAGCTCGTCAAGAAGGAAAATTGCAAGTCGCTTGTCCATACTCATAAACAAAACCTGTTGCATTCCCCACATAACGTCGGAAAAACGTGAAAGTGCGGTCTCGTAGGTGAAAATCTTAACCTCGTCGGATCTCTGCCACACGCCCTCGTAGGCACATCCGCCAACCACAACGCACTCGCTGTCCTCCTCTGCGTCAATAAGCACGTCAAAGGTTATGGTGTTAAGCACGCAGGATGCCGAGAGAATACAGGTATCGCCGGGAAAAAGACGGTAAAGAGTCACTTCCTTGCCCTCTTCTGACAGAAGATAAAGGCGAAGCGATCCGCTTTTTACAAGAATAACTCCCGTACACTCACCGCCGTCGTGAATATTTGTTCCTCTCTCAAATTTCATCTCAAAAGAGGAACGCAAAAAGGTCTCTTTGTCCCTATCGGAAAGGTTGTTCCAGAAGGGAAATGCATCTTCAAATATGCTAACAAGCTGTTCGTTCATATTAAATCTCCACACTGTCGCCTGCCGACAGGTATTTTATTCGTTCTATGTAACTTTTTATAAAATTAAACTGTTCAAGTCCTGTACAATGACAGGTGTAATAATCGCAGTCGGCATTGTTTAGCCGTCCGGCACGTTCCGAAAGCGAGCTGTCAAGAGCCATATTCATAAAATGAAATCCGCCAATCATCACCTTTGGCTTATATTTCTCGATTATCGGCAAAATTCCCTTGTGAGAGCATCCGCTGACAAGCACCCTTTTGCCGCCCTCATTAATAATCAGATATTGCTCGTGGTCAAAGCGGTCGGGTATAAGCCGTCCTTCACGCATTGTGAGAAGAGAGGAGCTTTCCAATACAGCAGAGTCAAGCACCGAAAGCACAAGCCCTTCGGAAATAACAAAATCGCCCTCAACGAAGATTAACCTTTCGCTCTCAGAGAGGGAAGAGTCAAGCCCAATATATTTTTCACCGTTGAAATAGGGAAGAAATGACTCTTTTCTCAGGTAAATCGGGGCATTTTTGTTGATTTCAAGAAATTTTGAAAGTCCTCCGCCGTGGTCGTAATGCCCGTGGGAGAGAATTGCAATATCTACTTCCCGAAGATCAATACCAAGTTTTTTTGCATTTTCGGCAAAGCTTTCGCTCTGTCCCATATCAAAAAGTATTTTATGACCGGATGCCTCGATATACAGCGAAAGTCCGTGCTCGCACTTTATATCCTTTCGCCCCGAGGTGTTTTCTATAAGCGAAATTATTTTCATAATTTTACTCCCTTTATTGTAAATAAAATTATAGCACCATTTTCCATTTCTGTCAATATAATAAAAATTTAAATATTTTTTTAAAATGTGACTAAATCACTTAACTTTTATAAAAAAATGTGCTATAATGTAATCACAAAACAAAAAACTAACCTTTGGAGGAATAAAATAATGTCTAAAACTAAATTCTTTATTTGTGAAAAGTGCGGTAACCTGGTTGAGAAAATCGAGGACTCGGGTGTTCCTATGATGTGCTGCGGTCAGAAGATGACTCCTATCGAGGCAGGCACAGTTGAGGCAAGCCGCGAAAAGCACATTCCTGTTGCTACCGTAGAGGGCAACACCGTTCGCGTTGTTGTCGGTTCGGTTGAACATCCTATGGCAAGCGAACATTCTATCCTTTGGGTAGAGCTTAAAACCGATAAGGGTGTACAGAGAAAGACACTTGCAGTTGGTGAGCCCCCCGTTGCAGTTTTCGCTCTCGCCGATGAAAAGCCCATTGAGGTTTATGCATATTGCAACCTTCACGGTCTCTGGAAAAGCGAAATTTAATTAAAAAGTAAATAAAAGATTACAAAAAGGAGTGAAAATATGAACGAAAGAGTACACGAATTATTAAACGATCAGATAAACAAGGAGCTTTATTCCGCATATCTTTATCTTGATTTTTCTAACTATTTCAAGCGTGTTGGCCTTGACGGCTTTGCAAACTGGTACTATATTCAGGCACAGGAAGAACGCGATCACGCAATGCTCTTCTATCAGTATCTCCAGAACGAAAGTCAGACAGTAACTCTTAAAGCAATTGATAAGCCAGACAAGGAGCTTAGCAGCCATATGGCAGTTCTTGAGGCAGGCCTTGAGCACGAAAAGTATGTTACCTCGCTTATTCATGACATCTATGCCGAGGCATATAAAATTCACGATTTCCGCACAATGCAGTTCCTTGATTGGTTTGTAAAGGAACAGGGCGAGGAAGAGACCAATGCCAATGATATGATTACCAAAATGGAGCTTTTCGGCTCTGATCCCAAGGGACTTTATATGCTTAATCAGGAGCTTGCGGCAAGAGTTTACTCTGCTCCCAGCTTAGTTCTCTGATTAAAATCTTCTTCATTCTCTCTTCTCCATATAAATAAAAAAAGGGCGGGTTTTCTTGAATCCGCCCTGAAATACTAAATCACAGGAAGTTAAAATATGTATCTTGTCCTACTTACTGCTCTCGGAGTTGGGGTGTCAACCGTTATCGGTGCACTTATCGGCTTCGCGTTTAAAAACATATCCCATAAATTTTCGGATATCATACTTTCTTTTGCGGCGGGTGTAATGCTTGCTGCGGCGGTGCTGGGACTGATAATTCCTTCTGTTGAATACGGCTCCAAGCACGGCACTGCAATAGCTCTTCTTATAACGGTTGTGGGAATTTTTGTCGGTGCTCTTTGCCTTAGTGTTATAGACAAAATTGTGCCACATCTTCACGCACTTGCAGGAGTGGAGCAGGAGAGTCATCACAACGAAGGACTTAATAAGGTGATGCTCTTTGTAATGGCGATAGCTATTCACAATCTGCCGGAGGGAATTGCAGCAGGTGTGGGCTTTGGCTCGGGAGACACCTCGGGTGCTCTCATAATTGCGGGAGGAATTGCCCTGCAAAATATTCCGGAAGGAATGGTAATTATCGCACCAATGCTTGCATCGGGTGTGAGCAAAAAACGCACACTGCTTATCGCCTCGCTGACAGGAGTTGTAGAGGTGGTGGGAACCTTGATCGGCTATCTTGCCGTAAGCATTTCCTCGGCGATTTTGCCCTTCGCACTTGCCTTCGCAGGCGGAACAATGCTTTATGTTATCAGCGACGAGATGATTCCCGAAACCCATTCCCACGGCAGCCAGAGAGGAGCAACCTATGCACTTCTCGGCGGCTTCGCCCTGATGCTTTGTATGGACTTCTTGCTAACATAAAATAAAAAATTCTTCTCTCTGAGAAGAATTTTTTTGGCTATCAAGAAGATTTGTATTATCTTCAAAGGTGCTTTTTGTTTACAGGAATGTTTATTTTTGTTAATATAAAACGGAAGAAAAAAACAAAGTAAAATGGTAAAATAAAGCTAAAAAGGAGGTAAAATATGGATAATAAAGCTTTAATTGATAAAACAGACGGTGTTTTAAAAATGCTTACAAACAGCGGTTCAGCCGATATGCTGTATAATCATGCAAAGCGTATGATGTGGTCGGTTGTGGAATACAAAGAGCTTCAGATGCTTTACACCTGTGCTATGAAGGAGATCACCACAAAGCTTGAAATTCTGGATACAGAGTTTAAAATAAGATACAAACGAAATCCTATAAGTTCGGTCACCTCAAGACTTAAAAGAACCGAAAGTATAATGAAAAAACTCGCTAATCGAGGACATCCTTTTAACATTGAAAGTATAGAAAAAAACCTTAACGATATTGCCGGTGTCAGAGTTATATGTACCTATGTTGATGATATATATGCTATTGCGGATTCGCTTCTTTCTCAGGACGACGTGAATTTGATTTCAAAAAAGGATTATATTAAAAATCCAAAACCCAACGGTTACAGAAGTTTACATCTTATAGTTTCAATACCCGTATTCCTCTCAGAAGGTAAGAAAAATGTTAAGGTTGAGGTTCAAATACGAACAATAGCAATGGACTATTGGGCAAGTCTTGAGCATCAAATGAAATACAAAAAGGATATTCCCGATGCTGAAGCGGTTGGCTCAGAGCTTTGTCTGGTTGCCGAGCTTATGGCAGATACCGACAAAAGAATGCTTGAACTTCGCCGTCGTATTGAGCTTGCAGAGGACATTTCCACCACCGAAGAAGATGAACTTCTTGAAAGACTCAGCCGACTTGGTATGCCGATATAATAAGTTGAAAATCTAAAAATAAGCAATTAAAAAACCGCCCTTTGCATTTGCTTTGGGCGGTTTTTGTTATGTTTGGTTTACAAAAAAACGTGCATTTTGATGTTTTTTGAACACATTTTTCTAATTACTTTTTATAGAATGTATTTCCGCCGATGAACTCACGCACAAGAGATGTGGGCGGAATTTCAAAATCAACGTCTGCCTCGTGAACGAAGTTCAAAACCTTTACCACCGAGCGAACCTGGTCGTAGCACTCGTCAGAGGGCTCAATTTCGGTAAGCAGGGGGAATATATGTCTTTTCAGCACAGAAAGCTCGTAAAGAGTAGAGCTGTTGAACATTACGTCGGCATTCTCCTGGAAGGGATAAATCCACTTTTCCTCTCCCGCTCTTACCGACTGCCACATATCAAGGGTGTGTGCAACAGATGCACCGCGTGTTTCGTAATCTCTTACAATTCGACGAAGCAGTCTCAAGTAGCTTGAAGGAATACGGTTGTGGTTATCAAGGTTCAAGGGAAGCAGGGGTGTTACGAACAGGCGGAACACCAGCGAGGAATCAAGTCCTTCGGGCAGAAGAACAGGGTTCATTGCGTGAAGTCCCTCTACAATAATAACCGATTTTTCGTTAAGGCGAAGCTTGTGGCCAAGCCACTCTCTGCGTCCCTTTTTGAAATTGAAAGAAGGAAGCTCAACCTCCTCGCCGCGAAGAAGCATTTCAAGATGCTGACCGAAAAGCTCGGTGTCAATTGTATTGATATGTTCAAGGTCAACCTTTCCGTCAGGGCCGGGAGCAATCTTGTCTCGGTCTACATAGTAGTCGTCAAGACTCATAAGTATGGGCTTTTTGCCGTGAACACGAAGCTGGGTGGAAAGCCGGTTGGCAGAGGTCGTCTTGCCCGAGGAGCTGGGGCCTGCAAGCATAACCGCCTTTGCACCTCTCAGACAAATCTGGTCTGCAATAGCAGAAAATCTCTTCTCGTGAAGTGCCTCGTTTATTCGGATAAGCTCTCTGATTTTGCCGTTGTCTACAAGCTCGTTAAGGTCGTCAACCGTCTCGCACTCCATAAGCTCGCCCCACTCCTTGCCCTCGTTGCAAACGGCAAAAAGACCGGGCTGTTCCTTGTACTGCGAAACTCTGTCGGGGCTCTTTTTCTGCGGGAATACAAAGATAAATCCGCCCTCTGCGTCAAGAATATCATAGGAGCGAAGGTAACCGGTAGAGGGAGCAACCTCGCCGTAGAAATAATCGGCAAAGTCACCGTGACTGTAAACGTCAAAGGTGGGAATCGTGCGGTAAGAAAGCAGTCTTGCCTTGTCAGTCTGTCCCTTGTCGGTGTAATATTTTATCGCTTCCTCGGTGCTGATTCTGCGGCGGAGCAGGGGAATATCCTCTGCCACGATTTTGTCCACTCTCTCTCGAAGAATTTCGGCAGAAAAATCATCTGCACCGCTGACCTTAACGTAAAGACCGCTTCCAACTGTAAAGCTCATTGTTGCCTCTGCCTTGGGCCAAAGCTGCTCTATGGCAAGGAAGAGAACGAACTGTGCGGTTCTTGTATAAACCTCGGCTCCCGCAGAGTCGGTGTATCTGATAAGACGAACAACTCCGCCCGAAGCGGCAACCGCCTCTCTCACTCTCTCAGAGTCGGGGCGGACATCCTTCTCGCGAAGGGGAATATAGTTAAGTGTAAAAACATCACCGCCGATTTTTGCGGCGATAGGATCGGTGGACAGCTTTCCTGTCACAAGCCCCATCTCTTTTATTATGTCAAGCAGCGATTGATCGGCTCTCACCGCTACCTCGCGGCCATCTATTATAAGCTTCATATATTTTCCTCTTTCTTTTCATCAATTTGATTGTATGCGGAAGGATCTGCATTGTTTACCGCCTTTGCCTTTTTTTCATTTATAAGTGTACGCACCAGGTAAAAGCCGTTTATAGTTACGAGAGATGCGTTAAGCAAAGCAGTAGGCAGTGTGTTGGTAAGTATTCCGTAAATCAAAGAAATTGTTCCGCCTGTCATATTAACAATTCTCAGCCACTTCATATCGGTAAGCAAAAATGAGATAAGAACTATCACCATTCCAACATAGCCGAGAATTTCAATCCAATTGTCCCCCATAAAACAAAAACCTCCTAAGAATAAAAGAAGACTACCTGAAAAAATCGGTAGTCAACCATTCTCGGCGGTTTGTAGAAACGTTTGCCCATATCGCAAATATATACCAAAATTTATAGAGTAGAGGAATTATATCACAATATGCACAAAAAGTCAATAGGTTTTATTTTAAATATGTTTAAATTGTTTAAAAAACAATACTTTTGTCAATTAAAGAGAGCCGTCGGGGTATAAACCGAGACGGCTCTTAAATTTTTAGCTTGTGGGATTACTGCCAATCCACTACGTTTACCCAGCTCATAAGGAACTCACGCTCCTCGGGTTTGCCCTTAACCGACTGAGAAGCAGCCACGATAGGCATCCACTTCTGCACGTATTGTCTGGCGGTGTCGCTCTTCTTGCAGAAAAGGTTAAGATAGCTTTCCGCAGCCGCGTCGTCTCCCGAAAGCTTAAAGGTGAGATAGGTTCTTGCCGCGTCTGCTGATGCGTTGCCTTGAGTTGCGTGTGCCCAGTCAATAATATAGGGTGTACCGTCTGCGGTTATGATTACGTTAGAGGGACAAAGGTCGCCGTGGCAAAGCTTGTTGTGCTTGGGCATTCCTTCAAGACGGGTGTGAAGCTCGTATCTTACTGTCGCGTCGATGGAAGAGGAGGATATTTTGCGGTGCATCTTGTCCTTCAATTTTGTAAGAAGAGGGCAGGTGTGACTGTGAATAGACAGCTGTATATCCACAAGCATACCGATGTATTCATCCTTCTTTTCGGGGTTTTCCTTCATCATCTGAGAGAGGGTTTTTCCCTCAATAAAGTCGGTAACAATCGCCCACTTGCCGTCGATAAGAGTAACCTCTCTTATACTTGGAATATTAAGTCCTGTGCCTTCCACTCTTGCCTGATTAAGTGCTTCGTTCAGCACATCTGCCTTCGAGAACCCTTCGCCGAATACCTTTATGCAACGGTCGCCGTCGCGATAGATGGTTTTGCCGGGTCTTTCTGCGATTATATTGTCAAATTTCATTTTTTACTCCTCTCTTTCGCCCTTGTGATTGCTGTGAAGTGCGGTTTTTGCCACGTCGAATTTTACGTTTGTCATATGACTTGCAGGTGTTTTCTGTTCTGTAAAGTGCTTTCCGTAATATGCATTAAGATACATCTGCTTTATCTCGCTGATAAGAGGATATCTGGGGTTCGCACCTGTGCACTGGTCGTCAAATGCCTGTTCTGCCATTTCATCAAGTGTGGAAAGGAAATATTCCTCGTCAATTCCGTAATCCTTTATTCTCGCCTTGATGCCAACTCTCGCTTTAAGCTTATTTACTGCCGATATAAGATTTTCAACCTTGTTCTGAACCTTTCTGCCGCCAAGACCGAGAGCATCTGCAATTTCTGCATATCTCTCCATAGTTTTGGGATGATCGTACTGAGAGAATGTACCCATTTTGGCAGGTGCGTCGGAAGAGTTGAAGCGGATTACTTCCTCAATCATAAGTGCATTTGCTACACCGTGGGGAAGGTTGTGGAATGCTCCAAGCTTGTGTGCCATAGAGTGACATACACCAAGGAATGCATTTGCAAATGCCATACCTGCAACAGTAGCCGCGTTTGCCATCTTTTCTCTTGCAATAACGTCGGTTTCTCCTCTGTCATAAGCCCTGGGAAGATACTCAAATATGGTTTTAAGAGCACCTAAGCTTAAACTGTCGGTGTAGTCGGTGGCAAGCATAGAAACGTATGCTTCAAGTGCGTGGGTAACCGCGTCAATACCTGATGCGGCGGTAAGTCCCTTGGGGGCAGACATATGATAATCTGTGTCGATTATTGCCATATCGGGAAGAAGCTCGTAGTCTGCAAGAGGATATTTAACTCCGCTTGTCTCGTCGGTAATTACCGCAAAGGGAGTAACCTCGCTTCCTGTACCTGCAGATGTGGGAATTGCGATGAAATATGCCTTTTCACCCATTTTTGGGAAGGTATAAACTCTCTTTCTGATGTCGATAAATCTCATCGCCATATCCATAAAGTCTGCTTCGGGATGCTCGTAAAGAACCCACAAAATTTTTGCCGCGTCCATAGCAGATCCGCCGCCAAGAGCAATAATTGTATCGGGAGCGAATGCTGTCATCTGCTTTGCACCCTCCTTAGCATTTGCAAGGGTGGGGTCGGGCTGAACACCCCAGAAGGACTGGTGAATTATTCCAAGCTCATCAAGCTTGTCGGTGATGGGCTTTGTGTAGCCGTTTTCGTAAAGGAATTTGTCCGTTACAATAAATACTCGCTTTGCCCCTCTTACTGTTTTAAGCTCGTCAAGAGCTACGGGAAGGCAACCCTTCTTTATATAAATCTTCTCGGGTGTTCTGAACCACAGCATATTTTCTCTCCTCTCGGCAACCGTTTTTATGTTTAAAAGGTGCTTTACACCTACGTTTTCGGAAACACTGTTTCCGCCCCAGGAGCCACAGCCAAGGGTAAGAGAGGGAGCAAGGCGGAAGTTGTAAAGATCACCGATACCGCCCTGTGCGGCAGGAGTGTTCACAAGAATACGGCAGGTCTTCATACGTGAAGCAAACTTCTGAAGCTTTTCGCCTTCCGAAATCTCGTTGAGATAAATCGAAGAGGTGTGGCCGTATCCGCCGTCTGCAACAAGTCGGTCTGCCTTGTCAAGAGCATCGTCAAAGCTTTTTGCCTTGTACATCGCAAGAACGGGAGAGAGCTTTTCGTGGGCAAACTCTTCGCTAAGCTCAACACTTTCAACCTCGCCGATGAGTATCTTTGTACCTACGGGAACTTCAACACCTGCAAGCGATGCTATACGATGAGCACTCTGACCGACAATCTTTGCATTAAGAGCACCGTTTATTATAATTGTTTTTCTAACCTTTTCAAGCTCTTCGGGATTAAGGAAGTAGCAACCTCTGTTATAAAACTCCTCTTTAACCGCCTCGTATACATCGTGAAGGACAATAACCGACTGCTCGGATGCACAAATCATTCCGTTATCAAAGGTTTTTGAGTGGATAACAGAGTTCACCGAAAGGAGAATATCCGCGGTGCTGTCAATAATTGCAGGAGTGTTTCCCGCACCAACACCAATAGCCGGCTTTCCGGAGGAGTATGCCGACTTAACCATTCCGGGACCGCCTGTTGCAAGAATAATATCCGCCTCTTTCATTACGGTGTTTGTCAGTTCAAGAGAGGGGGAGTCTATCCAGCCGATAATTCCCTCGGGCGCGCCTGCGGCAACCGCCGCCTCAAGCACAAGCTTTGCCGCCGCGATAGTAGAGCTCTTTGCTCTGGGGTGGGGGCTGATGATAATGCCGTTTCTCGTTTTAAGGGCAATAAGGGTCTTGAATATTGCTGTGGATGTGGGGTTTGTGGTAGGAATTACCGCTGCGATAACGCCGATAGGCTCGGCGATCTTTTTGATGCCAAAGGCCGAGTCCTCTTCAATTACTCCGCAGGTCTTGGTGTCCTTATATGCGTTATAGATGTATTCGGCTGCATAGTGGTTTTTAATAACCTTGTCCTCAAGGATGCCCATACCGGTCTCCTCAACAGCAAGGCGCGCCAGCGAGATTCTCGCCCTGTCAGCAGCGCTCGCAGCCGCGAGGAAGATTTTATCAACCTGCTCCTGGCTGTATGTGGCAAAAATTTTCTGCGCTTCTCTGATGCGGCAAATGGCGTTCATAAGGCCCTCTGCCGACTCAACCTTTTCGTAAATCTTTTCCATAATTCTAACCGTTCCTTTCATTTTAGCGGACGTTTGCCCTCGCCCATAAAGATTTTTATCATTCCTTGAAGCGAAAAACACAACCCCGCTATAGGTGTATATATTTTTTTATTTGCTTTAATGTAGAAAACCGAGATTGTTAATCTTTTAACACTCTCTGTTAATATTTTAACAAATCCATAAGGATTTGTAAATAGGCAAAATGAATAAACTTTTTAAAATTTATAGACTAATATATGTTATTTTATACAAAAGAGGGGCGTAAAGTGCAAAACTGTAGGGGAGAGCATTGCTCGTCC
>JAZSRX010000029.1:0-60791 GCA_045538685.1 Eubacteriales bacterium | reverse complement strand
TCCACTACGCATTCCAACTCCCCGAACAGGACGGAATGCCTGTGCTTGAGATGCTACTCCCAAGCAATATGCGAGAAACTGCCTAAAAAAACAGTACACGGAAGGCAAATTGCCTTCCGTGTACATACCGCCCCGAATTCTCCGTTAAGAACACAACGGAAATCGAGGACGGTTTTTGATTATTTCAACGAAAGTGAAACCAAAAATTATCTTGCTAAAACAAGACACTGAAGAAGAATGTATGCAAGGTAAATTGTAAGAAGCACAATACCCTGCCATCTTGCAAGCTTTCCTCTGATAAGTGAGGGAATAGTCATTATGCCCATTACGGCAAATACAAGAGGAACATCAACTACAAGCGATGCGGGAATTCCTGCAAGCTTTGCTTCTGCGGGAATGTCGAAAGGTCTGATAGAAATCGCTGCACCCGAAACAAGAACAAGGTTGAATATGTTTGCACCGATAATGTTACCGAGAGAAAGAGCACCGTGTCCCTTTGTAAGAGCAGTAATTGCTGTAACAAGCTCGGGAAGAGATGTTGCGATTGCAACAACGGTAAGACTTACGATTGTGCCGGGAACGTGAAGAACTTCTTTTGCGATATATTCTGCATTTGTTCCGAGAAGGTCTGCTCCAACTGCGATAATGAATGCCGAAACAACAAGCATTACAATATCCTTTATAAGAGTGAGCTTAGAGTCTGCCTTTTCGCCCTCTTTTTCTTCCTTTTCCTCGGGAATTTCCTCTATTGCATCAAGAGAATCGGGATTTTTCTTCATATTAAGAACGTTGATTATCATATAAACAACGAAGCCGGCAAGAAGAACAAGGCCGGACCAAAGAGAAAAGCTTTCAAATGCGTAAGCATTAAAAGCATAGAATGCAGCCGCACCGAAGAAGAAACAAACGGGGAAAATGATTGTTTTTCTGTCAACCTTCGAGGGCTTTATAGCAATAGTAAGAGCTGCGATAAGTGCGGTGTTGCAAATAATAGATCCCACTGCATTACCGTAAGCGGTTGCGGCGTTGCCGTTTGCAGCAGAAATTGCCGAAGTCAGAACTTCGGGAAGAGTTGTACCGATAGACACTACGGTCGCACCGATAAGAAGCTCGGGAAGGCGAAAACGTCTTGCGATTCCAGTTGCCGCATCAACGAACCAGTCACCGCCCTTTATAAGCAGGATAATGCCGAATACAAGTAAATAAAGATAATCCGGAATGTTAAACATATATTTTCTCCTTTAAATTTACACGAATGAAGTAATTAAAATTTCAAGACCTATAAAGATAAGAATTGATCCGCCGAAAATAGCCGATTTGCCTGAGAGAGCTGTGCCGAATTTTCTGCCGAGAAGGATACCCACAAAGCAGATGCCGAAAGTAAGTGCCGCGATAATCAGCGAACAAACTACTGCCTGTAATGTTACATAGCTTGAAATGGTAGTACCAACCGAAAGTGCATCAATAGAGGTGGCAATTCCCTGCACCAAAAGTGCTGATAAACCAAGTTTTTGCGGAACGGGACAATCTGTGCCGCCACCGTTTTTGCACTTATATTCATTTATTCCCTCGTAGAGCATTTTGCCGCCTATATAGCTGAGCAACAAAAAGGCAACCCAAGGGATAAAGGGCTCTATCTCTGAGAACAGAACAGCAATATTATGGACACAAAACCATCCGATCAAAGGCATAAGTCCCTGAAAAATGCCGAAAATGCCGGCAACACCCAAAGTTTTACGTTTTGACATACCCGGCTCGTTAAGTCCGTTTGAAAGAGACACCGAGAAGGCATCCATAGCAAGACCGATGCCAATAAGAATAGAATTAAAGAAAAATGTGAAATTAAACATATTTTCTCCCAAAACAATAAAAAAAGTATGGTCGCGTTGCCATACTGCAAAAGACGAAGAGAGTCCATGTAAGCTCACGCAATACATGAGTCTCGCAATTTAATTCAAGCCAGGCAATTTTGCCAGGATGTTGACTTGAAACGCAGATGTGCGTTTGCTACTCCCTCATACGGCTGATAGTATATCATAAATAGATAGATTTGTCAAGGGTTTTCTTTGCCAAAACTTTACCAAAGAAAAAGCCCGACAAAATGTCGGGCTATTAATTTAGTTTTGAGTGAGTCTACCGACAACGAAGTACTAAGGAATTTATTCAATCAGCATTGCGTCGCCGAAGGAGAAGAAACGGTATCTTTCCTCTACTGCGGTTTTGTAGGCATTCATAACATTATCTCGGCCTGCAAGAGCACTGATAAGCATAATCAGGGTACTTTCCGGAAGATGAAAGTTGGTTATCAGGGCATCAATTGCCTTGAATTTATAGCCGGGATAGATGAAAATAGCTGTTTCGGCATTCATAGGATGCAAAATTCCGTTTTCGTCAGATGCACTTTCCAAAACGCGACAGGATGTTGTTCCGACGGCGATAACACGTCCGCCCTTTGCTCTGCGACGGTTGATTTCGTCGGCAACTTCCTTAGAAATATGGAAATACTCGCCGTGCATCTCGTGATCTGCTATTTTATCCACCTTTACGGGACGGAATGTTCCGAGCCCCACGTGAAGAGTTACCTCGGCATATCCCACACCTTTTGCTCTGATTTTATCAAGCAATTCATCGGTAAAATGTAATCCTGCTGTGGGTGCTGCGGCAGAGCCCTCTTCCTTTGCGTAAACCGTCTGGTAATCCTCTTTATTTTCAAGTTTTTTAGTGATATAAGGAGGCAGAGGCATATTCCCGATAACATCAAGAACCTCGTAAATGTTCTTATACTTTTCGGTGTCGTACTCAAATTTAACAGTTCTGTTTCCGCCGTCAACAATAGATGTAACCGTTGCACGAAGAATGCCCGAAAAATTGAATGAGGCACCGACTTTTGCCCTTTTTCCAGGGCGAACAAGTGTCTCCCACTCACCGTTTTCAAGCATACGGAGAAGAAGAAGTTCCATATCACCGCCTGTTTTCTCGGTTACACCGAGAAGGCGTGCAGGAATTACTTTAGATGAATTTACAACAAGAATATCCTCCGGTCGAAGATAGTCTATTACATCGCGGAAAATTTTATGCTCTACCCTGCCGTTTTCCTTATCAAGAAGCATAAGTCGGCAACCGTCACGTTCATCGCTGGGGGACTGGGCAATCAGCTCCTCGGGCAGATCATAATAAAAATCGCTTGTAGCAAGGGTTGTTGCTACTCTTTCGTTAATAATTTTACTTTTTTCCATTTTGTCCTTTCAAGGCCTTGCAACATATAATATTTATGTAAGATACATTATACACCAAATTTTATTACAAATCAAGATGAATATTACATTTTGTCTGAAAGCAGGTTATTATGAAGAAAAGAAAGATATTTTCGGGGGTGGCAACCGCCCTGATTACGCCATTTTCAGACGGCGAGATAGATTATAAATCGCTTGGAGATTTGATAGAATTTCAAATTGAGGGCGGAATTGATGCACTTGTTATTGGAGGAACAACGGCAGAGGCAGCCACTCTTTCGGATAATGAAAGATACAAACTTTATACCTTCGCCAAGGGCAAAATTGACGGAAAAACAAAGCTGATTTTGGGAACAGGAACAAACGACACAAGAGTTGCTATGGCACACACAAAATTTGCCGAGCGACTGGGCTGTAACGGTGTACTTTTGGTAACACCTTACTACAACAAAGGAACAGAAGAAGGAATAGAAAAACACTATCTAAAAATCGCGGAATCCACGAATTTGCCAATTATAGTTTACAATGTTCCTTCAAGAACGGGTGTAAACCTTGGAATTAACCTTCTTTGGCGTTTGTCAAATCATCCAAATATTGTAGGGTTAAAAGAGGCATCAGACTCGGTTGACCGACTTGTAAATTTAGCCGATTTTGGCGAGGAATTATGGCTTTATTCGGGAAACGACAGCCAGATTTATCCCACACTTTCGCTTGGGGGTGCGGGTGTGATTTCGGTTATGTCAAATATTATTCCAAAGACCGCCGTCACACTTTGCCAAAGCTATTTTGAAGGAAGAGAAAAAGAAGCTCTCGCACTTCAGCTAAAACTTCTACCTTTTATAAAATCGCTGTTTATTGAGACAAATCCCTCTCCCATAAAATACGCAATGTATAAACGCGGTTTTTGCTCTCCCGAGGTGCGTTTACCGCTCTCCCCGCCCCGCGAAAGCTCAAAGATTGAAATTGAGAAAAGACTTGCAGATATCGAAGGGCTTTGTTAATAAAAACCGACACTGTTTTAGGCAGTGTCGGTTTTTATTAAAATGTTTAATTTATTCGAAATAATAAAATCTTTCAATTTTGCCATCCGAACAATATATCGTGTGGGGAGATATTTCAAGTCCAATAATCATTTCCGGATCATCATAATCAATCTCTTTCCATCTTTGAACAGTTCCGGCAAAATCTACTCTTTCGAAGGAAGTGCAACCACAATACCAACCGATGCCAATATAAGTAACACTGCTCGGTACTGTCAATTTTGTCAAAGAACTGCAGTTAATAAAAGCAAAATCCTGAATGGTCTTTACTCCGTTTGAAATGACAACATTTTTCAAAAAATTACTACCTGAAAATGCATAGCAATCAATAGTTTCTACGTGGCTTGGAACTGTAAATGAGGTGTTCTTTTTTGCTGCCGCATACTTTAAAAGTGTCTTACCGTCCTTTGAATATAAATTACCGTCAATAGACTTAAAGTAACCGTTGCTTTCGGGAACATTAAACTGAGCGACATAGGCGAATTTTAAATAATTATTCCTTATCGGTTCAATTTTTGTCTTTTCATGTAATGTAATGCTTGTTACACTGCTGTTTTTGGGACCAACCAGCACAAGATATGGATTATTCTCGTTTCCAACATAAAGAGCATTTCCGTACTCATTAAATTGCAAGGAGTCGCAACCGTCGAATGCACCTTCACCTATACTTGTCACCGAGTCGGGAACAGAAATTGTTTTAAGTGCCTTGCAGGGAGTGAAGGCGTTGGGATCAATCGAAGTAACCGTATCGGGAATATAGATACTTTTAATGGAGTGATTGTTTGAATAATTTACAATAAATGCATTATGTTTAATGCCTGTTACCTTCTTTCCGTTATATGTAGAAGGAATAACAATGTCCGCATCCTTACAGCTGCCAAGTCCCGACAAATCATACCCGGTTTTATCATCGTTCAATGTAAATTCAAGCCCCTTAGATAAAGGTTTTTCGGGCTCTTTGGGGATTTCTACAGGAGCATCATTTCTTTGCCATCTGTATTCAAGAGAACCGTCAGAGCATACTATTGTTAATGGCTCAACTGTTTCTCTGTGCCAACAGTTAACCGCACTTATATCCTTGGATATTGCCTTAAAATCTGCCATTGTTCCGTTATAGAAAATGTGAGTTAACTGGGCACAGTATGCAAAAATTCTTTTATCTATTCTTTCCAGCTTACTTTTGTTACCGTCGAGCACTATATTTTCGCCGTTTTCAGCATATCCGATGTATACACAAATAAGGTTACTGCAGTTTTCAAATGCCTGATTTTCTATAACCTTTACACTGGAAGGAATAACAGCAATTCTCAGATCCTTATCATCGGCAAATGCTTTTTTTCCTATCTTGGTAATGTTTTTGCCATTATAGTTATTACCGATAACCAACTGTTCTTCTTTACTATCGTCACGTCCTGTAACCGAATAGCCATCATAAAAAATGCCCTGCTTGACGGTTAATCCTTCGGGAGTTTCAACTGCAAAAATAAATCCTTTCTTGCAGGAAGAAAGAGAAAGCATACATGTAATTACGATAATAAAAAACAGTATTGATGAAAGAACTTTTTTCATTAGTTTGCTCCTTAAACTAAAATTTTCGCATTAATAATATCACATTTAACCCATTTTGTCAATATACTTATATCTTGTAAATTTGATTGTTTTCGTAAATATAAACACACCAAAAGGTTTGTTATTACTAAAAATCCCGATCAGAATTATCTGACCGGGATTTTGTTGTTTTTTAAATTGTTAATCTGGCAATTACTGCTCGTTGGGAATAAAGTATGCAATTACACTCTTTCCGCAGTTTTCACAAACATATACGTAGCACTGACCCGAAGGAGTATTAACAAGAACGCACTCGTCAATAGAAGGTGCAGCAGAGTGACGGTACTCTACGGATACCTTAACCACAATCTTAGACTGCTCTTCGGTAAGTCTTTCATCGTCAGCATAGTAGATATATAAATCGTAAGGATCGCCGCAGTTGCCGGTGATATACTCATCATAGTTTGCGGGACGAAGCTTAGGAAGATTTACAACAATCTCACCCTGATCGCAAACTGTGCAGCGGATGGTTGCAAAGCCGGAAGTGTTAACGTCAACAGCTCCTACATTCCATTTACCCCAAGTGTGACCGGGTGCATCATCAGTTCTCTCTTCGGTAACACCACATACAGAACAGTCGCGTGCAAATTCGGGAGCAACGGAGCAATCAAATGCACACTCTTCGGAATTAAGCTGTTCCCACTCGTTCCAAATATGACCGGGACCTGCTACAATCTTGCTCTCATCAAATCCGCAAACAGAACACTCACGTGCAAGAAGAACATCATCCTCGCAGTTGGGAATTACGTCGGGATCAGCAATAACTGCTTTCCACTCGCCAAAATCGTGACCGGGAGCATCGTAAACCACTTCCTCACGTTTACCGCACTCAGGACAGTTGCGTACAAACACAGGAGCAATGGTACAGTCAAGAGCACACTCATCAGCATTAAGCTGTGTCCAGTTGCTCCAAACGTGACCAGGACCTTCGTCAAATCTTATTTCATCCTTACCGCAGGTGTCGCAATAACGAACCTGAGTGTTAATAAATTCACAGGAATTAAGACCAAGCTCTGCATCAGTCCACTCACCCCAAATGTGACCGGGACCTGCATCAAATCTGATCTCGAACTGATTACAAACTTCGCAATAACGCTTCTGACCGTTGGTAAACTCGCACTCGTTCATATCGAGATCTGCATCTACCCACTCGCCCCAAGCGTGATTATCGGTGTACTCGGACTTGTACTCGGTTGCACCGCAAACAGAACAAGTATGGATATAGATAACCTCGGAGTTGCAAATCTCATCTGCGGGATCAGCAACAATCCATTCACCCCAAGTGTGACCGGGGCCCTTTACTACCCTGTTTTCTGTGGTTCCGCAAACCTCACACTCGCGAATCTTAATAACATCGTCGGTACAGTTGGGAACAACATCGGGATTAGTAATAACGGTATTCCAAGGACCAAATTCGTGTCCTACGGCATCCTCAACCTTATACTCTGCCTTTCCGCAAGCAAGGCAACGACGCTCGAACTCGAGCTCAACGTTACAGTCGGCAGCACATGCCTCGGTATTTGTCTGAACCCACTCACCCCAAGTGTGACCGGGGCCCTTTTCAGACTTAACCTGATACTCGTCACAAGCACCGCAATAACGGATCTGACCGTTTATGTATTCACAGGGATTCAAACCGATGTTCGCATAGCTCCAATCACCCCACTGGTGACCGGGACCGTCGTCGTGTCTGGTTTCTTTATTACTGCAAGCAGTGCAGTAACGTGCCTGACAATTGATGTATTCACAGGGATTAAGACCAAGATCCTCATCAATCCACTCGCTATAAATATGACCTACCGGCTCTCTGTTCTCGGTCTCTGTCTCATCACAGTTTGCACAATTGCGAACATAGATAAGTTCATCCTCGCAAGCAGCGTCAGGATTGGAAAGCTCCCAATCGCCAAAGCTGTGTCCGTTAGCAGAGATATCTCTGGAGGATACAACCACACCGCAATTAGAGCACTTCTTCTGCTCAAGACCCGACTCGGTACAGGTAGCTTCTGTAACTGTTACCCAATCTCCTGCAGAGTGACCTGTAGAACTAATAATTTCTTCCTCTTTTATGCCGCACTCGCAAACACGTTCTCTCTTACCGCTTTCGGTACAAGAAGCATTGTTTACAATCTTCCATTCTCCATATTCGTGAATATGTTCTTCTTGCGGCTTAGTTTTATTACAAGAAGCAAGCAGGCATACCGCCAGCATTACAATTGTAAGTAAACACAAAAGCTTTTTCATTATATTTCTCCTTAAAAAATTATTATACATATAAATTATAGCACCTCTGTTGACATTTGTCAACACAATTTTATTTTTGTCGAAAAATTGTTTACCAAATATCAATATTTGTACCTTTTTTTGTTTGCAAGGATGAAAATTTCGGTTACAACAGCCGCCAATGCCTCTGCAGCGATAAGCGAAAACCATATTCCGTCAAGCCCGAATAAAATGGGCAAAAGGAATACCGCACCGATCTGGAAAACCAATGTACGCAAAAATGAAATTGCGGCAGATACTCCGCCGTTATTAAGTGCTGTGAAATATGACGAGCCGAAGATGTTAAAACCTGCAAGCAGGAAGGAAAATGCATTTATGATAAATCCTCTGCGAGTCATTATAAATAACCCTTCGTCATATCCGACAAACAGCTTGCAAAGAGGTGTTGAGAGCAAAAGAGAGATAATCAGCATTGTCACTCCCGAAACAAACACAATAACGGTGCTTTTTTTCCTTAAACTGCTAAGTTCATCAGAATTTGCTGCTCCGAAATGAAAGCTTACAATCGGCGAAGCTCCGATAACAAAGCCGATAAAAATAGAAACAAAAATAAATGAGACGTACATTATTACACCGTAGGCGGCTACTCCGTCTTCGCCTGCGTGTGCGAGAAGCTGGACGTTATAGCAAATCGTCACAACAGATGCGGAAATGTTGCTGAGAAGCTCGGAAAATCCGTTAAAGGATGCAAAAATAATAACCCTC
This sequence comes from Eubacteriales bacterium, assembly GCA_045538685.1. Classification (GTDB taxonomy): domain Bacteria; phylum Bacillota; class Clostridia; order Oscillospirales; family CAG-272; genus UBA1740. The sequence continues at coordinate 51,925 of JAZSRX010000029.1, read as the reverse complement.
CAATGTGCTTTTGTTCTGCGAAATCCCAGGGTTGAGCTATTTTTAGATGCAAAATAAATGACAGGCACAAGACCGCCAACCGTCTGGCTTATGGCTGTTGCCCACGCAGCACCCTCAAGCTTCCAATCAAACACAGCCACAAAGAGTGCATCAAGCACAATGTTTGTCACACCTGCCATAACTGTAACGGCAAGGCCAAGCTTAGGTTTTTCGGCGGTGACAAAGAAGTTCTGGAAGCTGTTCTGAAGCATAAAGAAAGGCAGAGCGAGAAGCACAATCTGCACGTAAGATACCGCATAATCAAGCATTTCGCCCTCTGCTCCAAGCAACATTGCAACCGGCTCGGCAAACAGGATGCCGACAGCCGCCAAAACACTTCCCATAACGGATGTGAAAATTATGATGAAGGTGAAATACTCATTTGCTCTGTCTTTATCTCCTGCACCGAAGGTTTTGGCTACAACCGCAGTTCCTCCCGTACCAAGCATAAAGCCAAATCCGCCCAGAATCATCATCAGAGGATAAACGAGGTTTATTGCCGCAAAGGGAGTTTTGCCAACAAAATTTGACACAAAAATTCCGTCAATCACACCGTAAATCGAGGTGAAAATCATCATAACCACAGACGGAATAACGAATTTTATCAACCTGCCATAACCAAAATGATCTGAGAGCTGAATTTCGGTTTTCATTTTATCCTCCTTTCATTTTTTGTAAACTTTAGTTTTCTTCGCGTAAAAGTCGGACAAAAAATGTCCGACTTTTACTTGGTTATTTCCCGCTATTTCCCGAGATTTTTGCAGCCGCAGCCGCACGTTCTTCGCATATCTTTTTCCAGGAAGGAATTGTTTTTAAAAGCTCGGAAAATTCAATCATTACCTTTGGTATATCAATATTCTGAGGACACATCTTGGTGCAGTTTCCGCAACAGATGCAGGCGGTGGGACGCTTATCCTCGGGCATAAACTCAATCTTAGATGCACTGTTCACACCCGGAGCATAGCGAAGGTCGTTATATACCTCGATAAGCATAGGAATATTAAGCCCCATAGGACAGCCGTCAACACAGTAACGGCAGGCGGTACAAGGAATATTGTTCTTTAAGCTCTCGGCAATCTCGTAAAGGGTTTCAACCTCGGAGTCCGAGAGAGGAATATCGTTGTTAAAGGTCTTGATGTTATCTTCAAGCTGATCCATAGTGGACATACCGCTGAGAATAACACCCATATTTGGAAGAGTCATAAGCCAACGGAAGCACCAGGAGGCAATGCTTTCCTCGGGACGAAGTTCCCTCAGTGTTCCCTTCACCGACTCGGGCAGCTTATCCACAAGCTTTCCGCCGCGAACCGGCTCCATTACCCATACGGGAATGTTCCATTTTGCAAGAAGATCGCACTTTTCATTTGCCCTTTGAAGTGTCCAGTCAAGATAGTTAAGCTGGATCTGGCAGAACTCCATTTTATCGCCTGCCGCATCAAGAAACTCCTTGAGATTTTCGGGCAGACCGTGGGTGGAAAAACCAAGATGCTTTATTCTTCCAAGTCGCTTCTGCTCTACAAAATAGTCGATTATGCCCCATCTTTCGTCAAGATAGGTGGAAATTGAGCTTTCGCTGATATTGTGAAGGAGATAAAAATCAAAGTAGTCAACACCGCACTTTTTTAACTGTTCTTCGAAAATAGCCGAAGGATCATAGCTTTCAAGCACCTGATGACCGGGATATTTGGTTGCAAGATAATAGCTGTCACGAGGATATTTTGAAAGCACCTTACCCGTAACAAGCTCGGAATTACCCCCGTGATAAGGATATGCAGTATCAAAGTAGTTAATGCCTGCATCAATAGCACGGTCAATCATTCTCTCCGCCTCGGCAAAGTCAATGGCATCATCCTTGCCAAGAGTGGGCAATCTCATTGCACCGAAACCGAGAAGCGAAAGCTTTTTACCCTGAAAATTTATGTATTTCATATTTTTCTCCTTTATATTTTCTTTGTTAATATTATAAATCATTTTTTGCCCTATGTCAATACAGAAAAAAAGCGAATATGCAAATAATTCTTTGCATATTCGCCAAAAATCATCTTTTATTTTAAAAGTATTAACTACAAACAAGAGTAACTAGTCAACAATTAATACATTCCGCCCATATCGGGAGCTGCGGGAACTGCGGGTGCAGGTTCCTTCTTATCCGAAACAACTACCTCTGTGGTGAGAACGGTGGATGCGATGGATGCCGCATTCTGAAGTGCGGAACGGGTAACCTTTGCAGGATCAACAATACCGCAATCAAGCATATCGCAATACTGCTCATTGTATGCATCAAAACCGTAGCCGCTCTTGCCGCTTTCACGAACCTTTGCAACAACAACAGAGCCGTCAATGCCTGCGTTATCGGCAATTTGCTTCATAGGATAGGTGAGTGCCTTCGCAACCATCTGTGCACCGGTCTTTTCGTCTCCGTCAAGCGATTCGATAACTCTTTCAACAGCACCGATTACGTTTACAAGAGCCGCACCGCCGCCTGCAACAATTCCCTCTTCAACAGCCGCCTTTGTTGCGTTAAGAGCATCCTCAATGCGAAGCTTCTTTTCCTTCATTTCAACCTCGGTGGCAGCACCAACCTTGATAACCGCAACACCGCCGGCAAGCTTTGCAAGACGCTCGGTAAGCTTTTCCTTATCAAACTCGGAGGTTGTTGTTTCAAGAGCCATCTTGATCTGGCTTACTCTGTCGGTGATAGCGACCTTGTCGCCGTAGGCGCCAACAATAATGGTGTTATCCTTATTTACTTTAACCTGTCTTGCTCTACCAAGCTGACCGAGAGTGGTATCTTTAAGATCAAGGCCAAGATCGCTTGTAATAACTTCGCCGCCTGTAAGTGTTGCGATATCAACAAGCATTTCCTTACGTCTGTCACCAAAGCCGGGAGCTTTAACAGCTACAACGGTGAAAGTACCGCGAAGCTTGTTAAGCACAAGCGTGGTAAGAGCTTCGCCCTCAACGTCCTCGGCAACAATAAGAAGCTTTTTGCCCGACTGAACAATCTGTTCGAGCAGGGGAAGAAGATCCTGAATGTTGGAAATCTTTTTGTCGGTTACAAGAATAAGACAGTCGTCGAGTATCGCCTCCATCTTATCTGTATCGGTTGCAAAGTAGGGAGAGAGATAACCGCGGTCAAACTGCATACCCTCTACTACTTCGCTATATGTTTCGGCACTTCTGGACTCCTCTACGGTGATAACACCGTCGCTTGTCACCTTTTCCATAGCATCTGCAATAAGCTGTCCGATTGCATCGTCGGAAGCGGAGATAGCACCTACTCTTGCAATATCGGCAGAGCCGGAAACCGCCTTGGATTGATTTCTAAGCTCTTCAACAGCAGCATCAACCGCCTTGAAAATACCCTTGCGGAGTATCATAGGATTTGCACCTGCGGTTACATTTTTCATACCCTCGTGGATAAGTGCCTGTGCAAGAAGAGTTGCGGTGGTAGTTCCGTCACCTGCCGCATCGTTGGTCTTGGTTGCAACCTCGCGAACAAGACTTGCTCCCATATTCTCAGCAGCGTCCTCAAGCTCAATTTCCTTTGCTATGGTAACGCCGTCGTTTGTGATAAGAGGTGCACCGAATTTCTTTTCAAGCACCACGTTTCTGCCCTTAGGGCCAAGTGTAATTTTAACGGTATCGGCAAGTTTATCTACACCGCGAAGAAGTGCGGAGCGAGCTTCCATACCGTAAAGAATTTCTTTAGACATTTTTATATACCTTTCAAACGCATTTTTTTATTTTAGCAGAAGAATTTTGATGAAGTGCGAGGATAATTTGTCATCATCCGCAGAAAAACTACGGCAAGATAAAGAATCCAAAGCAATTCTCAAAATTATTCCACAACAGCCAGAATGTCAGACTGAGAAACGATAGAATACTCAACACCGTCAAGCTTAACCTCGGTACCGCTGTACTTGCCAACGATTACCTTATCACCTACCTTAACGGTCATTTTCACTTCCTTGCCGTCAACAAGTCCTCCGGGACCTACTGCAACAACTTCGGACATCTGAGGTTTTTCCTTTGCACTGCCTGTGAGAAGAATTCCCGACTTTGTGGTTTCTTCTGCAACGGCCGCTTTTAATACAACCTTATCAAATAAAGGTCTAATGTTCATTTTTTGTCTCCTTTGAATTGTTTTTAGCACTCTTTACGTTTGAGTGCTAACGCTTACAGCATATATTTTATACTATAAGATGTAAAAAGTCAATAGTTTTCTTTCTTTTTCATAAATTATTTAAAATTGGTAATTAAGTCAGTTCCCGACGTAAAATTTCCATTATCTTTTTTTCCTCTCGTGACACCTTAACCTGTGTCAGACCGAGGATTTTTGCCGTTTCGGTCTGAGACAGATCTCGGAAATATCTGAGAATTATCAGCCGTCTGTGGTTTTCCGAAAGCTTTTCGATAGCCATTCGCAGAGCAAAGCGGTCAAACTGGCGAATCTCGGCATCCTCGTCACAAATAATGCTTCCCAGGGTTGTGCCGTCGTCATCGTCATAAGCCGACTCGTCAAGCGAGCGAACCGGAGAGGAAGCAAAAAGTGCCGACGAAGCATCCTGGGGCGAAATTCCCACTGCTTTTGCAACAGATGCAATGTCTGCATCCTCGCCTGAGGAAAGGCGACGTTCACGTTCAGCACATAGAAGGGCGGAGAGCCGTTTTTCCTCTCTTGAAACCTTGATTATTCCGTCATCGCGGAGAAAACGCCTTATCTCGCCGAAAATAAGAGGAACGGCATAGGTGGAAAAGACGCAACCGTGAGAAAAATCAAAGGTTTTCATAGCTTTTACAAGCCCTATGTTTCCGCTTTCAACAAGATCGCTCATATCTGCTCCGCGACCTGTAAATCTGGCCGCTATACTGTAAACAAGAGGTGCATTAAGCTCGGCTAAGCGTTCCCCTGCCTCGTCATTTCCCTCTCTGTATTCCCGAAGAAGTGTCAGATTTTCGTCATAGGGACTCTTTTTTTCTTCTTTTATCTTCATTTTTCCCTCTCGGTCAGGGTTTAAGATTTTTCCTCATCAGGACACGCGTTCCTTTGCCTACCTCTGAATTTACACTAAGATAGTCGGTAAAGCTTTCCATAACGAGAAATCCCATGCCGCATCTCTCGCCAAACTCTCCTGTGGTAAACGAGGGCTTTCGGGCAAGTTCTGTATCCTTGATGCCGCAGCCCCTATCTTCCACCTCTATAACCACTTCCTTTGTGTCATAAAGCTTGACGGATATGTAAATCAGTCCCGGCTCTTCGTCGCTATGCCCTTTATATGCGTGAACTATGCAGTTTGTTACTGCTTCACTCAGAGCACAGCGAAGATCGCCAAGCTCCTCTACTGTTGGATTAAGCTCCGCCACAAAGGCGGAAATAACCGAACGGGAAACTGCCTCATTTATGCTTATTGCAGGCAGGCGAAGTTCCATTTCATTTATCTTTTTCTTCATTTTGCTGTCCCCCTTTTTTTACTTTACCAAAGACAGGTTGTTTACCCGTTCAATTCCCGAAAGCTTAATCAGCTTCATAAGAGATGGCGAAATTCCCGAGAGCTTTACCTCTGCACCGATGGCGGTGGCCTTTTCTACTCTGCCAAGGATAAGTCCAAGTCCGGAGCTGTCCATAAAGTCCACCTTTGAAAAATCAATAAAAAGAATTTCGGGTTTGTTTTCAAAAAGCATTCTGTCGATACACTCTCGCATATTTCTTGCAGAATGATGGTCTACGTCACACTGAATGTATGCCGTAAGACAACGGTTGTTCAGGGAAAAAATTACGTCTTTTTGCATCTTTCAATCTCCTTTGTTTTAGCCATTGTAACACAAGCTTGATGAAAATATTGTCGCAGTGGGGCGAGATTAAATCTTTTTATTTACATCAGAGAAAGACGCCTTGCTATATTGTCCTTCACCTCCTTTTTCCGTTCTTTATAACATCGCTCGGACAGAATCCAAAGATCGCTTTGGGCATAGCCGATATCATTGCCGATGTCTTTGATAAAACAAATTGCATCACGGCTTCCCGCAACCTCTATTGCGGCATTCATTATCCGATAGTTCAGAAATCGGTATTCCATTATCACATTATAGGGTGCTGTACGGCTGAAAATCACCTCTGCCCTGCGTGAGAAGTCGGCACATAAGGCAATTATCAGAGCTTCAAGCTGGGGCGGCATTAATAATTCATCAGGCATCTCACATCCTCCAGTTCTAACATCAGCTCTTCAAGAGCATATTGAAGTCGCCTCAGATTATCAAGTGCCTCTGTCGCCTCTGCAACAGTTTCCTTTAATTCGGGGATCCATTTTTCGGGCGACTGCTCTGCCCAGGTTGGTATTAGTTCAATAAGCAAATTATGTACCGAAAGCATTTCCTCGTTCTCTCTTATCTGATCGGAAATGCGGATTATATCCTGATGTATCTCGCCGGGGCTTCTGTATAACCTGGCGGGAGTTCCATCAATAGGGTTCATACAAGTATACATTTTTCTCCTTCCTTTGTCACTTAAAATGTTATTTTAGTCGAGTGAAACAACGGGTTTGTTGCTCATTGCGTGACAATTATAACATAGCATTTGTAACTTGTCAAGTGACATTTTTGAAAAAATTTGCAAAAAAGTATTGCATATCAGGTGACATTATGTTATAATTAGGCAGAATGTGTCGAAGGGTGAAAATCCTGAACAAATTTTGCGTTTTGTTAACGGTATATGCTAACTAAAAAACAAAATTCCGGTTATATTTTTCCTTCCTTTGAGCATAATTTATCTATTATTTTGAGGTGATATTTTGTTAGTTTCCGAAAGACTCAGATCGTTAAGAAAAGAAAAAGGGCTGTCGCTTGAACAGGTTGCCGAGATGATTGGCACAAGCAGACAGACTATACACAGATATGAAACGGGGGTTATTACAAATATTCCGCCCGATAAAATTGAGGCATTGGCATTAGTTCTTGAAACAACTCCTCAGCATATTATGGGTTGGAACAATGACAGTATTTCTTCCTATAATAATATATTAGCACCAAAAACGAAAAAGCTTCCCATTCTTGGTGAAATTGCCTGCGGAAAACCCATATATGCAGAGCAAGAGCACGAAAGCTATGTTGTATCAAACGGTAATGTTTCTGCAGATTTTTGCCTGAAGGCAAGGGGTGATTCTATGATAGGTGCAAGAATTTACGACGGAGATATTGTTTTCATAAAGTCGCAAAGTTTCGTCGACAACGGTGAAATTGCCGCAGTTATTATCGGTGACGAGGCGACACTGAAAAGAGTGTACTACTACCCCCAAGAAGAGAAGCTTATTCTGTCAGCCGAGAACCCAAGATACGCACCGCTTGTCTATATGGGCGAGGAATTAGATCGTATACGAATTATAGGAAAGGCGATTGCTTTCCAGAGTTTAATACTTTAAACGTAAATTTTTGTTGTCAAAAAGCGACAAAAAGCTCCCAAATCGGAGCTTTTTGTCGCTTTTTATTTTATTCTAAATCAATATTGATTCTTACATTCATCTATTGCACGCTTGAATACTTCATCGATAAGCTTTGCAATATCGGTTCTGGTGCTTGAGAAAATCTCGACCATAAGATAACCGACCTGACGGCGAGCCGCAGACGAACCTGTAAATACAGGAGTTGAATAATAAGAATCTGCCTGAGAAAGAGCAAACTTAACACTCAAAGCATCAAGGCCATTAATTCCGTTTCCAAATTCAAGCCATTCATTAAAGGTTGAATTGTTCTGTGCGGACTTGATTACAGGAACATAACCCGATGCCATAGAAAATTCCGCCTGGAACTCTGCGTTTGTAGTAAGAAATTCAACAAATAACCAGGAAGCAGCTACCTCCTGAGAATCTGTCTGATTCAAGATACAAAGAGATGGGCCCTGTGAAATTACCTTGGGATTAGAGGGATCTACCTGAGGAATGGAAGCAACACCTACCTCGAAAATAGGATTGCCGCTGTAATCCTTACCAGGAGACATATAAGAAGCTCCGCCGGTAGAAGCGATTGACATAATCATATTTCCCTGGGTGAAGGCATTCGAGGTATATGAACCGTAAAGCTCCTGAGTTGTAACCCAACCCTTATCTACCCAACCGCGAAATCTTTCAACAAAAGCACGGTTGGTTTCATTATCGAAAATATAATGATTGTCAGGATCTAACGAAACATAGCCCGAGCCGTACTGCTCGCACATAGTGATAAACCAGTTGGACTCGGAGTCATAACCGAGAGGAATGCAACTGGGATAAAGTTCCTTGATTATCATACAAAGCTCTTCAACCTCGTCCCAGGTGGTAGGAACACTCAGATTATGATCATCGAGGAAGGTCTTATTATAGTATAGAGCTTCGGTACTCTTTAACATAGGAAGGGTGTACATAGTTCCCTTTTCATCATATATAGCACCCTCTGCGTAAAAACCGGGGATAAAGTCGGCAATCTGTTCTGCGGTAAGACCGAAAGCAGACTTGTTTCCAAAAGCATCGGTTACGGTAGCTTTACAATTAATAAAATCATCAAGGGAAACAACAGCCCCTGCTGCGTTTAAACCCGCAATGTGATCTGGATAACAATATGCAATATTGGGCTGGTTGCCAACCGTAATATTGAGTCTGATCTGATCGTATATACTGTCATAATCTCCAAACCCACTGTGCGTTACGGTGATGTTGGGGTAAAGCTTGTTAAACTCTTCAATATAATTGTTGAGAATTGGCTGAAGCTTTGACTGGTTCATAGTATGATAGAAGGTAATTTCAACCGGGCTTCCGTCATACACGGGAAGTGATTCTGTAGAAGGATCATTCTGACTGCCAATAAGTCGGTCTACATTTTCTTTCAGTGTTTCATAGCTGACCATTCCATCCTGAGCAAAGGTGATATTACCGCGTTTGTTAAGGATAAGAGTTCTGGGATATGAACCGGTACCTCCAAGAAGGTTGAAATACATATCCACACTGCCTGAAAGTGTCTTATCATATGCAAAGACTATGTTTGAGTTTGCAAAATTGCTTGCAATATAACCGGGAGCATTGTTTTTTCCTGTAACACTGTGAACAGCAAGAACAACTACATCATCGCTATACTCGGATGCAATTCTGTCAAAATCAGGAAGCTCGGTTTTGCAAGGACCGCACCAGGTTCCCCAGAAGTTGATGATAACAACCTTTCCTGCATAATCTTTAATATTTACCTTGCCGCTGCCATCAATCAGATCAAGCGAATAGGAAGGACATTTGTTGCCGATTTCACTGCCGACAGGAGTTTCATCCTTCAAAACAGTAATATTACAGGTTGCGGATGCACCTGAGTAAGAGGCGATAATTGTTGCCTCCCCCTCGCCTACGGCGGTAACCGTGCCACCGTCAACAGTAGCAACAGATGTATCGGTGCTTTTCCATTTTATTAAAGAAATATCAATAGAGGGATTTACACTAACTACCAAAGATGCGGTGTCGTAAACATAAAGCTCAAGAGATATCTTGTCTAAGGAAACATCATAACCGATACTGACATTACCCTGACCGCCTCCGGTAACGGTAACCTTACATTTAGCCGAAGCTCCTGAGTAAGAGGCGGTAATCGTTGCCTCGCCCTCGCCTACTGCAGTAACCTTGCCACCGTCAACAGCAGCAACCGATGAGTTAGAGCTTTTCCATTTTATTGAGCCCTCACTCACATCGGGATTCACGGTGGCAACCAAGTTCTCGGTTTCACCGACGGAAAGATTAAGCGAGGTTTTATTTAAGGAAATCTGATAGGTTTCCTCATCATTTTTATTTTTGTTGTTATTTTTATTCTTTCCACATCCTGCAAGCATACTTAAAATCATAACTATAAGAAGCAGGACACTTATTATTCTTTTTTTCATTTATTCTTCCTTTTGGGATGAACCCAAGATTAATCATTCTCCCCGCCTTAAATTTGGCATTGCTAAGGCGAGGAGGAATGTGTTTTTTTACTTTTAATCAAAAAGTGCCTAAGGCGAGGAAAAATTGTTCAAGACAAGGCAAAACAAGCGAATGAGGTGAAGCCGTAGTGAACTACGGCGATCCAATTGAGTCGCTGCTTTAACGCAGTATTGGGCGATTTTTGCCTACAAAAGGATAAGAGTGGAAAAATCGTTCAAGACAAGGCAAAGCAAGCGAATGAGGTGAAGCCGTAGTGACCTACGGCGATCCGATTGAGTCGCTGCTTTAACGCAGTATTGGGCGATTTTTGCCTCTTAGCCGGGCTGTTTGCCGAAATATGCCTGAATTCCACCATCAACATAGAGGATCTGACCGTTTACAAAATCAGATGCCTCGGATGCGAGGAATACTGCGGGACCTGCGAGGTCTTCGGGATTGCCCCAACGTCCTGCGGGAGTCTTGGTATCGGTGATAAAGCTGTCGAAGGGATGCTTAGAACCGTCGGGCTGGGGCTCTCTGAGGGGTGCGGTCTGAGGAGTTGCAATATAACCGGGGCCGATGCCGTTACACTGAATATTATACTGACCGTACTCGGATGCAATGTTTCTGGTGAGCATTTTAAGACCGCCCTTTGCGGAAGCATACGCAGAAACGGTTTCACGACCGAACTCACTCATCATAGAGCAGATGTTAATGATTTTACCCGATCTCTGCTTGATCATAGAAGGAAGAACTGCCTTAGAAACGATGAAGGGTGCATTAAGGTCAACGTCAATAACCTGACGGAACTCAGATGCCTTCATTTCGATCATAGGAATACGCTTGATAATACCTGCGTTGTTTACAAGAATGTCGATAACACCGACCTCTTCTTCAATCTTAGCAACCATTGCGTTTACTGCGTCCTCATCGGTAACGTCACAAACATAACCCTTTGCATCAATACCGTCCTGAGCATAGGAAGCAAGGCCTCTGTCAACGAATTCCTGCTTAATGTCATTGAAAACAATCTTTGCACCTGCAGCAGCAAGTCCCTTTGCAATTGCATAGCCGATACCGTAGGATGCACCTGTAATAAGAGCAACCTTACCTTCAAGGTTGAAAATCTTTGGGTTTGCCATTTTTATGTTCTCCTTTATTAATTATCTTAATTCTTTTGTTTGAATGTGGTCCATATCGGTGAATTCCTGGTTTTCACCGCACATAGCCCAGATGAATGAATAGTTCTTTGTGCCAACACCGGAGTGAATAGACCAAGAGGGAGAGATACCCGCCTCTTCATTGTGCATAACGATGTGACGGGTTTCCTTGGGCTCGCCCATCATATGGAATACCGCATCATTTTCACCCATATCAAGATAGAGATAAACCTCCATACGTCTGTCGTGGGTGTGGCTGGGCATTGTGTTCCAGTTAGAACCAACGTCAAGCTGGGTAAGTCCCATTGCAAGCTGGCAGGACTGCATAACCTCGGGGTGTATGTACTGATTAATAACTCTCTTATTACAATCCTCAACACTTCCGCAAGGAACTTTACGTGCCTTGGTAATGTCTATCTTAACGATAGGATATTCGGTATGTGCGGGACAGGAAGTGCAATAAAACTTTGCGGGATTTTCGGGATCGCAGCTTCTGAAAGAGAGCTCTTTATTTCCTCTGCCGATATAAATACCGTCACGGGGGTTCATATGGTATTCAACACCGTCTACGGTGATAACACCTGCACCGCCGATATTGATGCATCCAAGCTCACGGCGTTGAAGGAAATAGTCTGCGGCAAGTTCCTTGCCCGCCTCAAGAGTGAGTGTTTTGTTTATCGGCTTCATACCGATAACGATAATTCTGTCGATATGGCTGTAAACCATTTTAACCTCATCACAGGGGAAAAGGTTCGAAATGTGAAATTCCTCTCTGAGTCTGTCCGTGGTATAGAACTTCACGTCTTTGGCATTTGCTGCGTCTCTGACTTCCATTGTATATCTCCTTTTTATTGATTATCACATTATTGTGTGCATTTTCCCACAATATAATTTTATCATATCTTTCTTTTAAAATCAACCTTTTAAAGAAAATAAATTAAGTAATTTATTATTTTAAATTGTATTGACAAACGATTTTCTTTGTGATAAAATACATTTATTGTAGGATATCCTATCCCGGAGGAGTAACACGTTATTTGCCACAAGAGAGTATGCGGTTGGTGCGAGCATATGGAAATGCGTGTGAAGGTAGCCGGGAGTATTCCGGGAAGAACGGCTTTTTGCCTATTAGAACCCGGCGGTGAGCACCGTTATCTGCGTTAATGAGGTGGGTTATCCCATAAAATCAGGTGGTACCGCGATTATTCGCCCTGAGCAGAAACAAAGCTGCTCGGGGCTTTTTTTATTCCTACCTTATGAAATGAAAAAGCCATAAACAGTTAATAACCGAAAGGAAGAAAATAAAATGAAAGAACTTGCAAAAAACTACAATCCTGCCGAATTTGAGGACAGGATATACGAGGATTGGTGTAACAAGGGCTACTTCAAGCCCGACGGAGACGATAAGAAGCCCGCTTTCTCTATCGTTATTCCTCCGCCTAACGTAACCGGTCAGCTTCATATGGGTCACGCACTTGACGAAACCCTTCAGGACATACTTGTTCGTACAAAGCGTATGCAGGGTTACTCTACCCTTTGGGTACCCGGAACAGACCACGCAGGTATTGCAACACAGATAAAGGTTGAGGAGAGACTTCGTGTTGACGAAGGACTTTCCAGATACGACCTTGGCAGAGAAAAATTCCTTGAACGCGTTTGGGCTTGGAAGGACTCTTATGAGGCGAGAATTACCGGTCAGCTTAAAAAGCTTGGTGCTTCTTGCGACTGGTCAAGACAGAGATTTACAATGGACGAGGGCTGTTCAAGAGCAGTACGCGAGGTATTCGTAAACCTTTACAACAAGGGACTTATTTACAGAGGTCACAGAATTATTAACTGGTGTCCCAGATGTCTTACCGCCCTTTCGGACGCAGAGGTTGAGTATAAGGATCAGCCCGGCTTCTTCTGGCATATCAAGTATCCCATCAAGGGCGAGGACGGCTACGTTGAGATCGCGACCACACGTCCCGAGACAATGTTCGGTGATACTGCCGTTGCAGTAAACCCCGACGATGAAAATACAAAGCATCTTATCGGCAAGACGCTTATTCTGCCTATCGTTGGACGCGAAATTCCCGTAATTGCTGACGATTACGTTGAGATCGGCTTTGGTACAGGTTGTGTTAAGATCACTCCTGCACATGACCCCAACGACTTCCTTGTTGGTCAGAGACACGATCTTGAACAGATCAAGGTTATGAATGACGATGCTACAATGAACGCATACGCAGGCAAGTATGAGGGTATGGACAGATATACCTGCCGTAAGGCACTTGTTGCCGATCTTGAAGCAGAGGGTTATCTTGTAAAGACCGAGCCCCACGACCACAATGTTGGCACCTGCTACCGTTGCGGAACTACCGTTGAGCCCCTTACAAGCGACCAGTGGTTCGTAAAGATGAAGCCCCTTGCTGCTCCTGCAATCGAGGCGGTTCAGAACGGCAATATCAACTTTGTTCCCGAGAGATTCTCTAAGAACTACTTTAACTGGATGAACAACATCCTTGACTGGTGTATCTCCCGTCAGCTTTGGTGGGGACACAGAATTCCTGCTTTCTACTGTGACGAGTGCGGTCATATGGAGGTTTCCAAGACCGACATCAGCTCCTGCCCCAAGTGCGGCGGTGCGGTAAGACAGGAAGAGGACGTGCTTGACACCTGGTTCTCCTCTGCTCTCTGGCCCTTCTCTACTCTTGGTTGGCCCGACTCTACCGAGGATCTTAAGAGATATTATCCCACAGACACTCTTGTTACCGGTTATGACATTATCACCTTCTGGGTATCCCGTATGATATTCTCCGGTCTTGAGCATATGAATGAAAAGCCCTTCTCTACCGTATTTATTCACGGCCTTGTTCGTGATGCACAGGGCAGAAAGATGTCAAAGTCGCTTGGAAACGGCATTGATCCCCTTAAAGTTATTGAAGAATACGGTGCAGATGCACTTCGTTTTGCACTTGCGACAGGTAACGCACCCGGCAACGATATGAGATTCTCCGACGAGAAGATCGAGGCGGCAAGAAACTTTGCAAACAAGCTTTGGAACGCATCGAGATTCGTTCTTATGAACCTTACCGAAAGCGACGAGGAGCTTCTTACACCTGCAAACGAGGCAGATCTTACCATTGAGGACAAGTGGATTCTTTCCAAGTTCAACAGACTTGCAAAGTCGGTAAACGACAATATTGCAAACTACGAGGTTGGTGTTGCCCTTGCAGAGATTTATTCCTTCACTTGGGATACCTTCTGCGACTGGTACATTGAGATGGCAAAGAGCCGTATTTTTGAGGGCGGTGCTCCCGCACTTACTGCCAAGAGAACCCTTGTTAAGATTCTTTCGGGCATTCTCGGTCTGCTTCATCCCTATATGCCCTTCATTACAGAGGAGATTTATCAGGCCATTCCCCATAAGTGCGAGTCTATTATGATTTCAAACTATCCTGCCTTTGACGAATCGCTTGTTTACTCCGATGCAGAGGCAGACGTAGAGAGAATTATTGCTTGTATCACAGCTATCAGAACTCGCAGAGCCGAGATGAATGTTCCTCCTTCAAAGAAGGCAAAGCTCTTTGTTGTTACAAAGTATGAAGAAACCTTCAAGAGAGCTGCGAAGATTCTTGAAAAGCTTGCAAGTGCCTCCGAAGTTGTTCTTGCCGACAGCTATGACTCTGACGATGCGGTTATGATCGCAACCGACGCAGGACGTCTTTACATTCCTCTTGCAGAGGTTATCGACTTTGAAAAGGAACGTGCAAGACTTACTGCCGAGATGAAGAAAAACGACGGCGAAATTGAGAGAATTGAAAAGAAGCTTGCAAACGAGGGCTTTGTAGCCAAAGCTCCTGCCGCAGTTATCGAAGGCGAAAAGGCAAAGCTTAAAAAGTATCTCGAGGTTAAAGAGTCGCTTTCTGTTGCTCTTGCTAAGCTGAATTAATATGAAAAACAAAGAAAAAAATATAGAAGAGCTTGTGGTTTTTTCGGGCGAATATGAGGACATCGAGGAAAACTCGGTTGTCACCGTTCCCGAGGGTATAGTTGAGATTGCCGAGAATGCATTCAGAGACTTTTCTCACCTTACCGAAATAAACCTTCCCCGCTCGCTGAAAAAGATTTCCGCCTGTGCTTTTGCTGGCTGTATGAATCTAAAACGGGTGAATATGCAGTTTGGAATTGAGGAAATACTTGACGAGGCATTTTCGTCCTGCTCTTCGCTCACCTCGGTGACAATTCCCGACAGTGTAAAACGAATTGGCGAGGGCTGTTTTGAGGCCTGTGCCTCACTTTCAAGAGTAAAGCTTTCCGAGTCGGTTGTTATGATCGGCTCGGGGGCATTTGCCTTTTGCTTTAACCTTGTGGAAGTGGAAATCCCCGATAGCTGTGTGCTGGTGGAATTTAATGCCTTTGCAAACTGCTTTTCGCTGGAAGGTGTGAAGCTTTCCTGCAATATGGGATTGATTGACGAGTCCACTTTTGAGGGTTGCAGATCGCTGAAATATGTAGATTTGCCAACTAAACTTGTCAAAATCGGTCGCAGAGCGTTCAAAGGATGCACTTCTCTGACAAATATTATCCTTCCCGTCAGTACAGCAGTAATTGGCTTTGATGCCTTTGCTGGCTGTTCTTCGCTGACACGAATTGCCATACCCAAGGATCTTCGTGAGATAGAGGATTTTGATGTTTTTGGCGGTTGCGATTCTCTTAGCGACATCTCATTTGGCGGTACGAAGGAAAAGTGGGAATCCATTATGCGTGGCAACATTCTCACACTGCAAAAAAGCGACTGTTCTGTATCCGTTCCAAAACTTACCTTTATGAATATGGAGTAAGCTATGACAAAAAAATACAAATGCCTGGTTCTTGACCACGATGATACGGTGGTTGACAGCAGTGCATCTATACACTACCCTTCTTTTGTGGAATATCTGAAAATTGCTAGACCTCATCTTGCAAATAAATACACACTTGAAGAGTATTTTGAAAAGAATTTCTATCCCGGAATTCTCGAGCTCTTTACAGATGAAATCGGACTTAGCCCGAAGGAGCTTGAAGAGGAAGAGACCTTTTGGCGTGAGTATGTGAAAAACCATATTCCCAATGCCTATCCCGGAATGAGCGAGATAATCGCAGAGTTCAAGACAGGGGGCGGAATTGTGGCTGTTGATTCTCATTCTCTCACCGAAAACATCATTCGTGATTATAAGGCAAACGGCCTTCCCGAGCCACACATAATTTACGGATGGGATATTCCAAAGGAAATGCGGAAGCCGAATCCGGGAACTCTATTTGATTTAATGGAAAAATACGGGCTTAAACCCGAGGAAATACTTGTGGTTGACGACCTGAAGCCCGGCTATGATATGGCAAAGGCGGCAGGGGTTGATATTGCGGCGGCCGGCTGGGCTCACAATGTGCCTGAGATTGCCGGATTTATGAAGGAAAACTGCGAATATTTCTGCACAAGTGTTGAAGAGCTTAAAGCAATTCTTTTCAATTAATAGCAAAAAATCTCATCCACCATTTTGCTTCGCAAAACGTTCCCTCTTTCCAAATGTGAAAGACTAAATATCCCTTTTGTGACCTGGTCACTGAAATCATTTACCATTCTTAGTAAAATATGGATGTAAATGAAAGGAGATTTTACCATGAAAAAAATAATATCAACTCTTATTTTGTCCTTTATGATATTGACAATGCTTGTCGGATGTGCAAACGTACCAAACAATGACACAGACAACCAGAGCAACAGTGGCAATACAGAGCAAAACGGCTCTGAAAACCAGGACAACAACAATATTCAGCCAATGCCTCCCGAATATGTCGGAGGAGACGAAAACGAAAATCTTCCTCCCTTCGACTTTGAAACTCCCGACAACAACGAAAATCTTCCCGGCGGCGATTCTGACATTGACGGCGAAATGGGACAGGGCGGTGGCTCTTCTGGCAGCGGTGCTGTTGGCGGTGGCGAAACCGTTGAAGGCGGCGAGGTTGGCGAAGGCGAAGAACCCGGCGGCGAAAACACTGGTGGTGGAAACCAGGGCGATAACAGCACAAATCCCGACGATCCCGACGGCAATCTGCCCGATGAGGGTGGCAACGCCGAAGAAGGTGTTATAACTCCTACACCAACCGTCGGAACAAATGTTGGCGATCTTTTCGCTGACGTTACACTTGAAACATTAAGTGGCGAAAGTATAAATACCGCAGATTTCCGAGGAAAAATCCTTATTGTAAACGTCTGGGCTACCTGGTGTCCTCCCTGCAAGGCAGAGCTGCCCGACTTTAATATCATTGCAAATGAATTTGCCGATGATGTTGTAATTGTAGCGGCACATACACCAAACGGTAACGGAAACGCACTTTCTTATGTTAACACAAACTTCCCCGAAACCAACATAATTTTTGCATACGATACGGTTTATTCGGATGCATATATTGCGGCAGGCGGCAGCCAGTATGTTCCCCAAACCGCAATTATCGACCGGAACGGTGTTATCATCTACTCTGACAGCGGTATGATGAGCTACAAGCAGATACTTGAAATTATTGAATCATATCTTTGATTTATAGAATGAAAACAGGTTAAGAAAAAAGAGATTTGCTCACTTGTGCAAATCTCTTTTTTTGTATTATTCAAAGAAAAAGTGTTATTTTTCCTCGTAAAACAGGTATTTTACGAAATAGTTCTTATCATATTTGAATCGGCAATCTCAACGTAAAGATTGGGATCAAAGTCGATAAGAAGCTCGCGGAAGAACTCGGTAATATGCTGTTCGGTAAAGTAGTGGCCTGCCTCAATAAGATTGATTCCCATCTCTGCAGCTTCCTCCATAACATTGTAGCCGATTCGGCCCGAAATGTAGGTGTCTGCTCCTGCTTCAATAGCGGATTTTACATATCCCTTTCCGTCGCCGCCCACGATTGCAACCCTGTGAACATCATTAAATGCGTCGGCATATCTGATAATGTCAGAACCGCAAAGTTGTTTCACCCTGTATGCAAAGTCCTGAATATCCATTGGCTCTTCAATTTCGCCTATTCTGCCGAGGTCGCCCTCGCCGAAGGGAGATACATCGCTCATTCCGAGAATATCGGCAAGGCGGTCGTTTACACCGCCCACAAGCTTATCTGCTCGGGTATGGAAGGAGAACACCGATATTCCGCTGCAAACCAGTTTTATAAGCTTTCTTGAAATATGATTTTCCTCATCAAGCGAGGAAATGGGCTTGAAAATAAGCGGATGGTGGGACACGATAAGGTCAAAACCACGCTCAATAGCATAGTCGACTATCTCTTCTGTCACGTCAAGCGACACCAAAACACGATATATTTCAGCCGAGCCGTCGGCACAGCACATTATGCCGTCGTTGTCCCAGGGCTCACGAAGCCCCTCGGGAATAGCTTCGGCAAATTTCTGATATAATTCTTTTGCGTTCATATTAACTTCCTTTCGGGAATTAAAGCATTTTTATGTAATTTCTAAGACGTTCAATCAGGAAAAGATCTTCTTCAAGGGCAATCCCTGCCTCAAGCTTTCCGTTATAGGCACGCAAGCAGGATTTCAGCTTGTTTTCAATATATGCCCTTCTGCATTCGTCACCGAAGAACTCAGACGTTTCGCTTCCGACAACTGCCTCAAGCGGAGATATTTCCCGACATTTCCCGGTGTAATTTGCCAGAAGACAGGTGTAATATTTTCCTGCGTCAAAGGAATAGCTTTCGCAGACAATTTCAAAGCCCTTTGAGAATAGATATTCCCTGAGCTTTTCCTGCTTTGTCATTGGCTGTAAAATAAGATTGATTTTGCTGTCACGAAGGTGAGGAGCACGGTCGATTATATCGGCAATAAGCTCACCGCCCATACCGCAAATGGCATAGTCGGTAATTCCCCGCCCCAAAAGAGTTGTCGCACCGTCTGTCAGAACAAAGGTCATCTGATCTGCCCTGCCTCGCTCCTCTGCATTATGGCGAGCAGAAGTAAGCGGACCTTCGTTTATATCGCAGCAAAAGGCATAATTAATTTTTCCTTCGTCAAGTAAAAAGAGAGGCAGATACGCGTGATCGGTGCCAATATCGGCAAAGGTCGCATTCTGCCTCACTAGTTCCGCCGCTGAAAGCAGACGTGCGTTTAATACGCTTTTATTCATTACTTGCTTTGAAGATAGTCGTTGATCTTTTTAACAAGTGCATCTGCATCTGTTCCGTGAACGGCACATGCCTCTGCAACAGACTCGCCTCTGGAATGAGGACAGCCAAGGCAGTGCATACCGATCTCAAAGAAGAACTGTGCAGTATTTACGTCAAAATCAAGAATATCACCTATAAGGGAATCTTTTGTTACCTTCATTTTAATAAAATCCTTTCTTTTCGAGGTTATAACACATCAAGTATATCATATAATAAGCAAAAAATCAATATTTATTTTCAAACTTGCTATTTACTTTTTCATTCATTTGTGGTAAAATGTTTCTGTATGACTAAAAATGTGTAATTGAAAGGACAAAAGCAAAGATGATAGTTGCCCTTGAAGAAGCAAAAAGAAGACTGGTTGCCCTCTACGACATCGTAAAGGAGCTTAAAAGCCAGCTCAGAATAGACGAAACAAAAGAAAGATGTGCCGAGCTTGAAAGAGAGACCTTGGTGCAGGATTTCTGGAATGATGCCGAAAAATCCTCAAAAAAGCTGCAGGAAATAAAACAGCTTAAAGATAAATATGAAAGCTATGAGGCACTTGCATCCAGTCTTGATGATGCATTTACTCTTTGCGAAATGGCTATTGAGGCGGATGACGAGGACTCGGTAGAAGAGGTTGTTTCCGAGACAGAGAGAATTGAAAAAGAGGCAGAGGCAAAACGTATAGAGGTTCTTCTCTCCGGCCCTTATGACAAGAATAACGCGATTGTTTCCTTCCACCCCGGTGCAGGCGGAACAGAGGCACAGGACTGGGCTTCTATGCTTTACCGCATGTATGTGAGATGGGGCGAAAAGCGTGGCTTTAACGTAAAGCTTATTGACTGGCTTGACGGAGACGAAGCAGGACTTAAATCCGCCACAATTATGGTTGAGGGTATGAATGCTTACGGCTACCTTAAGAGCGAGAACGGAGTTCACCGTCTTGTACGTGTTTCTCCCTTTGACTCCTCGGGAAGACGTCACACATCCTTCTCTTCTGTAGAAGTTATGCCAGAATTTGAAGATGATGATACCATTGTTCTTCGCGAGGAGGATCTGGATATTACCGCACACCGTTCATCAGGTGCGGGCGGTCAGCATATTAACAAGACCGACTCGGCTATCCGTATTGTGCATAAGCCCACAGGTATTGTTGTTGGCTGTCAGACCGAAAGAAGCCAGCTTCAGAACAAAGAAACCGCCCTTAAAATGTTAAAGGCAAAGCTTATGGAAATTAAGCTTCGCGAAAAGCTTGACCGTATTGAAGATATTCAGGGTAACAAGGCAAATATAGAGTGGGGAAGCCAGATCCGAAGCTACGTATTTATGCCCTACACTCTCGCGAAGGACACAAGAACCGGCTACGAGGACGGCAATATCGACTCTGTTATGGATGGAAATATTGACGGATTTATCAATGCTTACTTAAAGCATCTTTCAGCAAATTCCGAGAATAAATAAAAAGAAAAAGGCACAGTAATCTGTGCCTTTTTATAATATGTAAAAATGTTTTCGTTCAATTATTATCCAAGGAAAGCAAACATTCCTTTAAATGCATCACCAAGGGATGACATAAAGCTGATATCAGAGGATATGAAAAGCTTTACTCCAACAACGATAATAATTCCTGCCAATATTGTAAATACTACAAAAGAAGGATGCTCAATAATGAACCAATAGAGGAACATAACCAAAGCAACAATAAAAGCAATAGCAAGTGCAGCTACTACAAAGAGAACGAACCAACCCGCTATCGTAGCAGGATCTAGATCAAAACACAATCCACCTACAAGGCCGGCTAAGAAAAAACCGACTGCAACAATAATAATGGAACGGACAAACCAATCCTTAAATCTTCCTAAACGATTTAACATAATTCCTCCAAAAAATAGTATTACTGAACTTTAGTACAAGATTAGTATACCATAGTATTTTGAGTTTGTCAAGCGTTAATTTATAATTGTATTGTATTTTTTTACAATATTTTATAAAAAAGGATGTTAAAATGCTACACTCATTAAATGAAAACATCAAAAAATTGCGTCTTGCAAGCGGAATGAATCAGGTTGAGTTCGCAAATCTTCTCGGTGTAACAAAACAATGCGTATCAAACTGGGAAAACGACAACGTACTTCCCTCTATTGAAATGCTTTCAAAAATTGCAGATACTTTTAACGTAAGAACTGACTATCTTATTGGACGCGAACGAGATGCCTACCTTGATGTTTCAAAGCTTACAGACGAACAAATCGGTCACATCTCTCTGCTTATTCACGACTTTGAAAAATTGAACAAGAGTCAAAAGTAAAAACGGTGCTGATTTCATATCGCACCGTTTTTTTGTATATAAAAGTTGACATTTAAAGCTTTTTGATAATGTCTTCAAGGGCTTTGATGTCAATTTTCTTTTTATTTCCTTTTAATGCAAGTATCAGATTTTCAGGGCGGAAGATGCGGTTTGCAAGCTGGCTTATACGCTCGGGAGTCACCGATTTATACTTTTCGGTTCTCTCCTTTATACTTCTGTATCCTGCGTTCATTATATGATTATCGTAGGCGAAAACAAAGTTCATTTCTCTCGGATCGTCATATAAAAGTCCTGCATTATCAACATAGTCGGCAAGAAGCATTTCATTTCTTTTTGGTGCGTTATTTTTCAGATCTCGAAGTATATTAACAACGGTTTCTGTAGCTTCGTAAACCGAACCGCCACGTACCTCAAAGGAAAATACAAAGGAGCCGATGTTAGAATATCTGTCGCTGGAGCCCGATATATCATAGAAAAGACCGCGTTTTTCGCTCATCTCAATGAAAAGACGGGAATTGTAACCGCCGAGAAGCAGATCGTAAAGCAGATCGCTTTCTGCAACGCCGATGCCCTCCATATCCATATCAAAAGAGAAACGAAGCATAGTAAAGTCGGCATTTTTTATATGGACTTTACCGTCACGTTTTCCAAAATTCTTGCATACGGGGGCGATATTTTTCTGCATCACACCCTTATCAAGCTGATATTTTTCAATATTTTTTGCAAGATTGTCAAGATTTTCGTCGGTAAAGTTTCCGGTAACGTAGAAAAATATGTTCTCGGAAGTCATAACCGACCGTCTGTATTCTTCAAGACGTGTTTTTGTAATCCTTTCCACGCCACCTGCCGTTCCGGTAATGCTGCGTGAAAGTCGGGTTCCTTCATATACAATATTATAGGCGAAGGTTGAAAGCGAGGTGCGGTCATCACTCTCGCGAATTTCCGCCTTTATACGGTCACGCTCGGTGCGTATTTCTGATGCCGAAAGAACGATTGGAGAGAGTATACGGGAAATAATATCCGATGCCCGATCAAAGTTTAATGAAGCACCTGTAATATAAAACTGCACCATCTCGCTGAATGTAGAGGCATTGAAATCCATTCCGTATCTGTCAAGGGTGGCATACAGTCCACCGTCCATCATAGCAGATACATTACGGATCGCCGCGTGTTCGAGAAAATGTGTAATGCCCGAAATTTCCTCATACATACTTCCTGCACGAAGGAAAAGCGAAATGTAAAAGCCGTGAATATTCGGATTTTTGTAATAGAATATGTCAACGCCGTTTTTCGATGTGATTTTTTCTTCTCTGTTCATAAACATTTCGCTCCTTTCTAAAGATTTATAAAGAAAATTTCAATTTTGGCAATACAGAATAACAATACAAAATAAAAGGTAGGGATTTTTGATGATTTTTGTGCCTTGCGAGCGAAGGTGTAGTTACCTTCTCCAAGCGAACGAGACGCGAAAAGGACGAAAAATCACACCTTTTTCAGCTTTGCGAAGGTTGCCATTAGTTTTTTCACCTGCCCGTTGTCAAATCTGACTTCATAAAGCACATCTCCGCCCATATCGCGAGAGGAAAGAACCTCTCCCTCTCCAAACATATCGTGTCTTACACGTGTTCCGGGAGAGAATTTTGCTATGCCGTACTCGGCAGCACCCGGCTTCTGACGTTTTTTCTCGGTTATTTCTACGGGACGGCGGAACTCGCTAAAGTAATCACGTCTGTCAGCGTAATTATTTCCGAAATTATTGTAATTTGACGCAAAATTGCCAAATCCGGTTCTTTCGCGGTGGCGAGGTGCGTCCTCAAACACAAGGTTTTTCGGAAGCTCGTCTTTTATAAATCTGGAAAGCTGGTTATAGGTAGTTTTGCCGTACATCATACGGTTTCTTGCGTGGGTGATGTAAAGAAGCTCTTTGGCTCTTGTAATTGCAACATAAGCAAGACGTCTTTCCTCGCTCATCTCTGCCTGTTCACCGATATTCTGCATAGATGGGAAAATTCCGTCCTCCATTCCTGCAAGGAAAACAACAGGAAATTCAAGTCCCTTTGCCGCATGAACCGTCATAAGTACAACCGCATCGGCACTTTCGTCATATTTGTCCACGTCTGCCACAAGAGAAATTTCCTCAAGGAAGCCAGTTGCGGTCGGATCAATACCAACCGAGTTGCATCTGGTTTCATATTCTACGGCAGCACCGATAAATTCGTTTACGTTTTCTATTTTACCCTCGCCCTCAAAGCCCTCGGCGGTCAGCATATCCTTGTATCCCGATGACTCGAAGAGCGATGTAATCATCTCGGAAGGAAGAGTTTTCTCTTCCCTTACCTTTTCAATAATTTTAGCAAATTCCGAAAGCTTTGCTACATTTTTTGCAAGTGCGGTATAGTTTTCGGCATTCTTTACCACATCATACATTGAAATGCCTTCTGCGGCGGCAATCTCCTCTATTGCATCAACGGTTGCCTGACCGATTTTTCGCTTTGGCTCGTTAATAATTCGCTTTAAGCGAAGATTATCGAAGGGAGAAACAAGGATAGAAAGATATGCCATCATATCCTTAACTTCCTTACGGTCATAGAAGCCCATATCACCTACAACTCGGTAGGGAACACCGCTTTTAGCAAAGCTTGTCTGAAGCGATCTGCCAAGGGCATTTACTCGGTAAAGAACGGCATAATCGGAATATTTTCTTCCGTCGCTCTTTATACCTTTGTTAATTCTGTCAATAATATATCTGCCCTCGTCATTCTGATCGTCTGCCTCGTGAAGAATGATCTTCTCGCCGTCGCCCTTCTCGCACCAAAGACGTTTGTCACGTCGGTTATCGTTGTTGTGAATAATGGCATTTGCAGCATTCAGAATATTTCCTGTGGAACGGTAATTTTGCTCCAGCTTGATAACGGTGGCATCGGGATAGGTAGTATCAAAATTAAGAATATTTTCAATTGTAGCCCCGCGGAACTTGTAAATGGACTGGTCGTCGTCACCAACAACCATAATGTTTCTGTATTTGTCAGAAAGAAGCTTTGTCAGAACAAACTGTGCATAGTTTGTATCCTGATACTCGTCAACCAAGACATATTTAAATTTGTTCTGATAATATTCTCTGACTTCTGTGTCGTTTTCAAGAAGCTCTACCGTTTTCATTATTATATCGTCAAAATCAACGGCATTATACTCCATAAGCTTCTTTTGATAAAGTTTATATATTTCAACAACATCGCGGCTTCTGGGATCGCGATTTATTTCCATATCATCGGGGCCTTTCAGCTCGTCCTTTGCAATGCTGATAGCATTTGCCACAGATTTCGGTGCAAGGCGTTTTTCATCAATTGAAAGCTCCTTCATACAGTTGATAATCATACGCTTCTTATCGTCTGTATCATATATTGAAAAGCCGTCACGATAGCCAAGCCGGTCGGCATATCTGCGAAGAATACGCAGACAAACCGAGTGGAATGTTCCCGACCAAACCGATGAAGCAACCGTCTCGTCATCAAAAACGCGAAGAAGTCTTTCTCTGATCTCGCCTGCCGCCTTGTTGGTGAAGGTAATGGCAAGGACAGACCAGGGGGGCGGAGGATTATCAGTAAACTGAACAAGAATTTCCTCAATTTCATCGACAGACATATCCTTTAAGCCCTCAACAACCTCGGCAATTTCGGGAGAAAGCCCTTCGGGTGTGCGATTTGAAAAATAGGCATTTCCGTATTTTATAAGATATGCAATTCTGTTTACAAGAACGGTGGTTTTACCGCTTCCCGCTCCCGCAAGGACAAGCAGAGGACCGTTGACGGTAAATACCGCACGGCACTGCTCGGGGTTCAGCGATGCCGAGTAGACCTTGTCAAAAAGAGCTCGCTTTGCCCGAAGATATTTTTCTATTGTATTTTGCATTTTTTTACCGAACCTTCGTTAATTTTTTACATCCCGGTTTTTCTTCGTAAATATTACGAGCTGTTTTCTAAGTCATAATCAAGCTTAGTTTGTTTTTTCCAAAAAGCAACTAACAAAGCGATTAATCATACACTATAAAAAGCCGTTTTAACGGCAAAATGTGATACCCCAAAAACTAGGTTTTCAACAATAGGGGCTGTTGGTAATGTTGATAACTTTTAATTGAAAAAACCGAAAACTCCCCTATTCTGCCCTGTTTTTTCAAAAAAACGGCTAGTTTTCCACATTTTGAAAAATCAATGCAGATTTTTTTACCAAATCTTTAAAAAACTATACTTTTCCGTTATTTGCCAAATTTCATTTCATTTTCGGATCATTTTTGACATTTTTGAATTTTAATTCTGCCACTGTTTTTGTCGCATTTTGTGGGTGTAAAAATTACGAGATGTTTTATCTTTTCTTTTTATTGTTTGTTGTTTTGCTGCTGTTTTTTGTGGGGCGGCGACCTGCCGACTTTGCATCTCCCCTGCCCGCCATTTTGTCGGCTTCTCTGCGTATTCTTTCTGCATCCTCACCGAATATTCTGTCAAACTTGCTCTTTTTCCCCTTGGACTGAACATTGGAATGTACCGAGCGAGTTTGGTAGGATGAAGAAGACGAATTCTTTTTTTTGCGTCCTCCGCTTGACTTTGAAGGATGCCCGTTTTTCTTATCGGGAACATATCTTCCGCCCGAAAAGGAAGGACGGACAAGGCACTCGGGCGAGTTGCCTATAAGATCCTCTCGGTTTGCCAGCTTCAGTGCTTCTCTGACCAGATTTGCATTTGCAGGTTTTGAATACTGAAGAAGGGCACGCTGAAGTTGTTTTTCGTGGTAATCGGTGGTTACGTAAACCTTCTTTCCGTTCATAGGATTAATACCGGTGTAGTACATAACCGTAGAAATTGTTCCGGGTGTGGGATAGAAATCCTGCACCTGCTCGGGCATATAACCCCATTTTTTCAGCCAGGTTGCCATTTCAACCGCATCACCAAGGGTTGTTCCGGGGTGGCTTGACATAAGATAGGGTACAAGATACTGTTCAAGCCCTGCTTCCTCGCAGAGAGCAAAATATTTTTTCTTGAATTTCTCATAAACCTCGATAGGCGGCTTTCCCATCATCATAAGAGTATTGTTTGCACAATGCTCGGGAGCGACTTTAAGCTGGCCTGAAACGTGATTTTTCACCATCTGTCTAAAGAAGGAATCGTCATTGTCATAAATGAGATAATCAAAACGAATTCCCGATCTTACAAACACCTTTTTTATACCCGGAAGTGCCTGTATTTCACGAAGGAGATGAGCATACTCACTGTGGTCCACCTTCAAATGCTTACAGGGTATGGGAGAGAGGCATTTGCGATTTTTGCACACACCGTTTTCCTTCTGTCTGTCACAGGAGGGATAGCGGAAGTTTGCAGTAGGTCCGCCCACGTCGTGAATATATCCCTTGAAATCAGCCATTGCGGTTATGATTTTTGCCTCGTCAATAACACTCTCTTCGCTTCTGGATCTGACTTCTCTTCCCTGATGGAAGGCAAGAGCACAGAAGTTGCAGGCACCGAAGCAGCCGCGGTTGTGAGTTATGGAAAACTTCACCTCGGTAATGGCTGGAACACCGCCAAGCTCGTCGTAATCGGGATGAAAATCTCTTGCATAAGGAAGTGCGTAAACTGCGTCAAGCTCCTCCCTCTCAAGAGGGGGCATAGGCGGATTCTGAACCAGCATTTTATCGCCGTAATACTCCACAACCGCCTTACCGTTTACCGAATCGGTATTTTTATACTGTACCGAAAATGCCTTGGCATATGCCGCTTTATCGGTTTTTAGTGTATCGTAGTCGCCAACCTCTACAAAATCAAAGTGAATATTATCTCCTGCCGCCGCAAGATATACGCAGCCGCGTACATCGCGAATTTTCTTGATGGGAACACCCTTGTCAAGAAGCTTTGCAAGTCGCTTAATAATATTCTCGCCCATTCCGTAGGTGAGAATGTCGGCACGTGAGTCAACAAGAATACTTCTGCGAACCCTGTCCTCCCAATAATCGTAGTGGGCAAAACGGCGAAGAGATGCCTCAAGTCCGCCTATGATAATAGGAATATCGCCGTATGCCTCTCTTATACGGTTGCAATAAACAATAGTTGCCCTGTCGGGACGGAGTCCCATTTTCCCGCCCGGAGAATAATAATCATAAGAACGGCGTTTTTTCGACACCGTATAGTGAGCCACCATAGAGTCGATATTTCCGCCCGTAACAAGAAAACCGAGACGCGGTCTGCCAAATCGTTTAAAGTCCTCGGCACTTTTGTAATCCGGCTGGGATAGGATTGCCACTCTGAAGCCCTCTGCTTCCAGCACTCGGGAAATAATTGCAACACCAAAGGACGGGTGGTCCACATAAGCATCACCCGTCACATATACAAAGTCAACCTCAGACCAATTTCTTTGTCTGACGTCATCCGGATTTACCGGAAGATAATCTAATCTGTTTTTCATATCAAATAGCAAAGCTGTCGAGGTCTACCTCTTTCTGCTCTCCGCTTTCCATATCACGAAGCTGTGCCTTACCTGCATCAACCTCACTGTCACCAATAATAAGTGTGTACTTAGCACCCTTCTTATTTGCATACTTCATCTGTGCTTTAAGACTTCTGCCCACAACGTCACACTCGGCATACTTGCCCTCTCTGCGAAGTCGCTCGGTAATTTCAAGTCCCTTTATCATAGCTCTCTCACCAAGAGCGGCAATGTAAATAATCGGCTTTTCCACAGCTACATTGTCAAGTCCCATCTCACGCATAGCGAGAATAAGACGTGTGATACCCATACCAAAGCCGATACCGGGAAGCTCGGGACCGCCAAGAGATGAAACAAGACCGTCATAACGGCCGCCGCCGCAAACCGTGGACTGAGCACCGATGCCCTCGGCAATAAATTCAAACACTGTGCCTGTATAGTAATCAAGTCCTCTTACGATAGAAGAATCAACAACATAGTCGATATTCATAGCGGTAAGAGCATTTTTCAGCATATTAAAGTTGCTTTCGCAGGATTCACAAAGGTGATCAACCGTCTTGGGAGCACCTGCCGCAAGAGCGTGGCAGTCGGGATTCTTACAGTCAAGAAGACGAAGAGGATTCTTGTCAAGTCTGGTCTTGCAGGTATCGCAAAGAGTTTCAATGTGAGAGGTGTAATACTCAACGAGAGCAGATCTGTATTTAGGACGGCACTCCTTACAGCCAATGGAATTAACGTGAAGCTTTACATTTGTAAGTCCAAGTCTTGTAAGTACCGAATTAGCAAGAGCAATCGCAGTTGCATCAGAAGCAGGGCTGTGAGAGCCGAACATCTCTGTGCCGAACTGGAAGAACTCTCGGCTTCTGCCTGCCTGGGGCTTTTCATGACGGAAGCAGGACATAATATAGTAGTATTTAAGGGGCATAGGATCAGAGCATCTGCCGTTCTCGATAAGTGCTCTTACAACCGATGCTGTTCCCTCAGGACGAAGAGAAATGCTTCTTCCCTCGTCTCTGTCAGCGAAGGTGTACATCTCCTTCTGCACAACGTCGGTTGTGTCGCCTACACCGCGGACAAAAAGCTCGGTGTTCTCAAAAGTAGGAGTTCTGATTTCGCCGTAGCCATACTTTTCGGCCTCCTCACGCATAACCTTTTCTATGTGTCTCCAAAGTGGTGTCTCCTCTGGAAGAATATCCATTGTTCCTTTAATCTTCTGAATCATTTTTATATCTCCTAAAATTTATTATCAAACTAAATCAAAAAGCGAGGTATTACTCTTCGTGGGCAACCCGAAGAAGAAGCTCTAACCTCTCCTCGTCCTTTATCCATTCAAGCATACCGATAACTGCCTCAAATCCGGTAGCGGCACGATAATCCGCGGCAGAAGCGTGTCTGGGACGGTTAAGATGTCCCGAATTTGCCGCCCTTTTATAAACATCTCTCTCGTCGTCGAGCAGAAGATGTTCTATCTTTCGCATCATTGCCGCCTGTGCTTCGGCGGTTACATAGGACAGTGCCGCCTCGTTAAGCTCGCCGGACTTGCATATCCCCTTTTCAACCAGCATACGTCTCACATACACTGCGTGACGGGCATCACCGATATAGGCAAGAGCAGCCACACTCGGCAGAGCCGCACCAATAAGACCTTCGTGCATTGTTTTTCTCCGTTTCCCAAGCACAAAAAAGATTTTTCCTCTTTTCTGTGCAAAGAGTCATTTTTTCACAAATACATTGTAGCACAAAATTCATATAAAATCAATACTTTATAAATATAATATTTTCTATTAAAAATTTTATTTTACTCTTGCAAAAGCAAAATTCATATGTTATAATAAAATAAAGTAAAGTGCGATACTGTCGCAAAAGCAAAATTTTCTCTTTTGGAGGGGCGAAATGGAGGGCTTTGAATACGTAAAAAGCAACTATCTTTGCCTTGTTGAAGAGATAGAAAATCTTGCCTTGGCGGCGGGGCATCCCGTTACTCTGGTTGCCGTTACAAAAAGCGGCAGCGACGAGGAGCTTATCGCCCTTGCGAAAGCGGGCGTTACTCACATCGGTGAAAACCGCCCCGGCGAATTAAGACGCAGAGCAAAGCTTCTTTCCTCGCTTGGATACAATCCGATGCTGCACGAAATTGGAAATCTGCAACGAAATAAGGTAAAGCTGATTATTGAATCGGTTGGTCTTATTCACTCGCTTGACAGTATTGCTTTGGCCGAGGAAATTGATAAAGCGGCGAAAAAATCGGGCAGAACGGTTGACGTGCTTATTGAGATTAACTCAGGTCGCGAGGAGCAGAAGGGCGGAATAATGCCCGAGGAGGCAGAGGACTTTTACCTTAAGATAAAGGATCTTCCGAACATTCGGGTTTGCGGTCTTATGACTATGGGCCCTGTTTGTCAGGACGCAGAGGAGCTTCGCCCCTACTTCAGAGAAACCAAGGCACTTTTTGACAGATTAAACAGAAACCACCACTCGCAGTTTAAAATTCTCTCTATGGGAATGAGCGACAGTTATGCCGTCGCAATTCAGGAGGGAGCTACACTTGTACGAGTCGGACGGAAGCTTTTTAATAGTTAAGCAAAACGAGTAAAAGAGAAAGGAAACCGTAAAATGTTTGAAGATTTCATGAAAAAATTAAGAAAGGGAATAGGATCAGACGAAAGCACTGATATTCCTTCGTTCCCCACATATGAGGAGGTTACACCCATGAACGCAGAAAGACACGAAGAAATCAAAAAGCCCGCTACCCCCATCGTAGCAAACACAGGCGACTCCGAGAGCAACATCGAGCTTAAGGTTGTTCGTCCCTCATCCTTCGAGGAGGTTGGCGACATTGCAGATTATCTTATTGACGGCTGCACCGTAGTGCTTAACCTTGAGTTGCTTGACAACGTACAGACCGTACGTATGCTGGACTTCCTTAACGGAGTTACCTATTCTACCGATGGAGACATCAAGAACGTAGCGAAGAGCACCTACATTATCACACCCCATAACGTAGACGTTTCTGAGGACGACTGATTTTCTTAGTCAATCACAAAAAAACGAAAGAGGCCGCCTTTATTTAGGCGAGACATATTAAGTCGACCTGCCTCAAAGGGCTGTCACAAAGATGTTTTTGCGGCAGCCCACATTTTTTAGAGGAAAAACACGTGCAAGAGATTTTTTATATTTTGGCAAAAACCGTATCTCTGGTGCTTGACGTTGTTTCGTTCACCATGATAATACGTATGCTTCTGCCCTTCTTCACCGATCCTATGGAAAGCCGTATATATGCAATTTCCTGCTTTGTAACAGAGCCCTTTATACTGCCTGTACGTGCGTTTATGGTGAAATTCAATATCGGGCAGGACTCGCCCATAGATTGGGCTTTTTCTATCACATACATTCTCATTTGGCTGATTAGCAGTTTGCTTCCCGCCATTTGATAGGGAGTTTAAAAATGAAATTATTTGTTAAAAGACAGCCGAAGGATTATATTATTTATTCGGCTATTATCATTATTGGAATTTTGCTTGATCAGCTTACAAAATTTCTTACTGTAAAGTATATGACCATCGGTCAGTCAATTCCGCTGATAAAGGGATTTTTGCACATAACCTATACCACCAATGACGGTGCTGCCTTCGGTATGATGGGCGGCACAGATAAGAGGTGGATATTCCTGGTTATCTCGTCGGTAGCAATTCTTTTATTTATCGCATTCCTGTATCTCGGACACGCAGACAATATGCTTTACGGTGTATCAATGTCTATGGTTATTTCGGGCGGTATTGGCAATATGATAGACCGTCTCGGAATGGGCTTCTATGTTAACCCCGAAACAGGTGTTGGAGAGGTTGTTGACTTCATCGACTTCTGCGGTATCTGGAATGCAATTTTCAACGGTGCCGATTCCTTTGTGTGCGTTGGTGCAGGTCTTATGGTGCTGGCACTTATTCTTGATTTGATAAACGAAGCCAAGAAAAAGAACTCCTGATAAGCGATGATTTACACCGTAAATGAAGGCGACGCAGGCAAACGGCTTGACGCATTTTGTGCCGAGTGTGCCGAGATAACAAGATCAGCCGCCGCAAGACAGATTGAGGACGGAAAAATAACCGTAAATTCTGTCTCGCAGCCAAAAAAATACATAGTTAAGCTTGGTGATGTAATAGAGATTACTCCAAAGGAGTGCAAAGAGCCCGAGGCACTGCCCGAGAACATTCCTCTCAACGTGATCTACGAAGACGATTACATTATTGTCATCAACAAGCCAAAGGGAATGGTGGTGCATCCCGCCCCCGGAAATTATACCGGAACACTGGTAAATGCCCTGCTCTATCACTGCCGTGACTCGCTTTCGGGTGTGGGCGGTGTTATGCGTCCCGGAATTGTGCATCGAATTGACAAGGACACCTCGGGACTTTTAGTTGTGGCAAAGTGCGACGAGGCACACAATGCTCTGTCAGAGGAGATGAAGCATCACGGAATTGTCCGAGAATACCGTGCTCTTGTGGTTGGCGGATTTAAGGATGACTCGGGAACGGTGAACTATCCCATAGGACGTCACCCTGTTGAAAGAAAGAAAATGGCGGTAATCACCTCGGGCGATCACACCGCAAGAGAGGCGATAACCCACTACACCGTTCTTGAAAGATTTGGAAGTATATCCTATCTTGCACTTCAGCTTGAGACAGGAAGAACGCATCAGATAAGAGTGCATATGTCCTATACAGGCCACGCACTTCTTGGCGACGAGGTTTATGCGAAGAACAAAACGCAGTTTGAAAAAAGGCATCCTCAGCTCTTCTCGGGTCAGGCACTTCACGCAAAGAAGCTTACACTTACCCACCCCAAAACAGGCGAGCGAATGACCTTTGAATGTGAGCTTCCCGAAGAGTTTGAGGTGGCACTTGAACTACTCAGAAAAGAGCAAATATAACCTAAAATGTAACTAATAATTAACAAAGCCGCTGCAAATGCAGCGGCTTTGTCTTTTTTAAAGCACCTTGGAAAGAAAATCTTTAAGACGGTCATCTTTTGGATTGCCGAAGATTTCAGCAGGACTGCCGAATTCCTTAATAACACCCTCGTCGATGAAGATAATTTTGTCGGCTACCTCGCGGGCAAATCCCATTTCGTGAGTTACGATAACCATTGTCATACCCTCGTCGGCAAGCTCCTTCATAAGGTCAAGAACCTCGCCAACCATCTCGGGATCAAGTGCGGATGTGGGCTCGTCAAAGAGCATTACCTTGGGATTCATTGCCAGGGCTCTGATTATTGCAATTCTCTGCTTCTGTCCGCCCGAAAGGGTTGCGGGATAAACATCCGCCTTGTCCTGAAGTCCTATTCTTTCAAGAAGCTTCATTGCGTGGGCTTTCTTTTCGTCAATAATCTGCTTCTTTGTTTTAAGTGGCTTTGCATTTTCATCCGTATTACCGAAAAACCGCTTCAGCTTTTCACGACGCATATTCCGAAGCTCGATGTGAACGGGTGCAAGGATAATATTATCAATTACGGTTTTGTTGTTGAAAAGGTTAAACTGCTGGAACACCATACCGATATGCTCACGGTAAATGTTGATATTAACTCTCATATCGGCAAGGTCAACACCCTCAAAGTAGATAGAACCCTCTGTGGGATCCTCCATACAGTTAAGACAGCGAAGCAGGGTGGATTTTCCTGAACCGGATGCACCGAGGATAACAACCTTCTCGCCCTGATTTACCACAAGATCAACACCGTTAAGTACGGTTTTACCGTCATCTTCAAAGGTCTTTTTTAGTCCTTCAACGCGGATTATTGCTTTTTTATTGTCTGCCATATCTTACACCGCCTTTACTTTCTTCTTATTTGTCATCTTGTTCTTATCGCTTCTGGCAAAAAGATTTTCAAGCAGCTTTACAAGAAGTGTGATCAGAAGAACAAGAACAATATAAATAAGTGCCATTACGATATAAGGAACCATCTTTTCATAGTTTTTGCTTCCGATAGTGCTGAGTGCCGTATAAAGATCGTATACAGTGATAAAGCTGAGAACCGATGTTTCCTTAATGAGTGTAATAAACTCGTTACCCAGAGTGGGAAGAATGTTCTTTATTGCCTGGGGAATGATAATTTTTATCATTGTTGTGTTATATGAAAGACCAAGAGCACGTCCTGCCTCCATCTGTCCCCTGTCTACCGAATTAAGACCGCCTCTCATAATCTCGGCAACGTAAGCACCGCTGTTCATACCGAAGACAATAATGCCGACCACAATTGAGTCAACGTCCTTAACTCCGATTGTAGGCAGAAGAACGTAGTAGGCAAGCAAAAGCTGTACTACCATAGGTGTACCTCTGAATATAGCGATATACACACTGCAAATTTTGTCGAGTATACGGACTATAAGCTTATATTTAGGTGCGACCTTTGCAACCGCAATAACAGTACCGATGATTATACCGATAATCAGGCCGACAACGGCAACCCTGATAGTATTTATCAAGCCGGTAACAAGCAAATCCTGGAAATATTTGCTCTCCATAGCAGAGAGAAATTTCTCTAATTTTACACTCCAGTTCATAAAAACTCCTATTTTAATAATCCTATTTCGCACAAAAGCTCCCGCAACGGTTGTTGCGGGAACTTAAATTTATTAGTTATTTACTGCCTTTACGATAGCACTTGCAGGTGCTTCGTCTACTACAACCGCATAGAGATTGCCGTTGATAAGGTCGGTAACCGCATCCTGTGCGGTAACATAACCCTTGCCTTCGATGTTGGAGAAGCCGTCATAGCCCCAATCTGCATCACCTACAACGTACATACCGCCTGTGGTGCCGTTCTGGAAGCCGATCTTCTTACCCTTAAGGCCTGCGAGAACATTTTCAACATCCTCTACTGTCTTGCAGTTATCAAAATCTGTGTTGTCAGCAGCAACGATAAGCTTCTGAGATGCATTGTAATATGTGTCGGTGAAGGCATAGAGAGAAGCACGGTCGGGGCTGATTGTAATTCCTGCCATACCGATATCCGCATAACCTGCGTCAATCTGGGGGAAGATGTCGTCAAAGTTGATGTTCTTGATTACAAGCTCAAGGCCTTTGGACTTTGCATAAGCTGCTGCGATCTCAATATCAAGACCGTAAATCTTTCCGTCATCGCCGATGTACTCGAAGGGCTCGAAGGGACAGTTTGTAACAACAATAAGGTTAGAATCGGTGTTCTGCACATCCTTGGTGGTGATATCGTAGCCAACCTTTTCGCCCTTGCCTTCGAAGTATTTAGCAACGAGAGAGTCAAATGTGCCGTTTTCCTTGATCTCTTCAAGGAATGCGTTAAAGTCATTTACAAGAGCTGTATTGTCCTTATCAGCAACAAAGGCATATTCCTCGTTGGTAAGCTTAACGTCGATTATCTTTACAAGATCGCCTGTTTCGCTGCCGCCATTATTGCCTGTTTCGCCGCCGCCATTATTGCCTGTTTCGCCGCCGCCCTTATTACAGGAGGCAAAGCTGAATGTCATACTCAAAATCATTGTAAGTGCAAGAATAAGTGTGATAATTTTTTTCATTTTTTCTTCCTTCTTTTTGTGAATCCGCAATTGTTTTTTTTGGCGGATCAATTTCAACGTTGCTATTATACATCGAAGAAATTCATTTGTCAATAGGTTTTTGCAAAAAAATTCATATAATTTGTATTTTTATTCTATTATTTCATAATTTCTAATAAATTTTTATGAATAATCGGTTTTATTTGTGCATATTTATTCGTTTGCGATGCATATTGATTTTTTCTTCCGTTTGTGGTAGAATAGTATTGTGAAAATATGTGCCCACGCGTATATTATGAAATATGCGATAAAAATAAAGGTTATGTCGGGTGGGCAAAAATCAAGAGAAAGGAGCCCAACGGGGAATATTATATGATAGCTTTATCCTGCGGAGAAGTTAATTTGTCCTTTGGCACAGATGTTATATTAAAGGACATTTCCTTTGCCGTAAATGACGGCGACAGAGTCGGTATTATCGGTGTTAACGGTGCGGGCAAAACCTCTCTTTTCAAAATAATAACAAGCGAATATGCTCCCGACTCGGGTGCTATATATATTCAGAAGGGACATACCGTCGGTGTGCTTGAACAGAACGCAGACCTGTCTTCCCTTCCCGGCGAGCTTAGCTGCATTGAGTATATGTACACTGCCTACCCTGCCCTGCTTGAGCTTGAGAATGAAATTGCAAAGACAGAAAGTGAGCTTTCCTGTTGCAGTGAAACCGACAAAACCTTGGCTCTTACTGCAAAGCTTAACGAGCAGAACAGCCGTTTTGCCTCTCTTGGAGGCCTTGAATTCAGATCAAGATGCCGCGGTATGCTTTTGCGTCTCGGTTTCGACGAGGAGCTTATCGGAAGAAAAATAAGCACCCTTTCGGGCGGACAGTACACACGACTTGCCCTGGCAAGACTGCTTGCCACCGAGCCGGATATTCTTATGCTTGACGAGCCCACAAACCATCTTGATATCGATGCACTTGCTTGGCTTGAAAACTTTATTGCCGGATACAAGAAAACCGTTCTTATCATTTCCCACGACCGTTATTTCCTTGACCGAACCACCAATAAGACACTTTGGCTCAGATACGGCAAGGCACGTCTTTATAACGGAAGCTACTCCCGTTGCAAAGAGCAAAGCGAGGCAGAGGCGGCATCTCTTGAAAGAAGATACAAGGAACAGCAGAAGGAAATCGCCAGGATAAAGGCGAATATTGAGTTTCAACGAAGATGCAATCAGGAGCATAATTACGTTACAATCAGGGCAAAGGAAAAGCAGCTTGCAAGAATGGAGCTTGTAGAGCTTGCACCGAAGGATGAAAAGAACATTCGCCTGCGATTTGCCGCAGAGGAAGAATCGGCGGGAAACGTAATCGAGGTAAAGGAGCTTGACTTCTCCTACGGAGAACGTGTGCTTATAAGAAACCTTTCCTTCCTTGTAAGACGCGGCGAGAGAGTGATGTTCCTTGGTGCAAACGGAACGGGGAAATCCACTCTTATGAAGCTTATCAACTCTATGATAACTCCCAAGGGAGGCAGAATTACCCTTGGCTACAACATAAAAATCGGCTACTACGATCAGGAGAACAGAGGACTTACCGACACCAACACCGTTTTTGGCGAGCTTCGCTCTGCTTATCCCGATAAAACCGACCTGGAGCTTCGCTCTACCCTGGCACTCTTCCTGTTTGACGCAGACGATATTTTGCGTTCCGTTTCCACACTGTCAGGCGGAGAGCGTGCACGGCTTACTCTTGCCAAGCTTATACTTAAAAAGGTTAATCTGCTTGTGATGGACGAGCCCACGAACCACCTTGACATCGGCTCTTGTGAGGCACTTGAAAACGCACTTCTCGCCTTCGGTGGAACAATTGTGGCGGTATCCCACGACAGATATTTTATCAACAGAATAGCCACCAGAATTATCGAGCTTGCTCCCGAGAGAGATAACGGAATGATTGATTATCCTCTTGAAAGCTATGACGATGCCTTTACCGAGTATATGCGAATCAGAGAGAGCAGAACTCTTATGCTTCAATCTGCAAAAAAGTCTACGGAGATCACCGACTCTAAGGCAGAATATGAAGAAAAAAAGCGTGAAAAGGCAAAAAAACGCGGCGAGGAAAAACGTCGCGAGCGAGCCGAAATCAGAATAAAAGAGCTTGAAGGTGAGCTTGAAAAGCTTGACGAAGAGCTGTTTGGCGAAGCGGCAACCAACTATGTGAGAGCTGCCGAAATCGAAGAAAGAAAAGGACGGATAGAAGAAGAATTGCTTGAGCTTTACGAGCTTGTTATGCAATAACGGAGAATTTATGGTTATTTACGAATATCCCTTAAAAGAAAAATATAATATTTCCGAATGTTTGCTGGCTCTTGGCTTTTTTGACGGTGTGCATATCGCCCACAGGGATCTGCTTTGTCAGGCAAAAAAAAATGCAAAAGACAGAGGGCTTCCCTTCGGTATTTTCACATTTGCATCCTCGGGAAACATAAAAATCACAGCAAAACGGCTTTACAACGACGAGGAAAAGGCAGAAATGTTCAAGTCACTTGGTGCGGATTTTGTTGTTTTTGCTGATTTTTCGGCAATATCCGGCTCATCTCCCGAGGAGTTTGTAAAGAAAATCCTGTTTTCCGACCTTGGTTGCAGAATTTGCGTCGCCGGCTTTAATTTCAGATTTGGAAACCGTGCGGCAGGCAATTCTGCTATGCTTACATCTCTTATGCAGGAGGTTGGCGGAGAGGCCTGTATTTGCGATGAGATTACAGATGGCGACTCTACCATTTCGGCAACACTTATCAGAGAACATATACTTAATGGAAATATCGAAACGGCAAACAGACTGCTTGGCTCTCCTTATTATATAAAAGGAAGAGTTTTACACGGCAGAGCCGACGGAAGAAAGCTTGGCTTCCCCACCGTTAACATTCTTATGGAAGACGGCAAAATTATTCCAAAGACGGGAGTTTATCGCTCGGCCCTTGTAATTGATGACAAAATTTACAGCGGTGTTTCAAATATCGGGGTTTGTCCTACCTTTAACGGCTCACAAACCAAGCTTGAAACACATATAATCGACTTTTCGGGCGACCTTTACGGAAAGGAAATTCGCACATATCTTATTGGGTATATCAGAGAAGAAAGACGTTTTGACTCTATTGAAGAGTTGAAAATGCAAATAAATATTGACAAAAACACCACAATTAAAGAAAATGGAGAAAATTTATGGCAGCTTCTTGGACTAAAATAACCGTTAGCGGCAACGTAAACGATCTTAATGATATCGTTGCGGTAATGAGTATGCTTGACAACAGTCTTATGATAGAGGATTACAGCGATTTTTCGCTTAACGGAATGTACGGCGAGCTTGTTGACGAGTCTATACTTAACGCAGACCGAGAGACAGTTCGTGTTTCTCTGTTCGTTCCCGAGGAGAGAAATCCTCTTGAATTCAAAGAATTTTTAGACACACGTCTGCCTGCCCTTGGAATTAAGGGCGAGATCACCCTTGAAGGTATGAACGAGGACGACTGGGCTGAGAGCTGGAAACAGTATTACAAGCCGGTTCCTCTCGGCAAGGTGACCATAGTTCCCGCCTGGGAGAGCTACGAAGCAAAGGACGGCGAGGTTATTATCAGAATGGATCCCGGTATGGCATTCGGCACCGGAACACACGAAACAACACGTCTTGTTATCCGTCTTATGCAGGACGAGCCAATTGAAAACAAGCGTCTGCTTGACGTTGGAACCGGCTCGGGCATTCTCTCTATCTGTGCATCAAAGCTTGGTGCAAAGAGCTGTAATGCATACGATATTGATCCTATGGCGGTTAAGGTTGCAAAAGAAAATGCAATTGCAGACGGCTGTCACAACATCACCATAGGTGTGTCCGACCTTCTTCGCGGAGTAGATCTCAGCTGTGGCAAATATGATTTCTGTGTGGCAAACATCGTTGCCGACATTATTATCAGAATGCTTCCCGACATCAAGGACTATGTAAAGGTGGGTGCTCCGCTTATTCTTTCGGGTATTATCGGTGAACGAGCCGAGGAAGTCAGAGCAGCTGTTATCGAAAACGGCTTTACCGTAGAAAAAGAAATTAACGAAAACGACTGGGTAGGAATGTTGGTTAGGATTTAATTATGGCAAGATTTTTTGTAGATAAAGAAAAAATCAGCGAAAACAGAATAGTTATAGACGGCCCCGATGCCCACCATATCGCAAGATCGCTGAGAATGGCAGAAGGCGACGAGGCAACCGTTTGCGATAATGAGGGCGGCGAATACCGCTGTACCCTTGTTAGAATAAGAGACGAAGAGTGCATCTTAGAAATTATCGAAACACGAGACTCTAAAACAGAACCGAAGGTGAATATCACTCTTTTTATGGCATATCCCAAGGGCGACAAGCTTGAAACGGTTATTCAGAAGGCAGTTGAGCTTGGTGTAAGCCGAATCATTCCCTTCGAGTCCTCAAGATGTATAAAACGTCCCAAGGCGGAAAAAATAGAAAAGCAAACTATGCGTCTTGTAAGAATAGCTGAGGAGGCGGCAAAGCAGTGCGGAAGAGCAAAAATTCCCACAGTAACCCAGCCGATGTCCTTCTCTGATATGCTTGAAGATGCAAAGGAGTCCACCCTTTCACTTCTCTGCTATGAAAACGAAGACGGACTTACAATAAAGGATATAATAAAAGGAAGAGAAACACCCGACTCGGTTTCTGTAATCGTGGGCTCGGAAGGCGGTTTCTCTGCCGAGGAAGCAGAACTGGCCAAAAACTCGGGTTGCATTTCAGTTTCGCTTGGAAACAGGATTTTAAGATGCGAAACAGCCCCTTCGTTTGCACTGTCGGTGCTTTCTTATGAATTTGAATTGTAGTTTTGACAATGTTATTGTAAATGTTTACAAAGGTTTTTCACTTTTTTTGTGAATTTTTTTGAGTTTTTTTCAAAAACCTATTGCAAATTGTCCAAAAATGAGTTAGAATATAGTACAGTATATACAAAATATACCTAAGAGGGATCTTTTCGCAGAACCATCAGAGGTATTTTTTGTTTAAATAACCAAAGTCTTAAGGTTTACATAAAAGAAAGGATCGACCAAAAAATGTCTAATCGCTTGTATCAAACAGTGCTTCACCAGATGAAGGACGTTATAGGCCGTACCATTGGTATTATTGACGAGAACGGTATTGTTATTGCTTGCAGCGAGCTTTCCAAGATCGGAGAGTCCAAGCAGAGAATAAGAGAGGAACTTGCTTATTCCAACGATGCATTCGTTTACGATGGCTATACCTACCGTTTCATTAACGTGAACGAAAAGAATGACTGTATCTGCTTTGTTGAGGGCGGCGACTCTCACGCAGGAAGTATGGCTGAGCTTCTCTCCATCTTCCTTGGCAATATGAAAACTCTTTATGATGAAAAATATGACAAGGGATCTTTTATCAAGAGTATTCTGCTTGATAACATATTACCCAGTGATATTTACATAAAATCTAACGAGCTTCATTTCTCTAATGAAGAGCACCGTATAGTTTTTGTTATTAAGTTCCAGAATTCTTCTGCTACCCCCGCATACGAGGTTGTGCAGGAAATGATCGGTCAGAACGACAAGGACTATGTTATCAATATCAGCGAGCAGGACGTTGTTGTTGTAAGAGAGATCACCTCCGACATCAACGCAAAGGATATGGAGGACTTTGCACGCACCCTTATCGAGAATGTACACTCCAAGTACGGTCTTAAAGCAACAATAGGCATTTCCTCTGTTGTTGACAATCTTAAGGATCTTGCACGTGCGTACAAAGAGGCAAGAATTGCTTTCGAGGTTGGTAAGGTGTTTGATATTGAGAAACCCGTAATTTCCTACGAAAATCTCGGTATCGGCAGACTTATTTATCAGCTTCCCACAACACTTTGCGAAATGTTCCTTTCCGAAGTATTTAAGAAGGGCTCGCTTGAATCGCTTGACAGAGAAACTCTTATGACAGTTCAGAGCTTCTTTGAAAACAATCTTAACGTTTCCGAGACATCAAGAAAGCTGTTTGTACACCGTAACACCTTGGTTTACCGTCTTGAAAAGATCAGAAAGCTCTCCGGCCTTGACCTTCGTGAGTTTGACCACGCAGTAACCTTTAAGGTTGCACTTATGGTTAAGAAATATCTTTCCAACAAACCCACCAAGTATTAATTAAGACATTTTAAAAATACCTGTAAAGTATCTATAAAGCATAATTGGGGTTGCCGTTCCGAAAGGAAGAGACAACCCCGAAATATGTAAATCACAAAATCGAGGTTTTGATTTTAATGAAAAAAAGCTATCAAAACGTAATAAGCAAACTTTTATTGCTTATTATCTCTTTAACTCTTGTTTTAAGCTCCTTTGCCTCCTGTGACCTGTTCAGTCAGGTTGCGGACAACAAAAATCAGTTAGAAACAAATATTGGCAACTCAGAGGAAATCGCAAGATACAACTATGTTGCTCAATATTTAAGAGAGTGGAATTTGCCTTTGTTTAACCAGACAAAGTTCAAATACTTTGAGGACTATTTCCAGCGTTATTTCAATCTTGAGGGCGGTCTGCCAAGCACATATAACCACGCAAAAGAAACCGCCTCGCTCTTCACCGAAAATTATTATGACAGTATTGATGTCAACGATAAAAACGCGGTAACAGACGCATTGCTTGACTGTTATGTAAGAGCAACCGGCGACGTTTATTCCGCCTACCGTCCTCCCATTGAAACCGAGGATTTTCAAACCGATATGAGCGGAAAATTCGGCGGCATCGGTGTTATGGTTGAATATAACGACCAGGATAAAACTATTATGATCAACACCGTTTATCCCGGATCGCCCGCCGAAAAGGCAGGAATCCAGACCGGTGACTTTATCTATGCCGTTGACGGCAAGACAATAACCGAGCTTGGCTACACCAACGCGGTAAACTATGTCAGAGGCGAGATCGGAACAAACGTTGAACTGGAGCTTATCCGAGACGGAAAGCACATCACCGTTACAGCAACACGTGCCGAGGTTGAGGAATTCAATGTAGTTTACGAAATAATTGAAGAAGAAAACCTTGGATACGTTCAGATAGTTGCTTTTAAGGGCAACACTTTTGACCAGTTCAAAGAGGCGATTGACTCGCTCGAGGCGGCAAAGGTAGACGGAATTATCTTCGATTTAAGAGGAAATCCCGGCGGATACGTTGACAGTGTTATAGCTGTTATTTCCTATCTTATTCCCGACGGCGAAACAATTATGAGCTATCAGTACAAAGGACGTGATAAGGTTGTGCTTGTTTCGGACGACGAGGGAACCGACCACGTTGTAAACCTTCCCTTCGTTGTTATCTGCAACGAATACACCGCATCAGCAGGTGAGATTTTCACCGCAGCAATCAGAGATTACCGTAATGACAAAATGCTTAATGCAACCATCGTAGGTACTACCACTTATAAAAAAGGCATTATGCAAAGCAGTTTTTACTATCCCGTTGACCAATCTACAGTGACTATGACCGTGGCATACTACAATCCCCCCTGCGGAAAGAATTATCACGGTATCGGAGTAACCCCCGATGTTGTTGTTGAAAATACAAGCGACACCGTCGATCTTCAGCTCAATTCAGCACTTGAAGAGATGAAAAAACTTTTAAATGCCAACTAATATTTACAAATAACACTTTTTAGGAGAACAAACCAATGGAACAGAAGACTTACACTCAGGCAGGTTTTGATGCACTTCAGCAGGAGCTTGCCGATATAAATATCAAAATTGAGGAAAATAAAAAGGATATTTCCACCGCACGTTCATACGGAGACCTTTCGGAGAACTCCGAGTATGATGAGGCCAAGCAGGAGCAGGGTAAGCTCCACGCAAGAAAAGCCGAGCTTCAGGAAATGATCGCGAACGCAAAAATCGTTGACGAGAGT
Organism: Eubacteriales bacterium; assembly: GCA_045538685.1. GTDB lineage: Bacteria > Bacillota > Clostridia > Oscillospirales > CAG-272 > UBA1740. The sequence continues at coordinate 8,416 of JAZSRX010000029.1, read as the reverse complement.
CAGATCGACTGGAAAAAGGTAAGTGTCGGCTCTATTGTAACCGTTCACAACGTAGAAAGAAATGCTGACTTTACCTATCACATTGTTGGCTCTTATGAGACCGATCCTAAGGCAGGAAAGATTTCCGACTCCTCTCCCATAGGTATTGCCCTTATCGGTGCTTCTGAGGGAGATCAGGTTGTTGTATGCGGCCCCAAAATCCAGCATCTTGACGTTATCAGCGTAACCAGAGCTAAGGAAATTTAATTCGAAGTTCAATTCTAAGGAAGGACAAAAAATGGCAAACGAAAATGTAAATCAGCCCCAGCAGAACAGCACAAGCGAGCTTGCGGTTCGTCGCGAAAAGCTTCAGGCACTTTATGACTCGGGCAACAATCCTTTTGAAATAACAAAGTATGACAGAACACACGAGAGCCGCGATGCGATTGCTCTCTTTGAAGAAAAAGAAAGCACTCTTGCAGAGGGTGAGACAATCACAGTTCGCCTTGCAGGCAGACTTGTTTCCAGACGTATTATGGGTAAGGCATCCTTTGCTCATATGCTCGATGACCAGGGCAAAATTCAGCTCTACGTAGCACGTGACGGAGTTGGCGAAGAGGTTTATGCCGGCTTCAAGAAGTGGGACGTTGGTGATATTATCGGTGTTGAGGGACATCTCTTCCGCACCAGAACAGGCGAGGTTTCTGTTCACGCAACAAGTATTACTCTTCTTGCGAAGTCTCTTCTTCCCCTTCCCGAAAAGTTCCACGGTCTTACCAATCTTGAACAGAGATACAGACAGAGATACGTTGACCTTATTGTAAACCCCGAGGTTAAGGACACATTTGTTAAGAGATCCAGAATTCTTTCTCTTATCAGAAGCTACCTTGACGGCAAGGGATATCTTGAGGTTGACACTCCCATTCTTCTTCCCATTGAAATTGGTGCATCTGCACGTTCCTTCAAGACACACCACAACACCCTTGACATTCCTATGTACCTTCGTATAGAGACTGAGCTTTACTTAAAGCGTCTTATCGTTGGCGGTATGCACAAAGTTTATGAGGTTGGACGTATATTCAGAAACGAGGGTATGGACCCCAAGCACAATCCCGAATTTACCACAATCGAGCTTTACGAGGCATTTACCGATTATTACGGTATGATGGACCTTGTTGAAGAGCTTTACAAGATGCTTGCAAAAGAGATTTGCGGAGATACCAAGATTACATATCAGGGTATCGAAATTGACCTTGGTCACTGGGAAAGACTTACAATGGTTGACGCAGTTAAGAAGTATGCAGGCGTTGACTACCACGATTGGAAGAGCGACGAAGACGCAAGAGCAGATGCAAAGAAGCATCACGTTGAAGTTCCCGCCGATGCTACCAAGGGTACGGTTCTTGTAGAATTCTTTGATGCATTTGTTGAGGATAAGCTTATTCAGCCCACATTCATCTACGATTATCCTGTTGAGAACAGCCCTCTTGCTAAGAGAAAGCCCACTGATCCTGCTTTCACCGAGAGATTTGAGTACTTTATCAACTGCACCGAGTACGGAAATGCATTCTCCGAGCTTAACGATCCTATCGACCAGAGAGAAAGATTTGAAACTCAGGTTGCAAAGAAGAAGGCAGAAGATCCCGACTCTCCTGCAGAGGTTGACTACGATTATGTTACCGCCCTTGAGTACGGTATGCCTCCCACAGGCGGCCTTGGCTTCGGTATTGACAGACTTGTAATGCTGCTGACGGATAGTGCTTCTATTAGAGATGTTTTGCTTTTCCCCACAATGAAGCCCGAAGCATAATTGTTCCAACGAATGATCCCGAGCCGTCGCATAGGCGAAATGTGCGTGGGGCAAGCCCCTCTTCATTTCTTCTTGCTTTGGGCTCATCACTTCGTAAAAACGGTTATTAACCGTTTTTATTCGTTCACCCACAATGAAGCCCGAAGCATAATTGTTCCAACGAACCAATTCAAATAGTCATATATTCAAAAAGGCACAAGTTAATGCTTGTGTCTTTTTTTCGTGCTTCGGCACCATCACTTTGTTTGAAATGAATTTTGAGACATATTTATCTTTTACTGTTTTAAAAAAACTTCTTGACTTTTTTTACATATTCTGCTAAAATAGGTGTATATTTTATTTTAAATAAAGGTGTTTGAGCGAAGAATAGTAGCGAACGGATCGGTGTTCAGAGAGCTGTCGGGGGGTGCAAGACAGAGACCTTATGTGCGTGAATTCACTTCGTTAGCCGTTCGCTGAAGGCAATATGCTGTGTAGGTGACACCGGGTGCGACCGTTATATCGCGTAGGGTGTGTTGGCACCCGATAAGGCCTGTCTTGTGAGAGATAGGCGAAGCAGAGTGGTACCGCGTAAATAACGTCCCTGCGTTCTATTTTTGAACGCAGGTTTTTCTTTTTTCCCCTGCTAAAATACTTTAAGGAGAACACTATGCCGATTACCGACTTTCTCGAAAGAAATGCCAAGATTTATCCCAATGACGTGGCACTTGTTGAGATTAATCCCGAACGTCAGCCAGACAAAAACCTGACCTGGCGAGAGTACAATTTAATAGAAACAGCCTCCGAGTCTAATAAGTATCGCAGAGAAATCACCTGGCGTGATTTTGATATAAAAGCCAACAGATTTGCTAATCTTTTGTTTACAAGAGGTGTGAAAAAGGGCGACAAGATAGCAATTTTGCTTATGAACTGCCTTGAATGGTTGCCTATATATTTCGGTATTTTAAAAACAGGAGCTATTGTTGTTCCTATGAACTACCGTTATTCAGCAGAGGAGATTAAATACTGCCTTGAGCTTTCGGATACCAGAATGTTGGTATTTGGCCCTGAGTTTATCGAGCGAGTTGAGTCGCTTGAAGGGCAGATGCCTCTGATAGACAATCTGTTCTTTGTAGGAAAGAAGAGCGAAACTCCGAAATTTGCTGACAATTATGCCGAAATGGTTTACTATTGCTCATCTACCGTTCCTCCTGTGGAAATTTGTGACGAGGATGACGGAGCTATTTATTTCTCTTCGGGTACAACCGGCTTCCCAAAGGCAATTTTGCACAGGCACAAGGCATTGGTTCACTCCTGCTATGCCGAGCAAAAGCATCACGGACAGACAAAGGATGACGTTTTCCTTTGTATTCCTCCCCTTTATCACACAGGTGCAAAGATGCACTGGTTCGGCTCGCTTCTGACAGGCGGAAAGGCGGTGCTTCTTCGCGGTGTAAGTCCCGAGTGGGTTTTGCAGACCGCATCCGACGAGCACGTGACTATCGTTTGGTTGCTTGTTCCCTGGGCACAGGATATTCTTGATGCGATTGACAGAAACGAGGTTGACCTTTCGGAGCATACATTAGATCAGTGGCGGCTTATGCACGTAGGTGCTCAGCCGGTTCCTCCCTCGCTTATTAAACGTTGGAAGGAACGCTTCCCTACTCACGATTATGATACAAACTACGGCCTTTCCGAGTCTATCGGTCCGGGTTGCGTTCATCTTGGTGTTGAAAACATTCACAAGGTTGGTGCTATCGGCAAGGCAGGATATGGCTGGGAGACAAAAATTGTTGACGAGGACGGAAATCCCACCGAGATAGGAAGGGTTGGCGAGCTTGCGGTTCGTGGCGACGGTGTTATGAAATGCTATTACAAGAACCCCGAGGCAACCGCTGAGATACTTAAAGACGGCTGGCTTTTGACAGGCGATATGGCAAAAGAGGATTACGACGGCTTTATTTATCTTGTTGACCGTAAAAAAGACGTTATTATCAGCGGTGGTGAAAATATTTATCCCGTACAGATAGAGGATTATCTCAGAGCACACAATGCTATAAAGGATGTTGCGGTTATCGGTCTGCCCGACAAACGTCTTGGCGAAATCACCGCGGCAATTATTGAAATCAAGCCGGGCGAAAAGCTTAGTGAAGATGATGTAAACGACTTCTGCCTTGGTCTGCCAAAGTACAAGAGACCGAGAAAAATCATTTTTGCCGAAGTGCCGAGAAATCCCACAGGCAAGATAGAAAAACCGCTTCTTCGTCAGAAATACTGTGGCGGAAGTCTTGTTGAAGCTCAGATTTGCGGTTAAATTATAAAACGGAGTATATTATGAAAAAATTAATGCTTGGAAACGAGGCGGTTGCCAGAGGTCTTTATGAGGCAGGATGCAAGGTTGTATCCAGCTATCCCGGCACACCCTCTACCGAAATAACAGAATATGCGGCAAAATATGACGAGATTTACTGCGAATGGGCTCCCAACGAGAAGGTTGGTCTTGAGGTTGCATTCGGTGCGTCTTTGGCAGGTGCAAGAGCCGCCTGCTGTATGAAGCACGTTGGTCTTAATGTGGCTGCCGATCCCCTTTTCACGATGTCATATACAGGAATAAACGGCGGTCTTGTAATATGCGTTGCAGACGATCCCGGTATGCACTCATCTCAGAACGAGCAGGACTCGCGTCATTATGCCGAGGCGGCAAAGCTTCCTATGCTTGAGCCCTCTGACTCTGCCGAGGCAAAGGAGTTTACAAAGCTGGCTTTCGAGCTTTCCGAACAGTATGACACACCTGTTCTGCTTCGTATGTGCACAAGAATTGCACACTCGCAAAGCTCTGTTTGTATGGAAGAACCTATAAATCAAGAGCTTAAAGCATATGAAAAGAACCCTAAAAAGTACATAATGGCTCCTGCAAATGCCATAGGACGCCACCCGATTGTTGAAGAAAGACAGCAAAAGCTTTCGGAATATGCCTCTTCCTGTCCTCTTAACCGAGTAGAATATGCAGAGAGCGATATCGGAATTATCACCTCGGGCACATCATATCAGTATGTAAAGGAAGTGCTTGGCGACAGTGTATCGGTTCTGAAGCTTGGTATGGTTAATCCCCTGCCGAAAGAGCTTATACTTGAATTTGCAAGTCGGGTAAAAAGACTTGTTGTTATAGAGGAGCTTGATCCTTTTATTGAAAACTACTGCAAATCTCTTGGTTTTGCCGTTGACGGAAAGAACATTTTGCCTATTTGCGGCGAATTTTCTCAGAATATTATTGCGGATGCGATGGGACTTGAAGGCAGGGATTATACAAGCACAGACAAAATGCCTACACGTCCTCCCGTAATGTGTGCGGGCTGTCCCCACAGAGGTTTGTTCTATGTTTTAGCAAAGAAAAAACTGACCGTTCTTGCGGATATCGGATGTTATACTCTGGGCTCTGCTCCGCCCCTTAATGCCATTGACTCGGTTATTTGTATGGGTGCTTCGGTTTCGGGAATACACGGATTTAACAAGGCACTTGGCTCTGCTTCCGAAAACAAGACGGTTGCTGTTATCGGTGACTCCACCTTTATGCACTCGGGAATGACCGGACTTGCTAACGTTGCTTACAACGGCACAAACTCAACAGTTATTATCGTGGACAACTCTATTACAGGTATGACGGGACATCAGCAAAACCCTACAACCGGCTACAATATCAAGGGTGATCCTGCAACAAAAATTGATCTTGAAGCACTTTGTCACGCACTTGGAATCAAACGCGTAACAGTTGTTGATCCCTATGATTTAAAGGCAACCGAGGCGGCAATTACAGAAGAAATCGCACAGAACGAGCCCTCGGTTATCATTTCCCGACGCCCCTGTGCTCTCTTAAAATATGTGAAGGCAAAACCCTCTCTTTGTGTGGACAATGAAAAATGCCGTTCCTGTAAGGCCTGTATGAAGATCGGCTGCCCTGCTATAAGTATGAAGGGTGGAAAGGCAAAAATTGACGAAACACTCTGCGTTGGATGCGAGGTATGTAAACAACTGTGTGCATTTGACGCTATTTGATGTCATATTAGGCAGGAACAAAAAGGTCAAAAAGATAATAAAAAAACAATTTATTGTTCTATTGTTTAAGGTTGAAATCCTTCGGATTTCTTTTTAATTAAAGACCTTTTCTAACTCCGTTTGCTACCTCTCGACGTATGTATATACGCCTTCGGGTCGCAAACGAAGTTTCCAACCAAATATGCCTATCAAATTCTGAATTAGAAAGGATGGAAAAATGAAAACCACCAATATTATGATAGTTGGCGTTGGCGGTCAGGGATCGCTGCTTGCCAGCAAATTGCTTGGCAATCTTCTTGTCGACGAGGGATATGACGTAAAGGTTTCAGAGGTTCACGGAATGAGCCAGAGAGGCGGAAGTGTTGTTACCTACGTCAGATTTGGAGAAAAGGTTTATTCGCCAATAATCGACAAGGGCGAGGCGGATTTTATCGTTGCTTTTGAGAAGATCGAGGCGGCAAGATATGCCGAATATCTGAAAAAAAGCGGAAAAATTATTGTAAACACCCAGCAAATTGATCCCATGCCTGTTATTACAGGTGCGGCAGAGTATCCTGTCGATGCTCTTGACAAGCTTTCCTCGCTTTCAATTGACGTTGACGAGCTTGATGCCCTCTCCCCTGCAATTGAAGCGGGTTCGGCAAAGGCAGTTAATATTGTGCTTATGGGACGACTCTCAAAATACATGTCTATCTCTTCGGAAAAGTGGATTGAGGCAATAAAAAAGAGTGTTGCACCAAAATTTGCCCAGATGAATATCAAGGCATTTGAAAAAGGAAGAATCTAATTTTAAAATCTACATAGGAAGTACACCACAATGGAAAAAAGGAAGTATTATAACGAAGCGATCGAAACCATGCCTGTGGAAGAGATCAAAAAGATGCAGTCCGAGAAGCTGGTGCGTCAGGTTAATCACGTATATAAAAATGTGCCCTACTACCGCAATCTTATGGACAAAAAGGGTGTAAAACCCGAAGACATCAAGGGAATTGACGACCTTTATAAGCTGCCATTTATAGAAAAAAGCGACCTTAGAGAAACCTATCCTTACGGAATGCTTGCCGTTCCCCTTGCAGACTGTGTAAGAATTCAGTCCACATCCGGCACTACCGGCAAACGTGTTATTGCCTACTACACACAGAATGATATTAACCTTTGGAATGAGTGCTGTGCAAGAGCACTTGTTGCCGCAGGTGCAGACAGAGAGGATGTTGTTCAGGTAAGCTACGGCTACGGTCTGTTTACAGGTGGCCCCGGTCTTAACGGCGGTTCTCATCTGGTTGGCTCGCTTACTCTGCCTATGTCGTCGGGAAATACCGAAAGACAGCTTCAGTTTATGCTTGATATGAATGCGACGGTGCTTTGCTGCACTCCTTCTTATGCGGCATATCTTGGCGAAAGCTTAAAGGAACAGGGATATACTCCCGACAAAATTCCCCTTAAAGCAGGAATATTCGGTGCTGAGCCCTGGACACAGGAGATGCGTCACAACATTGAAGAAACCCTCGGAATAAAGGCATATGATATTTACGGTCTTACCGAAATCAGCGGCCCCGGTGTTTCCTTTGAATGTTCTGAACAGGGCGGTATGCATATAAATGAGGACCACTTCCTTGCCGAAATAATCAATCCCGAAACAGGTGAGCCGCTTCCCGAGGGAACAAAGGGCGAGCTTGTATTCACCTGCCTTGACAAAGAGGCATTTCCCTTGCTCCGTTACAGAACACGCGACATCTGCGTTCTCTCCAGAAAGCCCTGTTCCTGCGGCAGAACTCACATTCGTATGCAGAAGCCAATGGGCAGAAGCGACGATATGATGATTATCCGCGGTGTAAACGTATTCCCCTCGCAGATCGAGGCAGTTCTTCTGGCAGAGGGCTTCTCAGAAAATTATCAGATCAAGCTTGGCAGAAGCAACAACAGCGATACATTCGACGTTTACGTTGAGCTTCGTCCCGAGCAGTTCGACGACTCGGTAAAGAACATTACTGCTATGGAAAAAGCTCTTGCAAATGCGATGCGTAATATGATAGGCATCGGCCCGTCTGTACATCTTGTTCCGCCCAAGACTATCGCGAGAAGCGAAGGCAAGGCAAAGCGAGTTATTGTCGAGCGAAATTTACACGATTAAGGAGAAAAAACAATGGCAATCAGACAGTTATCGGTTTTTGTAGAAAATAAACAGGGCTCTCTCCACGAAATCACCGACACCCTTGCAGGAGCAGGAATAAATCTTCGCTCTATGTGCGTGGCAGATACAAGCAATTACGGCATTGTTCGTATTATTGCAGATGATCCCGATAAGGCAAAGGCACTTCTCGACAAGGAAGGCCACGCGGCAAATGTCAGACTTATCAATGCTTTTGCAGTTCCAGATCAGCCCGGTGGACTTGCAAATGTTCTTCGTCTGCTTGAAGGTAACGGTGTAAATATCGAATATATGTATGCACTTATCACCTCCCAAAGCGGAAAGGCATACTCGGTAATGCGTACAGGCAACACCGAAGAAACAGACAAAATCCTCACCGAACACAGCATAGAGCTTCTTGATGAAAGCAAGCTTCACTGATAAAAGCTACAATTTCGACAAAACAG
>JAZSRX010000070.1:0-28379 GCA_045538685.1 Eubacteriales bacterium | reverse complement strand
AAGCTGTTAACATGCTTCGTGACTATATCGATACTGCTTACAATGGCTACTATGGCACCAACCGTGCTGACCTCTTCATCGGTCAGGATGCAGCTTGGGACGCAGACGAGCTTGTTGCTCTTCTTCGTTGCGTAGTTGCTATCCCCCAGACTCTCAATGGTACTGATTCTGTTCAGGGTCTCTTCTCCAGAGAAGATGACAACAACCAGAGAAGAGTTGATATGTTCCGTTTCGCAGGAACTCTCTTCGGCGTTCGTGGTCTTGAGTCCAGACAGGATTACCTCTATGTAGGTACTGACGGACAGCTTCACGATGCTCGTCAGGAAGCTGACACTTATGTTGCTCTTGAAAAGATGAACGCAATGGTTCGTGAAGGCCTTATCTCCTCTTCCTTCGTAAAGAAGCAAGATACTGATACCGGTGTTATGCTTCAGAACGATGCCGGCTTCATGCACTATGACTACAACCAGACTCAGACCGTTTATAACGAGACTAAGCTTGGTGACGGCGAGAAGTACATGGCAGTTATGGTTCCTGTTGCTCGTTGGTTCGACGGTTCCGATGTTAACGGCGTATACATGAGATTTACCGAGTCCTGGAGATCTGTTAAGACCGACGGTTGGGCAATCTCTAAGGCAGGTGTTGGTAACGACACCAACAAGCTCCACGCAGCTCTTGCAATTATCGACTATGCTTACTCCGAAAAGGGTCAGATTCTTATGTCCTACGGTCCTGATGCATTCATCGCTAAGAATGACGACGGTTCTATCAAGACCTTCAACTTCAACGGTAAGGAAATGCCCGTTATCGCAGACGCTACTTACGATGAACTTTGGGAAAAGGCATCCGGTAACTACACCAACTATGCACGTATGTACCTCGGTTCTACTCTTTCCTTCGTAAAGAGCCAGGCATTCGAGTATCAGTGCACACACGTTGTAGGTAAGGAAGGTGCAGGTAAGATTTCCAATGCTATCGCTCTTGGTCTTATCAAGCATCCCGCTCTCGAGATCACTGAGAATCCTTGGTACTCTATCGTTCCTACCGTTCTTCCTAACAACAAGGCAGAGAACGACACTATCGCCGGCTACAAAGAACTCGGTGCAAGCGGTGAGTTCTCCTCCGCTAAGGATGGCAAGAACCTCCTCGTTGACATCATCGTTAACGGTTACACCGGTGACGGTCTTGATTCCCGTGCAGCAGTTCTTAACACCGTTTCCAACACTTGGAACGGTGCTACCTACCTTTCTATTAAGTCCAATGCTTACAACAAGCTCATCTTGGCTTACGAGCAGGGCAAGCTTAACATTGACTAATTTAAGCAATTAACAATTAGCAAATTTTCACTTTAAGTGGCAGGGGAGCACCGCTCCCCTTGCCACAAGCAAAAAAGCCGGTTGCCGGCATTCAGGGCAACAAAAAATTCTGCCAACAGGCATAACGGAGACAGACCATGTATAAAAATCAAATGACTCTCCAACGTTTAACAAGCTTTCTTCTGCTGGTTGTAGCAGTCCTTGTTTTCGTTTATTCTCTCGGCCTTATGACCGACATATATGACAGTCTTTATCTTATTTCCTCATACGATCCCGTTTGGGACCCGCTCTTCTACGTTGAGGGTTCCGAAATTTATTTTGATATGCAGGATTTCAACCGTCAGCTTACCACTGCCGGCATTATCCTTATTCTTTCTGCCGTTTCTCTTTTCTTATTCAAAACACATGACAGAAGAAAATATTACATAGCCAACTACATTACCGTAGGTGTAAATGCTATCCTTAATATAATGGTTGTATTCTGGATGCGTACCGAGGTAATCAAATATAAAACTCAGTTCACCAATATCGATTTCAAGCGTCTTCGTGAAGTTGCAGGAATGTTAAATCAGAAGGTTATTGCATCTACATTCTGGTTTGACATCAGCGAGGTTGTGCTTGGTGCGGTGCTTGGTGCTACCATTGTAAGTATTATAAACATTGTTTGGAAAACTGCTCTTATGATTGGCGAACGCAAGCTGGTTAAAGAGGGATTGGAGGCAAGCCATGGATAAAGAACTTAACCTCACCAAAGACGTTTCACTTATTAAAAAGGACAGGATGCGTTTTACTAAAAACACAATGTCCAGCACACTTTGCTATCTTGCAATTCTCTTCAACGTGCTTTATTTCGTTAGTGTTTATTCATCTGACGTTGGTAAGTATTATTACAATATGAATATTGGTTTTTCTATTGTATATAATCTTCTCTTCCTGCTCTTTACCTTCCTCTGCTCCGAGGGTGTAAAGAATTATAGCAAGGGATACTCTATATTCGTTCTTATAATCGGTGTAATGCAGATTGTTCGTATTTTTGAGCTTCCTACAAAGGCACATAATTACGAGTTCTCTCTTGACGGTCAGATGACAACCGCAATGAGCGACAAACAGTTCATTCTCGTTTGTGCATACCTTATTATTTCCGCAGCTTGTGCAATTGTTGCAGGTGTTATTGGTCTCATTAAGTACTTCACTCTCGAAAACTACAAGAAAGAAACCGGCTTAAGCTAAGCCGATAGCTTTTAAAGTCTAAAAGAAAGGCTAAACATTATGGCTTCACTCAGTTTACAAAATCTGAATAAAATTTACGATAATAACGTTCAGGCCGTTTTTGATTTCAATATTGATATAAAAGACGGTGAGCTTATTGTTTTGGTTGGCCCTTCCGGCTGCGGTAAATCAACTACTCTCAGAATGGTAGCAGGTCTTGAGGATATTTCCTCCGGTACTCTTATTATTGATGGCAAGGACGTTACAAAGATGCCTCCCAAAGAGAGAGATATAGCAATGGTATTCCAGAACTATGCTCTCTATGCTCATATGACTGTATATGAGAACATGGCATTCTCCCTTACTCTTATACGTGAGGATCCCAACGTTATTCACGAAAAGGTTATGGCTGCGGCAGAAATTCTCGGCCTTACAGATCAGCTTAACAAAAAGCCCAAGCAGCTCTCCGGCGGTCAGCGTCAGCGTGTTGCGATGGGACGTGCAATAGTTCGTACTCCTAAGGTATTCCTCTTTGACGAGCCCCTCTCCAACCTTGACGCAAAGCTCAGAGGAGCAACCAGACGAGAGATACTTCTTCTTCACAAGAGACTCGGTGCTACAATGCTCTACGTTACCCACGACCAGACAGAAGCACTTACTCTGGCAGACAGAATCGTTTGTATGTCTATGGGTTATGTTCAGCAGATCGGTACACCCCTTGAGCTTTACGATACTCCCGCAAACGTTTTCGTAGCAAGCTTTATCGGTTTGCCTCCTATGAATTTCTTCAATGCCAGAGTGTTAGGAAACAGTCTTCTTCTTGACGGCGGTCAGCAGGTTCCGCTTAGCGACGAGGAAGCGGCTCTTCTCTATCACTATGCAAACAGAGAAATCACACTCGGTGTAAGACCCGAGAATATCGTAAAGGGTAATGACGTTGTCTTTGATGTTACAAACTGCGAAAACCTTGGTCAAACCACACTTATCCACGGCACACTTAACGGTCACAAGATAACCGCAAAATTCCGCGAGTGGTCTAACTACAAGTACGGTGACAAGATAGGTGTATCCTTCGATCGTAAGCATTTCTTCGATAAGGAAACCACCAATGCTATAAGAGCTATAAGATAAGGAAATCATGATATGAAAAACACAAATTCTAAAAATGCATTTTCAAAATTTAGCGATTGGTTAAAGGAAAGAGTGCGTAAATTCTTCGTTGTGCTTAAGAAAAATCCTCAGCTGATTCCAATAGTTTCTCTCTGTGCTGCTTTTCTTGCATATTCGCTCAATCTTACTCACATTTCAAACACAACTGCTAAAATCCAGAAGAATAATATGGGTCTTGCGGCATTCATTACAATGCTGTTTATGATCCTTTCCTTTGTTTGTATACTCAGTGCTTTCCCCAAACGTCAAAAGCCGAAGTTGCCGATGATTGCGATTATGATGGTTCTTTACGTTTCTGTAATCGTTGCTGACATAATTTATCTCGGTGCAGTTAATCAGGCCTTTGCACCCGATTATTGGAGCACTCTCGGTGTATTGGATCAGTATTCGATTACCATTGCATACAACACAATAATCACTCACATTGCTCTTACTATTTTAACTATTATCCTTGTTTTGGCAGAACCCTTCATCGCAAAGCTTCTTAAGAAAATTAAGACATCTATCGATGTTGAAGGTACAGATAATATCGGTAATATTGATATTGCTGACGAGGATTAATTAATCAAATGGCAAAAAAACAGAAAAATACCCCGGAAAACAAGTCTGGCGAAAAGAATCTTTATAAAATAAATACCGATGCTGTCGACAGACTTGTTAACGCAAAAAACAAAAAATATCCCCAAACAAATAAAGATCCCGGAAGACAATATAAAGGTAACAGCTTTTTAGATAAAATTCCATCATCTGTAAAAGCTTTGTTAATCAAGTTTTGGTTTAACGGAGCTATTTGCTACTTTATCTATTGGGGACTTGGTCTGTTAATTCCCGCTTTTTCGGATATGATATTCGTTTTAGCAGCAATTTCGGGTATGGTTAACGACCTTCTTATTAACAATGCTTTTCATTTCTTTGCAATTACACCAGGAAGCAACAACAAATGGATGATGTTCCCTCAAAGGAAGTTCTGGACTTTCTTTGCAAATATCATCTATGCGGCAGTAGTACTTTGCGGTGTTATGATGATTTATGCAGCTATAAACGTTTTCATCTTTGTAGGTGTTGAACCCATTCTGTTCGGAATTTCCTACACTGCGGTGGATATGCTGTTTATCGGAATGAAAAATCTTGTTATTAAAATCTTCCAGGATGCAAAGCAAAAGGCAGAATAATATAATGATCAAAACAATCTTTACTTCTTCTACCTCTGCCTGCTTCGAATGGCAGAATGAGCTTCCGTACTACAAAGACGGAGAGTATGAAATCTTTCTTAACGGAGAAAAGGTTTACTCAGGAAACACAAATGTTTTTTCGCTTTTCGACCTTACTCCCGACACAAAATATGAATTGACATCGCCCTCGCTTAAAGGTGTTTATGAATTTCGCACTCAGAGCGAAAGTGCGACTATTAATGTACGTGATTTCGGTGCGAAGGGTGACGGTATTACCGATGATACAGTAGCGGTTCAGTCGGCTATTAACTGTCTTCCTAAGGGTGCAAGACTTTATTTCCCAAAAGGAACATATCTTGTTGCTCCCCTTTGCCTGAAAAGTCATATCACTCTTGACATTCCCGAAGGAGCTAAAATTCTTGCTGTTTCAGACAAATCACGCTATCCGGTAATTCCCGGAACGGTTGTTGATATGCTTAACGGCAGTGAATACGTATTCGGCACATGGGAAGGCAATGCTGTACCTATGCGTCAGGGTGTTATCTTTGCAGAGCACGCAGAGAATATTACAATCGTAGGAAAAGGAATAGTTGACGGAAATGCTGAGGAGGCCGGCTGGTGGATTGATGTGAAAAATCAGCCCTATGGCAGACCGAGACTTATGTTCTTCAACCGCTGTGACGGTGTTCGTGTTCACGGTATCCACGCCTGCAATTCCGCATCCTGGCAGATGCATCCATTCTTCTCAAAAAACATCAAATTCCTTGATATGTTTATCTCAGCACCCAAGGACAGTCCTAATACAGATGCCATTGACCCCGAGGCATGCGATATAGTTGATATTATCGGTTGCCGTTTCAGTGTTGGTGACGACTGTATTGCTATTAAATCGGGTAAAATTGAGATAGGACAAAAATACAAAACTCCCGCAAACAGACACACCATTCGCAATTGTCTTATGGACTTTGGTCACGGTGCTGTTACTCTCGGCAGCGAGATGGCGGGCGGTGTTACAAATCTTACTGTAAACCGTTGTGTTTTCAATAAAACCGACAGAGGTTTGCGTATTAAGACAAGACGTGGCCGCGGTAAGCTTGCCGTAATCGACGGAGTAGTATTTGAAAACATCAAAATGATTGGTGTTCTCACCCCCATTGTAATGAATATGTGGTACAACTGCTGCGATCCGGACAGAAATTCCGAGTATGTTTGGTCAAGAAAGCATCTTCCTGTTGATGACAGAACACCCTATCTTGGTAAATTCACCTTCAGAAATATGATTTGTCAGGACTGCGAGGCAGCTGCCTGTTACTGTGACGGACTTCCCGAGCGTCCTATTGAAGAAATCAATCTTGAAAACATTAAATTTACATTCTCCAAGGATGCAAAGCCCTCTAAACCCGCAATGCGTGAGTTTATGGAAGATTTTTGCCGCGTAGGAATGTATTTTGATAATGTAAATATGCTTACTATAAGTAATGTCAGTGTGGAGGGAGCTGTTGGCGAAGAGCTGATAACCAACCACATAGGCAATCTTATCAGAAAATAAATATCAGAGGATACAGCTATGCAGGGTAATAATGCCTACATAAATATCGACAGATACATAGACCGCCTTATTACAGAGTCTACTCCTGATATGCCTATTTGGAATATTGAGAGCATCAGACAGGGCAAAAAGCCCCATTGGAACTATATCGACGGTTGTATGATCACCTCCCTTTTACAAATGGGTCAGATAAGCGGCGAAGAAAAGTATTTTGCCTTTGCCGAGGAGTTTATCGACTACTATGTATCGGAGGACGGATCTATTCTCGGTTATGACATTGAGAAATACAATCTCGATGATCTTAACGAGGGACGCGTTCTGTTTGAACTTTATCGCAGGACAGGCAAGGAAAAGTATCGCCGTGCTATTGAAAAGCAAAAGGCACAGCTTGATAACCAGCCCAGAACCTGTACAGGCAACTTCTGGCATAAGCTTATTTATCCCAACCAAATCTGGCTTGACGGCATATATATGGCACAGGTTTTCAGTGCACTCTATTCTAAGGAATACGGTGGCAAAAACTACTCAGATATGCTGAATCAGATTGAAAATGTAAACAAATATATGCAAGATAAGGATACAGGACTGTATTATCACGGTCTTGACTGTTCCAAATCTATATTCTGGGCTGACAAAGAAAGCGGCCTTTCAAAGAATTTCTGGCTTCGTTCTATCGGTTGGTTTACCGTTGCCCTCGTTGATATCATAGAGATTGTTGACGATGCCGACACCAAAGATAGACTTAGCAAGATTTTCAAGGATCTAATCAAAAAAATCTGTGCTTTCCGTGATGAAAGCGGCCTTTATTGGCAGGTTGTTGATAAACCCGGCAAGGCAGGAAATTACCTCGAAACAAGCGGTTCCAGTATGATTGCTTATGCAATGCTTAAGGGTGCAAGACTTGGTGTTATTGAGTCCTACTATGCACCTCTCGGAAAGCAAACCTTTGACGGTATCTGCGAAAGATATCTGAAGGTAAGCGATCAGGGCGAGCTTAATCTTGGCGGAATATGCCTTGTTGCAGGACTTGGTCCTGAAAACAACACTCGCAGAGACGGCTCTTACGAATACTACATTTCCGAGCCCGTTGTTGAAAACGACGCAAAGGGTGTTGCTCCCTTTGTACTTTGCTACACCGAGATATTAAGAGCAAGAGGAAACTGAGATGAAACTAATGATTCGTGCCCACGACCTTGGTGTTAAGGGCGAAAGAGAGGTTGCCTCTGCAGTTATAGACAAAAACCTTGACGGCGTTCAGCTTGTGGTTTACAAGTGTGTTTCGGATGTAAAGTACGAGCAGGGTTGCATTACTAAAGCTCGTGGCGAAGAAATTGGACTTGCATTAAGAAATCGCGATTTAGCTATTCCTCTTATCGGTGCATATTTTAATCCTGTTCATCCGAACACAGAAAAAACAGATCGCGGAATTGCCGTTTTTGAGGATTATCTTGATGTGGCAAAAGCAATCGGATGTGATACGGTTGGCTCTGAAACCGGCTCATATAACGGAGATCCCTGGATTTATCATCCTATGAACCACTCTGACGAAGCTCTCGACCGTGTTGTAGAAACCTTTACCCACCTTGCAAACTATGCCGCAGAGCGAGGAGTAAATATCGGTATGGAAGGTGCTTTCGGTCACGTTTGTCACACCCCCGAAAGACTGCTTGAGGCCGTTCAGAGAATCGGCAGAAGCAACATTCGCATTATCTTTGATCTTTATAACTATCTTGATATATCAAATCTTGACACCGCATATGACATTCTCGACAGAGGGCTTGCCCTTTTCGGCGATAAAATCCTTCTCTTCCATATAAAAGACTTTGTTGTTGAAGACGGAAAGCTTAAACAGTGCGGAGTCGGAAGGGGAATTCTTGATTTTGACAGAATTCTCGCTAAAATATATAATCACAACCCTGATGCTATTCTTGTTCTTGAAGGCACAACGGGTGATGACATAGGATACGCGGTATCCTTCTTACGTAAAAAAATAAACGAAATTAATCAACCGGAAAGGAATGATTAAACATGGCATATCTTTCATTAAAAGGAATTAACAAAATTTATCCCAACGGATTCCACGCTGTTCACGATTTCAACCTTGATATCGAACAGGGCGAATTCATCTGTCTGGTAGGCCCCTCCGGCTGTGGTAAGTCCACCACCTTGCGTATGATCGCAGGTCTTGAAAACATCAGCAAAGGTGATTTCCTTATCGACGGCGTTCGTGTAAACGAAAAGGGACCCAGAGAGCGTGAGATCGCGATGGTATTCCAGAGCTATGCTCTCTATCCTCATATGTCTGTTTATGACAACCTTGCCTTCGGTCTTTCGCTTCAGGGTGTAGACGAGGAAGTAATTGAAGAAAGAGTACAGAACATAGCAAAAATCCTCGGCCTTACCGATTATCTTGACAGAAAGCCGAGAGCTCTTTCCGGCGGTCAGCGTCAGCGTGTTGCCGTTGGTCGTGCTATCATTCGTAAGGTTGGTGTTTTCCTTATGGACGAACCTCTTTCCAACCTTGACGCAAAGCAGAGAGTTACTATGCGTTCTGAGATTACCGATATTCACAGAAAGGTTGGCTCTACAACCATCTACGTAACACACGACCAGACAGAAGCAATGACTATGTCTGACAGAATCGTTGTTATGAAGGACGGTTATATCCAGCAGGTTGGTACTCCCTATGATCTTTACTTCAATCCCGTAAATATGTTCGTTGCCGGATTCATCGGTGAGCCCCCCATGAACTTTGTTGACTCTTCTGTAATAGGTGCAAATGCATCGGTTCTTGGAGTTAATATTGATCTTCGCCACATTATTTCTGATGATACATTAATTGCATACCAGGGCAAGCCCGTTGCACTTGGCTTCCGTCCCGAAGGTATTGTTCTTGGAAGAGCAGAAAACTCTTACGTGTTCGAGGCAGACGTTGTACTTACCGAGCTTCTCGGTGATAATACCAACGTTTACGTTGAGGTCGGCGGAGTAAGTCTTATCCTTAAGGTTGATCCCCACGATACTCCTGCACTTGACACAAAGATCACCTTCTCTGTTCCCTATGCTAATACATATATCTTTGACAAAGATACAGAGTTCGTTATTGAAAAAAAGTAATTTAAAAAGGGTGATCGTCAGGTCACCCTTTTCTTGTTCTTTTAGATCTGATTTTATGAAAGGTAGCTCTGAAAATGAAAATGACAAAGCTTTTTACCACGGTTTTTGATGAAGAAATGAAGGCACGCGGTTTTAAAAGAAAAGCAAAGCTCTACTACCGTCTCAACGGCGAAATTTTGCAGGGAGTAATTATCAAAACCATAAATCCATATTCCATACATTTTTATGCAGCACCCTATTGGATGAGAAACCTATGCGATGACATGCCTCTTAATAAGGGTTATTGGGCAGAGTTCGGGCTTGACATAAGTCCGGGAGGAGAGGCATACTATCGAGAGGAAAATGAGCGACTTAATCTTGATTATATGAATATTTGCTTTTCTCTCGCAAAGGAACATTTTTTGCCCGTTCTTGACAAAATAACCGACCTGGAATCATATCTTGAAAATTGCACACCAAATTGGGACAAATTTGTCGATCACAAAAATGAAAGGGTAATAAAAATATTGCCCAGCAGTATTGACCCAAAATACTCATACCTTAATTACCCCATAACAATTCTCTGGGATATTTGGTGTGAATTGTATCAGCATTACGCCTTTTTGAATTACGGATACAGGGAAAACGACCTTCAAAAGGGCCTTGATCTATTAGACGAAAAAGATGCGTTGTTGCCCGAATATATTAATCGAGATCGATTTGCACAAGAAAGGTATATAACCTTTATGACCAAAGACGGGCTTGATAAAGCCAAGGAGTATTTTACAACCAGAAGAGCTGAAATGCTACCTCGCCTTCGGGAAGAGCTTGGATTGGATACGTTTAATTTGTAAAGTCATTTAAGCAAAAAATACAGAATGGAAGCTACTGGCAACCATTCTGTATTTTTCTATTTTGTATATTCGTATAATTTATAGAGCTTTCTTGACATTTTTCCGCCGTAAACCTTACTGAATATAGATTTTTCCATTCCCAAAAGCTCATCTATAAGATAGCCCGGCGTCATATCCCATTCTTTTACAAAGCTAATGCCCGACTTTTCGAGAGACAGGGGATCATCCATTCCGTAAACCTTAGTTACACCAACATCATTTATAGGATTTTTGATTTTTGATGCTTTTGCTGCAAAGGTTGTATAGCAATCCATTAATATTGACAGCTTTTCAAAACGGCTGCAAAGCATTGACAAAACCGCCAAAAGTTCATACGGATCGAGATACATACTTATACCCTCCATAACAACAACGGCAGATGTGGATTTTTCAACAGAATCAAGCCACTCTTTTTTCCTGATGTCATATGGAAGCATTTTGTATTTTTCGTCTTCCCGGTAAAACTTACGTCTTTCGGCTATTACATCGGGAAAATCAACGTCGTACCAAAGTGCAGAATCCTGTTTCACCCTCATCACCCTGCTGTCAAGGCCACAGCCAAGATGAATAACAACGCAACAGGGATTCTCGGTTATTTTATCCTCAAGCCAATCATCAAACACCCGAGCACGCATTCCCATATAATATGCAAGCCACTTGGATTTTGATTTTCCTTTTAGTTTAAAGCCCGCTTTTTGCCAGATATTCTCTGCCATTTTATCACTGAGAATTATACCTTTTTCACTGACATAAGATTTGCCAAAAAGCGGAATATACAGTGTTTTGTTTACTTCATTCATTTTATTTATTCAAATACTCGCCAAGGTATGCCTTGGTGTTTTCTATCATCTCATCAAATAGCTTTCTGGATGTTATCAGATCAAGATTTACAAGTGCGTCATTTGCAAATGCCTTGAAGGCAAGTTCAAGATTTCTCTCTCTTGCTGCCTTTGCAACCATTGCCTGAGAATCGGCAGATCTGGACACAAGCTGCCATACACCCTCGGGAATAGGCCCTGCAAAAACCGGCTCAACACTGTCATCTCTGAAAGTGGCATTGGTTTCCACAACTATTCCGAGAGGAAGATTGGGAATCTGTCCGCGGTTAGGAAGGTTTACGTTTGTAATATAATCACCCAGGCCGAGCAATGCTCTGATCTGTCTTACACCGTCTTCGCCTGTCTCCTCAATAACCACGTCCTCTTTCCCGGTGCGAAGACGCTCGCTCTTTGCCCTTCTCTCTTTAAGATCTTCTTTTCTCCAGCTTACAGGAGTACGTGCAAAGCCCCACTCCGCAACCTGATCGTCATCTTTAAGATACCAACCGCCCTCGCAAAACTCGGCAAGATGTCTGTCTCCTGCCGCCGCAATTACACCGTATCTCTTATAAAGATCAAACTTTACTTTATGCTTACATTCAAAATAAGAGGCGGGATCTTTCTTCTCGACACCGTCAATATAATGCTTTTCCACAAAATCTTTGTATATCTTATTTGCATCATAGTTGCGGTATCTTGCATCTGTAATCCAAGTAAAGTGATTTACGCCGACAACATTGGTTTTTATTGACTTGTGATCGGCAATCTCATCACCCGTCGCCTCATTTATCGCTCTGGCGATAATTTTCTGCACAGAGAACACCTCGTGGCAACAGCCGAATGCCTTAATCTCAGGGAAGGTATCATAAAGCGACTTTACACAAAGTGCCATAGGGTTTGTATAGTTGATGACCCACGCATCTGGACAAAATTCCTTGATCGCCTTGGCAATGACCTCAATCATAGGAATTGTACGAAGAGCACGAATAATTCCGCCCGGGCCCGTTGTATCACCAACCGGCTGATAAATGCCGTATTTTTCGGGAGTATGTACATCGCTTTCCATTTCGTCAAAGCTTCCCGGAAGAATAGAGATAATTACAAAATCCGCACCTGTAAGTGCCTCGCCGATGGTTTTTCTTGCCTTATATATCCACTTTGAAGTTGCACCCTTGGCATTATTAAACTTGTTGCCGATTATTTCGTTATGACAGGCCGCCTCGTAATCAATATCGTAAAGATCAACCGAGCCGCTGATATCATCAGCAACGGCAAGATCGCTCATCAGCTTCCACGCCCAGCCGCGAGAACCGCCGCCTATATACGCAATTTTCAACTTATTTACATTTTTGCCGGTATATTTCATTTGTATTACCTCCTAAAATAATATATATATAAATAATTATATGTCAATAAAATATTGATCGCCTTAAAAAATATAGGAATTTTGCATATTTTCCTTGATTTTTTTGATATTTTATGATAAACTGTATTCATCTAACTAAGGAGAGTGCAAAAGCACAAAATTTATGGAACAGAAAATAAGCGGTAAAATTGAAAACTATTATTACAGCAAAGCCATTGATCGCCGTTACAGCGAATCTACACAGCACTATCACCCTCATTACGAGATATACTATATGAAGGATGGAACATGCCGATACTTTATCGACGACAGATCCTTTGACGTGCAGGCAGGAGATGTTATCTTCATCCCAAAGGGTGTTATTCACCGCACGAAGTATACCACCTCTTCTCACAGCCGTCTTCTTCTCAATTTTACCGAACAGTATATTCCCGAGGAAATAATTGATAAACTTGCAAAGTCAAAATATCTGTACCGTTCAAGAGAAATTGCACGTAATATCGAGGAGCTTTTTGTAAGAATAGAACGGGAATATTCCCATCCCGACGAGTTTACCGAGCATCTTCTTCGCAGTTACACCATTGAAATGTTCTGCCTTATTTCCCGATATCCCGGCTCGCTTGAAGAAGCGACAACAGGCAACGATCTTGTAGACAGTGTTGTGAGATATATAAAGCAAAACTATATGAACGATATAAAGCTTTCGAGTGTAGCAAAGCTGAAATCTGTAAGCCCGGAGCACCTTTCAAGAACATTTAAGTCAAGCACAGGCCTTGGCTTTAACGAGTATGTAACCCTGCTTCGTCTGAGAAAGGCAGAGGAAATGATAAAATCCGACACCGATATGACTATAAGCGAAATCGCCTATGAGTGCGGTTTCAATGACGGTAATTATTTCTCCTACAAGTTCAGAAAAATGTACGGCACATCGCCCATCAATCTACGCAACAAAGACAAATAATTGTTTTTTAAAGCGACTTTTCTATATGGAAAAGTCGCTTTTTGTTATGTTTTGTTTACAATTTCAGCATATTTAACAGCTTCAATAGCATCCTTGCCGTAAAAATCTGCACCGATATGCTTTGCATATTCTTCACTTAAAACAGCTCCGCCAACCATAATCTTACAGTTTGGTGCATATTTCTTAATCATTTTAACCGTTTCTTCAATTGCGGGAAGAGTGGTTGTCATAAGAGCACTAAGTCCCACAATTTTAGCATTCATCCGCAAGATTGTATCAACAATCCTCTTTGGTTCAACATTCTTTCCAAGGTCGGTTACCGAATAACCATAGTTTTCAAGAATAAGTTTAACTATATTCTTGCCAATATCGTGAATGTCTCCCTTTACCGTAGCCAGAACAATATGGCATTTTGTATCACTGTTTCCCGACGGAATATTATCCTTAATAACATCAAAGGCACGTCCTGCCGCCTCTGCACTCATAAGAAGGCCGGGGAGATATATTTTTTTGTTCTCATACCCGATTCCCACCTCATTAAGTGCAGGAATAATTTCGCCATTTACTATGTCGAGCGGCTTTGAATTTTCAAGCATTTTCTTTGTAAGCTTGGAAGCTTTCTCTCCGAGCCCTTTAATTATCGCGGTTTTAAGATCCGAAATTTCCTCTGCATTTTTTGACGCCGTCTCTTTTTCTCCGGACACATAGGAAAGATACTTTTCAAAGCTTATATCGGCTCCCGAAAGTGCCAAATATGAGTGATACGCACTCATAATCTCCTCTGAATAAGGATTAATTATGGCCGCAGAAAGCCCGTTGTTAAGTGCCATCGTAAGAAAAACGGCATTTAATTTATCTCGGTTTGGCAAGCCAAAGGAAACATTTGATATTCCGAGAGATACATTTGCCCCAAGCTTCTCTTTAATCATTTTCACTGCAGAAAGTGTTTCATTTGCCGCATTTTTATCCGCACTGACAGACATAGCCAATGGATCGAAAATGATATCTTTTTTATCTATTCCACATTTTTCTGCCTCTGCGAGTATATTTTTTGCAATTAAAAATCTATCCTCTGCCCTTTCGGGAATACCGTTCTCGTCAAGAGTAAGTGCAACAACCACTCCGCCATATTTTTTTACAAGAGGAAGCACTGCATCAAGACTTTCTCTTTTTCCGTTTACAGAATTGATCATTGCCTTTCCGTTATATCTTCTGATGGCGGATTCCATCGCCGCAGGATCAGAGCTGTCAATCTGCAAAGGAAGGTCGCAAACCGACTGAATTTCGCTCACCGCACGGGTAAGTATTTTGGGCTCATCAATACCTGCAATACCGAGATTTACGTCAAGAATATGTGCTCCTTGCTCCTCCTGCCCAACGGCCTCTTTAAGTATATATTCAATATCTCCCGATTTTACCGCATCTCTGAATTTTGGCTTGCCTGTTGGATTTATTCTCTCACCTATAAGAATGGGCTCTTTGCCTATTTCAACTGCGTGTGTATAGGAAGAAACAAGAGATAAATTCTTGTTTTCGGGATACAAAGGAGCTATTTTTTTCAATCCATTTGCAACTGCACGAATATGCTCGGGGGTTGTACCGCAACAACCTCCAACCGCCATAGCACCGTCCCTTGCCACATCAAGAGTGAATGAGGCGAAATCCTTGACCGACAGATTGTAAACGGTTTTTCCCTCTTTACATTCGGGAATACCTGCGTTTGGCTTAAAAACAAACGGCACAGAAGAATATTTCAGATATTTGTCGGCAACCGATTTGAGTGCCTCGGGGCCAAAAGAACAGTTAACACCGATTGCATCGGCTCCCATTCCCTCAAGCATTGCAATCATAGCAAGAGGATCGGCACCTGTTAAAAGCTTTCCGTCACTTCCGTAAGCATTCAATACAAAAACAGGAAGAGATGAGTTTTCCTTTGCCGCCAGAAGTGCCGCCTTGGTTTCAAAGCAGTCGGTCATTGTTTCAATAAGAATAAGATCAACACCGCACTTGACACCAATCTTCACTGTCTCGGCAAAAATGCCGACCGCATCCTCAAAATCAAGATCGCCAAAGGGCTTTAGCATTCTGCCCGTTGGGCCAATATCAAGGGCAATCCACTTTTCCTGTCTGCCCTTGCTGTTTTTTTGTGCAAGACGTGCGTTGTTTATGGCAGAGGAAATGATTTTTTCAAGCTCTGCCACAGGAAATTTCAGGGTGTTTGCCCCAAAAGTATTTGTGGAAACAACATTACTTCCTGCATCAAAATATGCCTTGTGAATATCAACCACAGAATACGGATGAGAAATATTCCACGTCTCAGGCAGTTCGCCGGGTTTAAGTCCTTCGGCTTGAAGAAGTGTTCCCATTGCACCGTCAAGTACAAGTATGTTTTCTTTTATATAGTCAAGAATTCTCATTTTTCTTAACTCCTATTATTGCCGTCACCGACTTTTGCGGCAACATAAAGCAATTTTCATTAAGTGTAACTCCAATCTTGGAAGTAGGATTCAAAAAATCAAAAATATCCCTCTGCACCTCAAGCGAAAGATCGCCATACCCGGGACTGAATCTTGGACGAAGCGACTCTTCGCTGTCGGTAAGAGAATTTTTCAAATCCTTACAAAACGCATCGCAAAGCGCTTCCACTCTCTCGCTGCCAAGTGCCTGAAAAATCACCGCACGTGATGGAGAAATGATCGAATATCGATTAATTAATCTGTCTATTCCCATTCCAACGGTAGCGGCAAACACAATTATCTCACAGCATCCTTCAAGGCATCGTGCAAGCGAGTGCGACTTAACAGAGCAAAAACCAAGGTCAACATTATCCTCCTCAATTTTCACGAAAGAGCGAGCATAGCACACCTTGTAGGAAAGCTTGTCCTCCGCCTCCCCGATACAGTCATCAACAAGATAAAGTGTAGCATCATCAGCCACCGCTTTGCAATATCGAAGGATCTCGTTTTTGTCAATTTTTGGGGGATTGTAACTTTTTATGTAAACTATTCTTTCCATTATACTCCAAAGTGTCAGATATGTAGTTGAAAATTTTGGTTGCAACGTCGGGCTTGTTCATTGAATAAACGTGCACATTTTTAAAACCGTTCTGGAACATAGTCAATATCTGATGTATTGCATAGTTCATTCCCGCAATTTTCATAATCTCGGGGTCTTGACCGTATTTATCTATCATATCGGTAAATACTTTTGGCAGGCGGCAGCCCGAAAGCTTTACAACCCGCTCAACCTGAGAAACCGAGGTTATAGGCATTATTCCGGGAATGATGCGCGAGGTGTCTATATCAGCCATCGAGGCACGGTACATAAAATCAAAGAACGGTTCATAGTCAAAGAACATCTGTGTGGTCAGAAAATCAAGACCGGCATCCATCTTTTCCTTCAGATAACGGATATCGCTCTCAAGAGACGGACTTTCGGGATGTCCTTCGGGATAGCAGGCACCTCCAATACAGAAATCGCCACCCGACTCACGAAGCTCACGAATTAACTCTATTGCATATTTATAATCTCTCGGTGTATCCTCCATTCCTTCGGGAATATCGCCACGCAAAGCCATTACGTTCTTTATTCCTGCCGCCTTAATGTCGGCAATTCTCTCACGAACAGTCTCCTTGCTTGAGGAAACGCAGGTCAGGTGAGCCAGAGTGGGCACATTATATTTTTCCTGAATATTCTTTGCGATATCCAAAGTATACTTGCTTGTTCCTCCGCCTGCACCATAGGTCACACTCATATAGGAAGGTGACAGGGCGGCTATTTTCTCGGTTGCCTCTCTTACACTTTCAAAAGAAGAGGAGGTCTTCGGAGGAAACACCTCAAAAGATAGCGAATAATTTTTACCCTTTAAAATTTTTGAAATTTTCATATTTTTATTTTGAATTTGCGGTAGCAACTACATCGGCACCCGTACCGCATACATTTTCAATTATTACATCGCCGATTTTTACATTATCCTCGACAAGAGCACGGTTAATTTCTGCCATAACAGCAAACATCTTGTCCTTCGGAACGGTTGTATTTGTTTTTACCGCCACAACATTGCCCGATTTACATCTTACGGTAGATGTTACCGTTCTTTTAGGATTTGTACATTCGTCGTTCGCGTAGGTTTCGCCTCTTTTGCAGAAGTTGCCTTCAACATTTAAAACCTTTCCCTCGTCAGACAAAAAAACCTTCATCTGACAACCGCGAGGACAAACTATACAGGTCAAAAATCTTTCCTTTTTCATATTCCCTCCTGAATCTCAATAGAGAATGAGAGCTCGCCGCCCGAAAGAGATTTGATAATTTCCTCGGTAAGCTCCACCTTTTCCATTTCGGCAGGTGCGAGTCGCTGCTTTTTCTTTGAAATTACAACTCTGTCACCGTCGCGAATAACAATTTTCGCATCTCTGTAAACATCGGCAACTCTGAAATAAACAGAAGTATTCTTTGCTTCTGTAAGTCTCTGAGGAACGGTATATCGAACTCTGCCGTCGGTGACAAGTTTTATTGCCTCATCTTTTTTTGCATTTCCGAAGATGTATGCCGCCGCTGCCTTTCCTGCGATAGCCGACTCCTCCGACACATAGTCTACAAGGTCATGAACGTGAAGCACATTTCCGCAGGCGAAGATTCCCTCTGTATCGGTTTCTCTGTCTCCGTTTACAGATGCACCGCCTGTTACTCGGTCAAGTGTTATTCCCGCAGACTTTGTAAGCTCGTTCTCGGGAATAAGACCGCAGGAGAGTAGAAGTGTATCACACTCGATATACTCCTCGCTTTCCTTGATGGGACGTCGATTTTCATCAACTCTTGCTATTGTAACTCCCGAAAGACGATCACCGCCGTGAATGTTGACAACGGTGTGACTGAGACGAAGGGGAATGTTGAAATCGTTAAGGCACTGTTCTATATTTCTTGCAAGTCCGCCGGAATAAGGCATAAGCTCGCAAACGGCAACCACCTCTGCTCCCTCAAGAGTCATACGGCGAGCCATAATAAGACCAATGTCACCCGAACCGAGAATAACAACTCTACGTCCCGGCATATATCCCTTCATATTAACATACTTCTGTGCTGTTCCCGCAGTATAAATTCCCGAAGGTCTTGCACCTGCAATATTAAGTGCTCCCTTAGGTCTCTCGCGACAGCCCATAGCAAGAATAATTGCCTTTGCCTCAATGCTGAATATACCAAGCTCGGTATTCATGGCAGTAACAACCCTGTCAGAAGAAACATCTATTACCATTGTATCGAGCATATAAGGAATATTCAGCTCGTGTATCATTTTTTCATATCTGAATGCGTATTCGGGGCCTGTAAGCTCCTCGCCAAAGCGATGAAGTCCAAAGCCATTGTGAATACACTGTCTTAAAATACCGCCGAGAGCATTATCCCTCTCCAGTATCAATATATCTCTGACACCTGCTTCATATGCAGCCACAGCCGCAGCCATACCTGCAGGTCCGCCACCGATAATTACCAATTCCTTTTTCATATTTCCTCCGAATTACTTCGTCTTACCAAAGTTGATATAAGATTCTCCGCCAAACTTTGTAACATCGGCATAATCCACACCCATCTCACGAGCGAGAAGACCAATTATATACGGAGTGCAGAATCCGCCCTGACATCTTCCCATAGATGCTCTTGTTCTGCGTTTTACTCCGTCAACGTCGGTAGGACGGGGATTGGTACGGATTGCATCTATAATTTCGCCCTCTGTAATTGTTTCGCATCTGCAAACCACATGAGCATATTCCGGTCTTTGCCTAATAAGCTTGTTTTTCTCTTCTGCACTAAGTGTGGAGAAGAAATGAATTGGGCGTCTTTTTCCGTTAAAATCTTCCCTCTCCTCCGCTTCAAATCCTGCGTCACGAAGAAGTGACACAACATACTCTGCAATAGCAGGTGCAGAGGAAAGTCCGGGGCTTTCTATTCCGGCAACATTAACAAAATCGGGTTTTGGCATACCGATTATAAAGTCACCTGTGCTGCCCGAAGCACGAAGTCCGGTAAACGAGGTTATCACCTTGCTGAAATCTATATTTTTCACCTGTCCTGCGGCATGGCTTCTGACAAACAAAAGACCTTCTGCGGTTGTTGTCTTGTCCTCTTTATCCAAAATATCCTGTGCAGTAGGACCGATAAGCAGATTTCCGTCAACCGTAGGAGTTACAAGAACACCCTTTCCCATT
Organism: Eubacteriales bacterium; assembly: GCA_045538685.1. GTDB lineage: Bacteria > Bacillota > Clostridia > Oscillospirales > CAG-272 > UBA1740. Next base: position 8,629 of record JAZSRX010000070.1, on the reverse strand, counting down.
TTAGAGGGACAGCGGAAAACAGTATGCTTGATATGTCCGCCAACCTCTCTGTCAAGAAGAAGATATTCTCCCCTTCTCGGGCGGATAACAAAGGAGTCGTCACCGACCATTTTGGCTATATCGTCTGCATACACACCGGCACAGTTAATTACATATTTTGCATAGACAATTTCGTCGTCCGATACTATCTTATATCCAACCTCACAGGGCTGAATGTCTTTAACTTCAAAATTAAGTTTAAGCGAAGCACCGTTGTCCATTGCATTACCCACAGAAGCCATACACAACTCATAGGGACAAACAATAGCTCCCGTAGGTGCGTGAAGAGCAACAGTAACATCATCGCCGATATTGGGTTCAATCGAAACAATCTCGTCGCGGTAAATAACCATGACACCAGCGACACCGTTCTTTATTCCTCTTTCACAAAGCTCCTTTAAAGTCTTCTCGTCCTCACCATTAAATCCTACAACAAGCGAGCCGTTGTTTTTATACTTTACACCAAGGTCACGGCACACATCGGGCATCATTACAGAGCCACGCACATTGAGGCGAGCTTTAAGTGTTCCGGGCACAGCATCATATCCCGCGTGAACTATCGCACTGTTGGCACGTGTTGCACCCAGAGAAACGTCGCTTCCCTTTTCAATAATACAAACACTCTCTGTGTATTTGGTAAGCTCTCTTGCTACAAGACCGCCTACTACTCCTGCTCCAATTACAGCAAAATCAAACATAATTATATCTCCGTTTTATCTGAATCGCTTGACTTATTTATTATTAGCCATTATAATTATAATATAATTTTTTTTAAGTGTCAACGAAGAATTGAAAAAAGAATTGAGGAAAAAATGACTAAAGTGAAAAAATATGGATTTGAACTTATCAGAAAGGCAGAGCTTTCGGAAATAAATGCCACCCTTTACAAATTTATACACCAAAAAAGCGGTGCAGAGCTTGTTTACCTTGACCGAGATGATGAAAACAAAACATTTTCAATCGGCTTTGCTACTCCGCCGGAAAACGACACCGGTGTTTTTCATATAATAGAGCACTCTGTTCTGTGCGGATCAAAAAAATATCCGCTGAACGATCCTTTTGCCGAGCTATTAAAGGGCTCACTTAACACCTTTCTTAATGCGGGTACATATGCCGACAGAACGGTTTATCCCGTTTCATCAAGATGTGAGAGAGATTTTCTAAACCTTGTAGACGTGTATATGGATGCTGTTTTCTCACCTAATATGCTTGAAAACCTTGCTATATTTATGCAGGAGGGATGGCACTACGAGTATGACGAGGAAAACAATTCATTAAGCTATAACGGTGTAGTTTACAACGAGATGAAGGGTGCATACTCCTCTCCTGACGAGCTTGGTGCAGAATGTCTCAGCAAAGCACTCTTTGGCGGCACCCCCTACGGATGCGACTCAGGCGGAAATCCCGACAATATTCCCGAACTCAGCTATGAGATGTTCAAAAAAACTCACGAAAAGTATTATCATCCCTCTCGTGCAAAAATAATACTTGACGGTAAAATGGATCTTGATAAAATTCTCTCGCTTATTGATTCACACCTTTGTCCCTTTGACAAACGCGAGATTGCCGAGGAAACAGAGAAAATCTGTCCTAAAATTACAGATAGGGTAGAAATCAAGTACGAAATTTCTGAAAACGAGGACGAAAGCGACAAAGCAAGAGTGCTTTACGGATTTATTTATGCAGATTACTTTGACAAGGAGGCAAACCTTTCGGCTTCTGTCCTTTCGGACATTCTCTGCGGATCAAATGCCTCTCCCTTGAAAAAAGCCCTGCTTGAACGCGGCCTCGCAAAAGATGTGGCTATGTATTCTCTTGCCGCCGGTGATCACACACTTATTCTTGAAATAAGGGATACAGACAAAACGAAACTTGATGAAATAGATAAAACAATCACCGAGGTTGTTTCCTCTCTTGTAAATAATGGTATAGACAAAAACAACATTATTTCTTCTTTAAACAGCATTGAATTCCGTCTTCGAGAGAGAGATTACGGAGCTTTTCCCACAGGAATTGTTCTCTCAATTGCAATGTATGCAGATTGGGTGCGTGGCGGAGAGTGCGAAGATGCCATTCTGCTTGACAAGGTAGTCGGTAATGTAAGAGAAAGAATAGACAGCAATTATTTTGAAGATGCTCTTCGATCTATGATTCTTGAAAACAAGCAAAAGGCCAAGGTTATTATGCTTCCCGACAAAACTCTCGGAGAGAGAAAAACAAGGGAAGAAAAAGAGAAGCTTGATAAAATTCTCTCGCAATTAAGTAAAGAGGAGCTTCAAAAAATCAAGGATGATGAGAAGATGCTGAGAGAGTGGCAACAGGCAGAGCCAAGCCAGGAAGCTCTTAACAGTATTCCTAAGCTCACCCTCGACGATATACCTAAGAAAATCAACAGACCAGAATCTTCTGTCAGCACAGCCGACGAGGTAAAAATACTGAAATGTTCGACAAAAACGAACGGTATTGTTTACATTTCACTTTTATTTGATGCATCCGACCTTGCAGGCGAGGAGCTTTTGCAGTTATCAATGCTTTCTTCGGCGTTGTTGAATTACCCCACAGAAAACCGCGATGCACTCTCTTTGCAGAATGACATTAAGGCAAATCTTGGCAGTCTTTTTGCATCATTCACCGTCGGCATAAAAGACGGTATAGCCACACCTTATCTTAAAATCGGTTCAAAGGCACTCACCTCTAAAACCGATGATATACTGAGACTTACAGGCGAGCTTCTTTTGACATCAAAAATTGAAGACACAACCGAGATGACTAATCTTGTTGCTCAGGCAAAGTCGCATATAGAAGATATGATTATCTCCTCAGGTGAGTCGATTGGTCTTCTCAGAGTAGAGGCAAGTTATGATGAAACGGCTGCAATTTCGGAATATCTTTCAGGATATGAGGCATACCGACTTCTTTCTGAGATTAACGGAAAGGAAGAAAAAATCAGCGAACTGACAAAATCGGTTGCAAATCTTCTGAAGAAGCTTATAAACAGAAATCGACTTACCGTTGCAATAACAGGCGATGTTGATGATGAATTCATCTCTCGCTTGATTTCGCTTATTCCCAAAACAAACACCACCTTTGAAAAGAAAACCACCGCACCCTGTGCAGAGAATAACGAGTATTTTCTTCTTCCAACAAAGGTTGCCTATGCGGTTATAGGTGGAAAAAGCAACAGAGTTGAAGACAATCTTGGGCTTATGCGAGTTGCACGTTCTATTCTGTCATATGAATATCTTTGGAATACGGTAAGAGTTCAAAGCGGTGCATACGGAACCGGCTTTGTTCCGCGAAAGAACGGTAGCATCTCCTTCTACTCTTACAGAGATCCCTCTCCTTCACGTTCTATTTCATTCTACCGCGAAAGCTCTGACTATCTTCGTTCCGTTGCGGAAAGGGGAGATGATATCACAAAGTTTATTATAGGAGCAATAGGAGAGTATGACACTCTGATAACTCCACGAACTGCAGCAACTATTTCTGTAAGCGATTATCTCAACGGTTGGAGTGCGGATAATGAGGCAAAGGTTCGTTCCCAAATGCTGAATATGACCTGTCAGGATCTTTGTATTGTTGCCGATATAATTGACGAGGCAATGGCAGACAAAAGACAGGTAATTGTGGGTGGCGAGGAACATCTTGAAAAACTTATTTCCAAACCCGACAGAATAATTAAAATATAATTTATTTAGAGCAATTCGGCACTTTTGCCTGCTCCCACACGGTTTTATAATTTATTTCTTACAACAAAAAGAGACCGAGCAACCAGCTCGGCCTCTTTTTTATTATTTATTTCGCGGTCATTTCGATAACGTGATCGTGAGGTTCCCACTTGAATGTTACAAGATTTACAAGAACGGTTTTTGCAATTTCAATTCTGAAACCGAAGGAATTTTCAAAATCTTTTTTCTCTCCGCCGCTTATATATGTATATTCAAGGTCCTGCTGACCTTCAACCTTTTCTACATCAATATCAAGGTTTGAGAAGATACCCACGTCTTCCATACGGTAAATCTCGTGCTGATCCTTAATAAATACAAGATCAACTGTTCCAACCATAATATAAACAACCAAAATAAGAACCAGACCCAATATAGCCGAAATAATGCCGGCACGATGATATAATTTACCCTTCATACAATATTTCCTTTCCGAATTTTTTAGGAAAAAGTTTTACATAAAGATTATAACACTTACAAAAAAGAAAGTCAATATAAATTTATTAATTGTATAAAACTTAGAAAATTTTATCTTTAAAAATCAAATATCTTCTGTATGTTCCCGCAGTTACCTCGTCCGCCATTTTTTCAAGTTCATCCTTTGTCACAAGTGTATATCCTACAACCTCTGTCGGTTGAAGTACAAGCCGGGGAATCTCCTCAAGAACAAGTAAATAACAGACAGCATAGCAAACACCGTGAGTGTGTGAGCCAAGATATACTATGTCACTTTCACCTGCGGAAATGCCAACCTCCTCATAAAGCTCACGAATTGCCCCAAGAGAAAAATCCTCTCCGCTGACAACCGCACCGCCCGGACAGTCATATTTAAGTCCCTCGGTCTTGTCGGGGTGGCGTCTTGATAAAAGCAGTTTGTCTCCTATTTTAACCCACACCTCAACAGCAGGATGAAAAAGTCCTTTTGGAATTTTGTCGTGATCTTTTCTTGACCATTTAATATTAACAGATCTTCCGCTTTCATCTACCAAATCCCAAATTTCTTCCATTTTCACCACCATTTGTAAGATTTTGTTTACATTATTTGTCGTTCTTTACGTGTACATCAAGCTGATTATAAGGAATTGTAATGCCGCTTTCATCGAATGCCGCCTTTACCGCCTCTAAAATATCATACTTAACCGTCCAATAATTATCATTGTCTACCCATACACGTGCTGTAATATTTACACTGCTCTGTCCGTGTTCTGACACTCTTACCAAGGGTTCGGGATCTTTAAGCACCATAGTATGCGACTCGCATACAACCATAACAAGGGCTTTTGCCATTTCAAAATCATTGTCATAGGAAATCGCAAAATTAAAGTCAACTCTGCGAGTGGGCTTTTCGGAATAGTTAATAATATTGGAATTCGAAAGAGTTCCGTTTGGCACATATATAACCTTGTTATCGGGCGTTCTCAGCTTTGTGCAGACTATCTGTATATCCTCAACAGTTCCGGATACGCTTCCTTCAACCTCGATATAATCATCAACCTTGAACGGTCTTGTAAAGAGAATGATAACACCGCCTGCAAAATTTGAAAGAGCACCGTTTACAGCCAAGCCGGCAGCAACACCAAAGGATGCCACAAGAGCAGTAAGTCCGCTTGTATCTATTCCAAGATATCCGACAAGACAAATTACCACAACAATTTTCGCCGCGGTTTTGCCTATATAAGCCAGGGTTTTCACCATGGTTTTGTCAAATTTTTCGTTAAGTGCAAGTTTTTTCTGAATTTTGCGTGTAGCCGTATTAATTACCCGAAAGCTTATAAGCAGTATCAAAATCGAGATTACTACTTTGATTCCTGTGTTAAGACACCAGGATATTATTGTTTGCGTCACACTTGCCATAGTTTCACTGTTAGCAAGCGGATTTGTTTCAAGCAATGTGTTCAAAACTATTACTCCTTAAATTAATAATTTTCTTTTATCATTATATCATAAAAAAATATGCCAGGCAAGACTAAATTATTAACTATTATGGTCTTTTTTGTGTTTTTGTTCGGTTTCGTGTAAAAGAAAATATGAAAATGTTGATTTTTCTCTCGATAAATGATATAATGAAGAGCAACATATTTTTTATTTTTACCCGACACCAAAAGGATATAATATGGCAAATGAAAATAAATTAACCGGTTATCCGTCTATTGACAAGCCCTGGTTAAAATTTTACTCTGACGAAGCAATCAATGTAAAGCTTCCCCAATGCACAATTTACGAATACATTTTAGAAAAGAATAAAAACAATGGTAGGAAACCGGCAATCAATTATTTCGGTAAAAAAGTAAGCTACAATCAGATGTTTGACCGCATTGAAAAGACCGCATCGGCTTTCTCGGCAATCGGTGCTGTGGCAGGCGAGTACGTTTCGCTCTGTATGCTGACAATGCCCGAAACGGTATATTCGGTTTATGCTCTCAATAAGCTGGGAGTTATCTGCAATATGATTGAGCCAAGAACTAACCCGGATCTGATTAAGCAAAGAATTAACTCTTGTAACTCTAAAATTCTTATTGTCGTTGATGTCTTTTTGCCGAAAATACTTGAAATTGCAGAAGATACACCTCTTGAAAGAATAATTGTTGTTCCGATTATGGAATCAATGCCAGCCCTAACCGCCACCGCATTCAAAATAACTAAAAGCAAAATGCTTACAAAAATTCCAAATGACAAGAAGTATCAGTGTTGGAAGCATTTTATTAAATGTGGAACGGGCATTACATCAAAACAAAAAGAGTACGAAAAAAATTATCCCGCAGCTATTATTTATACAGGCGGTACAACAGGAATTTCAAAGGGAGCACTGCTGTCAAACGACTGTTTCACCTCAATGGCAGCTCACGCATATTATGATGCTCCAACCCTGTTCTCGGGAAAAAGATTTCTTGAAATTATGCCACCTTTTATTGCATACGGTTTAATTTTTGGTCACTTCATTCCCTTCTGTGCAGGCCTTGAAAACTGTATGATCCCTGTTTTTGACCCCAAAAAGCTAACCGATTACCTTTTGAAATACAAGGCAAATCACCTGATCGGTGTTCCCTCGTTCTTTGAAACGCTTGTAAAAAGTCCAAAAATCAAGAACAAAGACCTTTCTTTTCTGACAAGCTGTATAACCGGCGGAGACAAAATGCTTGTAGAAACAGAGCGACATATCAATAAGGTTCTGAGAGAACACGGCTGTAAAAACAATGTTCTGAAAGGATACGGTATGACAGAGCTTGGGTCGGCGGCGACATTCACCGTTTGTCCTGAATGTAATGTCGAAGGAAGTGTTGGCATAACATCGCAAAACAGCAACGTAAAGGTTATTGATCAAAAAACAGGCAAGGAGCTAAAATATAACGAGCAGGGTGAAATTTGCATTACAGGTCCCACAATGATGCTTGGATATCACTGCAATAACAAAGAAACCGAAAACGTTATGCGTAAACATGATGACGGCCTTATTTGGGTTCATACCGGAGATATCGGTTATATAACCGAAGACGGAATTATTTATATTGTAGATAGAATAAAAAGAATGATCATTCGTCCCGACGGACACAATGTATGGCCCTCAATAATAGAAAATGTTATTACTAAACATCCCTCGGTAGAGGATTGTGTGGTTGTCGGTTTGCCAAATCCCACACACGCAAACGGAAAAATACCAACTGCCTTTATTATTGTAAAAGACGGAATTAATGCAGATGATAACCTCGCAGTAGAGATTGATGTTTTTTCAAAAAAGCATCTTCCCGAGCGAGATGTTGCAATGGAATATCGCTTCTGCGACTCCTTCCCGATGACGCTTCTCGGCAAAGTGGATTATCGAGTATTAGAAAAACGTTATCAAGGCAAAATCAGTAAATAATCAGACATTTTGAAAATATTTATTTACATTTTCTATACAAATTTTAAAAAGGAACTCTATTTTTTTATAAAGTTCCTTTTTTATTTTTAAAAACGAGTAAAAGAAAAAATACCCGACCCGAATGGCAAACTCTGAGTTTGCTACTCAAGGTTGTGCTTACAAAAGACACACCGGTTGATCTGAACCGAAACTCCTGCCCTTCGTAACGCAATTTTCCTTCGCAATGCAGCCATGGACTATGTTAGTACTAACTATGGTGGGAAAAGCCAAAAGCTATGTTTGCACTAATAATTGTTAGAAAATAAAAAAGAAAACCATTTTTGGGTGCACCGACACCGGCGAGCGAGAATAAAATGATTAATTATCATTTTATCGAAGTGAAGTCAACAAAGCAAGGAGTTATAGGAACGAGTGTACCGAGTGACGTATAACGACTATGCGACTTGACACTCGAACCCTGGACCCACTGCATACCGCTTGCAGTATTGGGCGAAGCGAGAAGATGATGCCTGCAAGCAGTACAGCAAGTGTAATTAGATGAAATAATATCCTGAGCCGCCATTTCAAAGTCAGTTCGTGTAGCGAACAATGAGTGTTAAGCTGGTGTCAGTGTTTGTTCGAGCCATAACCGAACCATGTGACACTGTGGTTGGTAGACCAACCACGCGACCTTTTCCTCCTGAAAAGTGTCGTCATGTGCGCAAAGCGCCATGATGTCGCTACGCCTCAAGCCAAATCGAGAAAGCAAAAACAAAAAGCACCGCAAATGCGGTGCTTTCGTTTTTGGCTCCCCGAACTGGGCTCGAACCAGTGACATCATGATTAACAGTCATGCGCTCTACCGACTGAGCTATCGAGGAATAGGTGGTGCACCTCCAGGGACTCGAACCCTGGACCCACTGATTAAGAGTCAGTTGCTCTACCAACTGAGCTAGAGGTGCATATGCAAGATTTTACGGTTTTTCGTTTTAAATTGGCTCCCCGAACTGGGCTCGAACCAGTGACA
>JAZSRX010000010.1:0-35872 GCA_045538685.1 Eubacteriales bacterium | reverse complement strand
TTTTTCTCCTGTATGTTTATGTTTTTGTAAGCTTGAATTTATAGTATTCGGACAACTGCATAAATCTCCGAATTTTGAATTTTTTCTTTTTTTGAAGCCTTAATTATGCACGTATATATATTAAATATTGCCCCTCACTCTCGATGTCAACGATTAATAAAAAAGTATTGACAAAGCGCATTTTCCAGGCTATAATAAAGGGCAGAATTGAAAAAAACAAATAAAAGTTGCAGCTATTGACGATTCTAATTTTTAAAAAATAAATAAAAGGAAACACCGATGGAAAAAACAATTTCTAAGAAAAAAGGGCTTTTTTCTTCCCCGATTTTAAAAACAAGAGTAAAAAGTGCAAACGTAAAGCTTAAAGAGATCGCTCTCGGATATCTCATAGGCCCGTTCGGCGGTATGCTTACGAGCCAGATATTCGTTACATACTTAAATACCTATTGGACCGACGTTCTGCACCTGAGCGAAAGTGCGATGGAGTTTTTATCCATCTTCCCACTCCTTTCGGCAATACTCATCGCGATAGGAAACTTTGTTGTCGGCTTTATAGTTGACAGGACGAGAACCTCGCAGGGTAAGGCAAGGCCGTACCTCTTGCTTGCCGGTGCTCTGATTGCAATATCCTCTGTCCTGATGTTCCTTATTCCTTCGGGAAATCAAGCACTGATGCTTGCGTGGATCGCAGTGTCATATATAATTTATTACTCTGTTGCGTACCCGCTTTATTCGGTTGCAAATAACTTAATGGTTCCGCTTTCCACACGAAACGAAAAGCAGAGATCGCTTCTCTCCTCGGTAAACGGTATTGCGGGAACTGCTGCAATGAGCTTTGGCTCGATCGTAATGCCTATAATCGTCCCCTTCTTTAATAACGATAAGACTGTATGGCTGATTTATATGTCGGTTATGGCGGCAATATCGCTTATATTCGTCACTTTGCAATATTATTTCACCCGTGAGAGAATCACGGAGGAGAGCATAAACCTCAATATAAAGGAGGAGAAGGTTTCTCTTCTTAAGCAGACAAAGGCACTGATCACCAATAAATATTGGGGCCTTGTAATGCTATTCTTCTTAATATTCCAGTTTGTCGGCACGATGCAGAACTTCTCAATGGCATATTACTGCAACTATATTCTCGGCAGCTATCAGGACGGATTTACCCAATCGGTGCTGGGTATGGTAACGGGTATTCCGTTTGCGGCGGCGGTTCTGTTCGTATGGCCCCTTACTAATAAGATCGGCATTAAAAACAGTATTTTATACGGACTTATCGTATCGGCGGGGGGCTGCCTCGTTGCCTTTATCAACCCCTATTCTTGGGTTACTGTTGTAATAGGTCTGTTCTTAAAGTGTCTTGGTGCGGCGCCTGCAACCTACGTTATATACGCTCTTATTGCAGACGTGCTTGATAACGTTGAGGCTAAAAACGGATTCAGATGCGACGGTCTTTCGGTTTCCGTTGTGGGCATTATTATGTCGGTGCTTCAAAGTATTTGCCAGGGTATATTCAACGGTATGCTTAATGCAACCGGTTATGTCGCGCCCACCATCGACCCCGTGACGGGAAATGTGGTCGCCTATACGCAAAATGCAGCGACAAACAACGTATTTATCTGGTGTTACATAGGATTTATGATGATAGGCTACGTAGTCTGCACGTTGCTTATCATTCCCGTTGACGTGGAAAAGCACACCGAGGATGATCATAAAACCATTCTTGAACATCAGAAGGCGGCGGTTCTTGCAGCAGGCGGCGAATGGATCGAACCTGAAGAGAGAATGCGTATGGAACAGGAGAAGGCCGAGATGGAGGCTGAGGAAAACCGCATCGCAGAGCTCAAGGCATACTGCGAGAAAAAGGGACTTTCCTTTGAAGAACAAGAAGCCAAATATCAGGCAAAAAAGACCAAAAATAAAAAATAAGAATTTGGTCGGCAAAGAAACCTAAGCCACAGCTTTTAATGCGTTCCATACTGTCCTCAAATTACTTCAGATTATAAACCAACATTGTTTGTTCTTGTATTTGAATTATTTTATCATATATTTTATTATAATAGAGTTTTTGGGAATGAAACGCTGTTTTTGTGGCACAAGTGGTTTGTAACAGTCAAAAAAGCGAGAGAAATTTTTGTTAAAAACATACAAAAAACGGCATCTTTTTGTTAGATGCCGTTTTTTTCTTATTCGTTATATGGAATAATTATTTTGAGCTCAAACCAGTTGTTTTCGGTATTGATGCTCACCACGCCATCATAGCGTTTTGCGGTATGCTTAATGCTCTTTATACCGTATCCGTGGAATCTTTTGTCCTTTTTAGTGGTTACCAAATCTCCCTCATAGTAGTCCACTCCTCCCTCATAATAGTTTCTGATACGTATCATTATGAAGGACTTAACCTTAGCGACCGTCAGATGTATCAAGCGCGTTTCTTTTTCATCTACCTTAATTGCCGATTCAATGGCGTTATCAAGCGCATTACCGAATATGCCGCATATATCCATAGCATCCATAAAATTGAGTAGCTTGCCATCAGCAACAACCGTCATTGTGATCCCCTGATTGTTGCAATATAAGCTTTTGCTGGTAAGTAAGGTATCGAGTACAATATTACCGGTTTTATTTTGCAACTCATAGGATTTAATTTCTACTTCCATACGGTCAAGGAAAGCATCTCTTTGTTCTCTGTCATCAAGCTTACGGAGCATATTTATCTGATGCTTAAGATCGTGATATTTCATATTGATTAAATCTATGCTTTCCCTTGATTGCTCGTATTGCTTATACTGATTTTGCAGAGTATTCTGCACCGCATCAAGCTCTCGGTAAACCATATTATCTCGGCAAGAGACCAGGTGTGCATACAATATTGCAACACCTGCAATATCTACCAGTGTACGGGTGGTAGCAATTTCCCTATAATACTGCCCGGAAAATGGGGGATCTGCCAAAAGGAAGCCCAAATTACTAAAGGCGAAAATTATAACACCGATAAATAGCGCCACAAGACTATCCTTGGGCTCAATTTGAAGACGCTTGCCTGATGGCATTTTGCTCTTAACCAAGAAGAATATACCGCAAATCGCCAATCCATACACGAACACTAAAATAAGCACCTCAATATGAATAGGCATATTATCTGTATCCTTGTACAACAAATTGACAATCTGCCACTCAAGCGAAGCAATACACTCGGCAACCGAAAATGCTATGATTGCATAATATACACCGTCAAAAAATGACGTTTTTGAAGAATAAATTATAAAACCCGTCATAGTTACAAAGGAAACAATCATGCATGGAATCCAGAGCCATAGCGTTATCGTTGTGGTAATTACCATAAATGAAGCCAGTGCCACAAGATACAAAATGCTCACAATGGCAAAATTGATTTTTTTAATTCTTATCCCAAGCAAGAACACCAACATACCGCCGCAAAGCCACTCGGCGATTGCAGGATATAGACTAGGTATATCAGGAATAACATTTCCCATTATTGCATTACCTCCCCCCAATAATCACTGAGAGCCTCAAGAAGCTCGTTCTTTCTGGATCTGCTGACCGCGAGCGAATGTCCTGCCAAAATTACGTCCGTATCACGAAAGCTGTCAACGTGAGCAAGGTTTATCAGATACCACTTGCTTGCACGGAAAAACCGCTTGCTGTTAAGCATTCCTTCTATCTCTTTCATAGTTGAACGTAGCTCGTAGTCACCTGATTTTGTATGATATACCACGTTGTGACCATGGCTTTCGATATAATAAATATCATTCGTATCAAGACGCACTACACCACCCTTTACATTTATAGAGATAAAGGCGGATAAACGGTTTTTCAGATTATTTATCGCCCTGCCCACGCACTGTGAAAAGGCGAAATATGACAGCGGCTTCAATAGATAGTCCAGCGCCTGAACTGCATAACCCCTGATAGCGTACTGCGGAGTATTGGTAATAAATATTATTATAACCGATGAATCCATTTTTCTTATTTCTTCAGCCGCAGACATACCGTCCATAAACTTCATCTCGATGTCCATCAGAATAATGTCAAACTGCGAACGGTATTTATGCACTATACTGTCACCGTCAGAAAAAGCAGTTATTTTTATCGTTTCTCCGCTTTCTTTTATATATTGTTCAAAATATTCACGAAGCTGGTCAACATAACTCTTATCATCGTCAACAATAGCAACATTGATCATTTGACTGCACCTACCTTCTTGCGTATTTAATGAAATCTATTATTTTTCCAACCGATGTGATTTTTTATCTGCAAAACAACAGATTTTAATTGCTTAAAAAATATTTTTCCCCACATTCAGCATAAAAAACTTGAAATTTCACCATAAAATAATAAAATATTATACCACATTTTCAATAAAATTTCAAGATATTCTAATCAAACAGCCCGAACAGCCTAATCAAACAGCCCGAACAGCCTGATTTCAATTTATCATTTTTTATATAAGTATCGACCGTACACGAATTACGACCGAGCCATTTGCTGGAAAACTTTTTGACGCATTTTTTTCAATAAAACGGCACGCCATCGTTAACAACGATAGTATTTCGTTTTCTATAATTATCTAGTCCAGAATAGTGTAATCGACCAAAGTTGCTCATGAAAAAGATGTGTTAGCATCAAAACATTTAACCACCTGACATTAAACTTTTCATCTCTTGATTTATACTCAAAATTATCTCGGCAAAATCTTGAATTAGATTAAAATACCAAGCCTCAAATAGCTCAATTTTATCACTTTGACTACAGGGCGTGTGCTTGTCTTGATGCAAGTGGCGTCGCTTGCTAGCCCCCAAAACTCGCTTCGCTCGTTTCGGGGAACCCCGCATGCTCCGCCAGCCAAGCACACGCCCTTCCATAAAACTGAACAGACTAAACTCGGAAAACTGAAAGCCAGACGAAGGGCAAGTTTCGCGCTAGACCGCTGGCGAAAACTTTGCCCTTAACCGTCGGCATTACTTCAGTTTGTTAAAACCGAGTTTTGACGTCAGAATAGAGTTTTAATTACAGCCTCTTAGCTGCTTTAACACTGCGGGGCTTACGACGCCAACCAAGCGTCCCTCGTCGATGCAAGTGAAGTCGTCATATAGGAGAAGCTTGTTATCTTCCATTCCCATCGCAGTTATGATGTCCTCTTCCCTAATGTCGGATTTTACAAACTGAGGTAGTCCTTTAGAATAAACAATCTTCTCGCCGGTCTTTTCAATATATTTGAGTAGGTATGCCAAGGCATCCCCTTTTCTCCTCGGGTCTTTTATTTCATCAAAGTCCGAACGCCCAAATCTTTCGTTAAAATATGTATTCTGATTTGTTATCTGACGTCTTTTAGTATTGAAATTGTAATCATTAACTTTTATCAGTTCTCCGGGCATTGTACCCTCCGGAATATAGAAAATACCGTGAAAATGTAAACGTTGATTGTCAGGAGAGCGTTCCCACACGCCAATTCTTTCTTTTACTGAAGTTAGAAATTGTGTGTCTAAACTTCCTTCTAAAGCTATCCTCATCGTGTCTTTTACCGTCATACGTAAAGGTGCAAAAATAGTTAAATGGGTGCATATTTGCCTTCCTTGCAAGTCTTATTCTACGACATATAAGGTTCCTTTGCTTACGAGCCAAATGAGCTATAACATACTCTTCTGTCTTCTTGGCATTATCAAAATAAGGACGCATTTTCTCTATTAGAAATCGCTTTCGAGCAGCTCTTTTCATATTAATACTCTCTCTATAGTATTCCTCAAATAGCTCTTTTCTCGTCGCATAGCGAGGCTTGGGTTCCGGCTGCTCTTCCCTATCCTCATGGGTATCCTCCGAAGCAAATACGTCATCAACCTCGCTTTGATCTAATTCTTCCAGCTCAAAAGGCACGCTCTCGACATCCGAAAGCGTGCTTTCTTCTTTATTCTCTTGAGTGGAGGAATCGACAACAGCCACCTGTTCTGCAGGTGGTTTATATTTTTTATTTGAAGGTCTTGTTGTATGTGGGATAAAGGTAGATTGACTATGAAAAAATAAAGCACGAAAGGAACAGCCAATTTGATGTAATAAAATTCATTGCGTCATTTTTTGTTGTTTGTATACATATTCCGCTTGCAGGCGGTGGATTTGACGTTACAATTAATGCTATTGCCAGATTTGCCGTACCTACCTTTTTTGCTATTTCGGGTTTCTATGTCTTTCAGGCAGATGCCGAAACGGTAAAACATCGCCTGCATAAAATCCTTCGTCTTTACCTGATTTCAACAGCCATTTACCATACTAACAATATAGTCGGCAGTATTTCCGGGCAAGGTACTTTCGGACTTGTAAAATACATATCAGATGTGTTTTTGAACATTAGAAATATTTGGGAATTTGTTATTTTCAATATTCCTTTTTCCTCTATACATTTATGGTTTCTTTTAGCACTGATGTATGTTTATCTTATTTGGTTGGTGATTCTCAAATATTCACTAAGCGATAAAGTCATTTTGCTGATTGGATCAGTTGCTATTCTATCTAACCTTGTGCTTGGCGAACTTCTATCTGCACTTGGTGTTGTTTTTGACAATTTATATCTTCGAAATTTTGCTTTTCTCGGCCTTCCCTTCTTTATTTTCGGTTATCTTATAAGAAAATGCAACAATTTATTTACTAAAATAAAGACCTCTCATCTGATTCTTGCGATTACGACAGGAAACTGCGAGGCGGTTTTATCGCGATTTTTGATTGGACACAATGAGCTGTATATCGCCTCGGTATTTTGCTGCTTTTCGATTATTTTGTTGGCAGGAAAAACGAATAGGGTTAAGCTGTCTGACAGACAAATGGCCGTTTTTCGCTCGTCAACCGATATTTACGTATTACATATGTTATTTTCGAGGCCTTTATATTCACTTGCTAACATTCTGCCCTCTTTTATGTCAGCGATAATCAGATTTCTTATGCCTTGTTTTACATTCGCCCTATGCGTTGCTTTTTCCCTGGTGAAATCAAAGATTATTAAGAATTTTAATGCTGACAAAATGCAAAAAAATACACATTAAAAAGCATTTTCATATATTTTTCATTGCAATAAAAAAACAGGAAGATATTTTCTCTTCCTGTTTTTTTAGATTTTTAACTGTGTGACCGTTTCGTTTTTTTATCTAAGAAAATCACATTCCTATATATTTTGCCGTCATCAACATATCAATTTTGATAATAGAAATTTCAAACTTTCAAAGAAATTAAAGCTTCTTTTTGAACTTTGAATTTACACTGAGATTTTTGAAGAAGTCAACTATTACTCTGCCAAGTCCACGCCATAAGTGTCCGTTTACGATAAAGAGAATATCGTCAACCATCCTTCTTGATACCATTCCGCCTGCCATTTTACCAATGGCTCTGAAAGGCATATTGTAGATGAAAAGAACATTCAAATTGGGTTTTCCTTTTGCTTCGGATTTGTTTTTGATGTTAGTCAAAATCTTGTAAACAAGTCTCGCAAGACCACTTTTTGCATAGTATAGTTGACATATTGCGTCATTCTCGGTCAAAACACCGCCCCATTTTCCGTCAGGAATTGGTCTGCCAAGCAGTTTCTCAAAGTCACTGTCTAACACCTTTTCTATATCTGCCGTGTAGTAGCACTCGAGGGCATTTCTATCACATTTTGTGCCGTCAATATGTACCTCGGCAGAAAGTCTGACATCGCAAGTGCTTGAGCCGACGATGATCTCGTAGTCTGCATCCTCTATATCCCAGCAATTCTTTTCTGCGTTGTAGTAACGGAATGCCTTGTCATCAAGCTCTACGGTTACAGTTCTGCTCTCGCCTCCACGAAGGAACACCTTTGCAAAACCTTTAAGCTCCTTCTTAGGTCTGTATACGTTACCGTTCTTGCAGGAGATATAAACCTGGGCAACCTCTGCACCGTCAAGCTTACCTGTGTTTGAAAGAGTAAAGCTTACACTGTTTTTATCTACCTTAATATCCGAGTAATCAAAGTCGGTATAGCTGATACCGTGACCGAAGGGATAGCGGACACTTTTTCCTACTGTGTCATAGTAGCGATAGCCGATGTAAAGTCCTTCGCGGTACTCTGCGGTTTTTTCTTTACTTGGGAAGTAGGGGTAGGAGGGGTTATCCTCCAGCTTATGAGGCCAGCTTTCGTTAAGCTTACCACTGGGATTTACCTTACCGATAAGTGCGTCAGCCATAGCACCTGCACCTGCCTGACCGCCGAGATAGCCGTGAATTGCTGCTCTGTAAAGCGATCTGTCGGGCATAACGAAGGGAGCACCGCCCGAGAGAACGAGAATTACGTTCTTATTTACGGCACAAACCTCATTTATAAGCTTTTGCTGACTCTTCGACAGCTCCATGTGAAGTCTGTCCATACCTTCACTTTCGAGAATCTCGTCAAGTCCTACGCACAGAAGGACGGTTTCGGCATTTTTTGCTACCTCTACTGCCTCTGATATAAGCTTGTCTATGGGATTGGGATTCTTTCTGTCAAAGCCCTTTGCATATCCTGTGATGTTAAGATGCTTTTCAAGAGAGTCGTAAAGATTATCTATCTTGGTTGCATTTACCTGAGACGAACCGGCTCCCTGATAGCGAGGAATCTTAGCAAAATCACCGATAACTGCAACATTTGCACCCTCAGAGAGAGGAAGAATACCGTCATTGTCAAGGAGAACAATGCTACCCTCTGCACATCTTCTCGCAACAGCGTGATGTGCCTCTACGTCAAAGCTTTTGGGCTGCTTTGCAACCTCCTCCTGAGTCATAAATACTATTCTTAAAAGCTCCTCTATACGCTGATCAAGAACACTTTCATCAATCTTTCCTGCCTTAACGTCCTCCACAAGTCCGATTGCACAATCGGGACCGGGAGCAGGCATTACAAGGTTTCCGCCTGCTCTCACGCCCTCGGTGTGATTATTATCTCCACCCCAGTCGGTTACAACATAACCGTCAAAGCCCCACTCACCGCGGAGTATGTCTGATAAAAGATGAGCATTCTCATTAGTATAAGTGCCGTTTACCATATTGTAAGAGGACATTATGGCTTTTGCCTTGCCCTCTTTTACCGCAATCTCAAACCCCGTGAGATATATCTCACGCATAGTTCTCTCGTCAACAACCGAGTCCATAGACATACGGCGAATTTCCTGCGAGTTTACTGCAAAGTGCTTGGGACAGGCAGCAACACCCTTTTCCTGAATACCCTTTATGTAGGAAGCAGCCATTTTGCCCGAAAGATAAGGATCCTCGGAAAAATATTCAAAATTACGTCCGCAAAGGGGACTTCTCTTTATATTAAGACCGGGGCCGAGCACAACGTGAACGTCATTTGCGGCAGCCTCCGCACCGAGAGCCCTACCAAGCTCCTCACCGAGAGATATATCCCAGCTGTTTGCCATTGTTGCAGCCGTAGGGAAACAGGTCGCGGGAACGGATGCATTAAGACCAAGGTGGTCGCCTGCTCCTGCCTGCTTACGAAGTCCAACGGGGCCGTCGGACATAAACATCGCAGGAATGCCCTTCTCCTTTAGCTCAAGAGTTGTCCAGGTGCTCCAGCCCTGAAGCAGAGCTGCCTTTTGTTCAATGGATAAGTTTTCTATAATGCTTTTAATATTCATATTAAAAATACCTTTATTTTTATCTTTAAAAGATTATAATTTATAATATTTGTAAAAATATTCTATTATTTTAAAGATAATTTTTTAAAGGGCTGAGCTGTTAAACTCAGCCCTTATTATGAGTGCTGTAAGGTTATAATAAACCTTTTGAACAACTTTAGCTAAGGCACTAAATTATTCTTCGTCACTTGCAGGTGCAGTACCGTAAGCAGTGCCGTTAATAATTGCATAACCGCCATCGGCTACAGTGGGAACTTTGTTTGATGTACCGACAATAGTAACATTTCCGGTTGCACCAACTGTGAAGGTTCCAACTCCGGTTGTATTACCTGTAACACTAAGAATGCCGTCTACAGTAAGAGTACCTGTGCTACCATCTGTAACCTGTAATTTGCCGCCAACGTTCAGAGTTCCGCCCTCGGCTACTGTAACTTTGGAATTCTTTGTCTGAATAACGTTGCCTGTAACAGTCATAGTTCCGCCCTAAACGTTAATTACGTTTGACTGACCGTTGCTGTATGATCCGCAGGTAAGATTTCCCCCCTCGTAAACACTAAAGGTGTGATATCTATTACCCGAAAGACAACCGTTTGTAGTAAGGGTTCCGTATACCTCAAGAACACAGCTGTTTCTATGGTTGAATCTTACTGCATTCAAAGATGCATCATCAAGATTAACGATAATCGAACTACCCTTGTTAACGATTATTTCCAATACATTTATATTTTAATTTTGCGGGTATATTATATAATAAAGTAAGGATATTTTCAATAGCATTTTTCTTGTACAAAGTGAAAAAACAAAAAATATTCTTTAACCGTAAAAAAAGTTGTTCATATTTTGTGCATTTATTACAAAGCAGGAAAAATTCATCATCGTTTTTTTAGAAGGTTATTATTAAACGGACAATAAAGATGCTAAAACAAAAAGACAAACAAATTCTTTTGTGCAAAAATAGAAAAATGAACGAGCATTTTCATATGGTTTTACCCGTACACAACAGCACGATATTTTTAAACAATAATATTTGCATCAACGCGGTTTTACCTTTCTCCCATAAATTCCGTTTTAAGATACAAAAAATCACTTGCAATCAAGGAAAATATGTGTTATAATTAATACATATTTTGCAAAGGTGAAAATGACATCAGAAAGGAATTTGGAGCAAAAAAGGGGTAAAATGCAAACAAAAGTAGTCAGAAATTCAAATTTAGAGCTGCTTAGAATACTATGTATGCTGTTTATAGTTGCCCATCATTTTGGTGTTCACGAGCAGTATGTTGCTACGGAAATGCCCGCCTTTAACCGATTTATCGTTACTCTTTTGTCGGCAGGCGGAAAGCTTGGAGTTAATATTTATGTTCTCATCAGCGGATATTTTCTTATAAAATCCGACTTTAAACCGAGAAGAATAATAAACACATTGGGCTTAACCTTCTTTTACAGCATAACTATATATCTTGCTTTACTTATTTTTGTTTCTGACTTCAGCTTCTCTTTTTCTAACCTTTGGCAGTCGATTTTTGTTATTTTCCACGACTCATACTGGTTTGTCACCTGTTATCTGGTTATGATCCTTCTTTCTCCTTTTATAAACAAGCTGATTAACACACTTAAAGAAAAAGAGCATCTGATTCTGATAGCCATTCTTCTCCTGATGCAAACAAGTTTTTTAGGCAGTCGGTCATACATAGTGTTATCTGGCAGCGGGTGGTTTGTAACGCTGTATATTATTTCGGCATATATCCGTCTCTATCCTAAAAAAATGCTTGAAAATCGGCTTATCAGCGGTGTTTCATCGATTGTTTTCTGCACAATCCTGGGATTGTGGAAATCAAGCACAGGTATGACAAATATAATTTGTCTTTTGGCTTCAATATCGCTCTTCTGCTTTTTCAATAAGCTGAAAATAAAAAACAGCAGGGCTATAAATCTTATTGCAAGTACCACTTTTGGCATTTATCTTATTCACGATAATCAATTTATCCGACATTATTTATGGAATGTCTGGCTTAACTGTCCCTTCCATTCAACTTTGGATAACTTCTGGCTGTTCTCTGCTATTGCTGTGATAACAGTTTTTGTGGGCTGCTCAATTATCGAGCTTGTCCGTATTATATTGACAAAACCAATAGTAAAACTTGTAAAAAACAAAAAAAGAGTCCTTTGCGAGAAATAAACTCGCATTGGACTTTTATTTATTGAACAGATGAGGTTGAAGTTCGACTAAAAATGCTTTTCTTCCCAAACAAACATTTTTAGACGAGGGGTTGATTTATTCTTCAAGATGTGATAAAATATAAAAGTTAGAATGTTGGGAGAATTTGTATGGTAAAAAATGTATTTCTCGACCTTGACGACACAATTCTGGACTTTCAGAAGGGTGAACGCAGGACGATTTACAAAACTTTAAGTCAGCTGCAGCTTCCCTGTGATGAAGCAACAATAGAACGGTATATAGAGATAAATCTTGACTGTTGGCACGCATTGGAACGCGGCGAAATGACTCGCGATCAGGTGCTTATCGGCAGGTTTGAGATGCTATTTAAAGAGATCAACACTTCCTTATCGGCTAATGAAGCACAGGATATTTATGAAGAGCTTCTTAAAGGGGAGCACGATTTTATTCCGGGAGCCAAGGAGCTGCTGTGTGAACTTGAAAAATGCGGAAAATACAAGCTCTTTATGGCTACAAACGGTATTCCCTCTGTTCAGAAGCCGAGAATTGCCGATTCGGGCATCGGAAGATACTTTGATGAAATATTCATCTCGGAGGAAATCGGATATGCCAAGCCGCAAAAGGCATTTTTTGACCGTTGTTTTTCGAGGATAAAGGATTTTTCTCCGGGGGAGACAATTATTGTGGGCGACAGTATTTCATCGGATATAAAGGGAGGAATTAACGCAGGAATTTTAACCTGCCATTTTAACCCAAAGGACAAGCCATATAACGACATAAAACCCGACTACAAAATAAACAAACTGTCCGAGCTGATACCCCTGCTTGACAGTATAGAATAGAGGAAAATAAGATGTATTACGGATACAATATTAGCGACTATACAGCCGATTTAGCAAGGAAAGCAGAGGCAGATTGCAAAGAAATATTTACAAAAATAGAAGAAAATGCACTTGTTTGCTCTGCAAAGGTGCTTTCCGCCTTTCAGGAATGTAAGGTATCTACTGCCGATTTTATCGAGGTAACCGGCTATGGCTTTACCGACTCGGGCAGAGACAAGCTTGAGGAAATTTATGCTAGAGTTTTTGGTGCAGAGGACGCACTTGTTCGCCCCCAGCTTATGTCGGGAACACACGCTCTTGCGGTGACTCTCGGCGGTCTTTGCAAGCCGGGCGACACCCTTCTCTACGTTACGGGAACCCCTTATGACACACTTCAGACTGTTATTGGTATTTCGGGCGGAAGCCGAAATTCGCTTATGGCATACGGTGTGAAATATGACGAAATCGACCTTAAGGACGGCGATTTTGACATTGATGCAATTAAAGCAAGACTTTTAGAATCTCCCGTCAAGGTTGCGGCTATTCAGCGTAGTCGCGGCTATGCACAGAGAAAGAGCTTAACCATTGCACAGATAGAGCGAGCTGTCAAGGCGATTAAAGAGGTTTCTCCCGAAACTGTAATTATGGTTGATAACTGCTACGGCGAGTTTACCGAGGACAGAGAGCCCACAGATGTAGGTGCTGACGTTTTTGTTGGCTCTATGATGAAAAATCTTGGCTCGGGCTTTGCCGTTTCGGGTGCATACTGTGTAGGAACGAAGGTTGTAATCGAAGATATAGCAGAAAGACTTACCGCCCCCTGCATCGGAAAGGATCTGGGTGCTAACTTTAACCAGCTTGCTTCCTTCTACAAGGGCTTCTTTATGGCTCCCGCCTGCGTTGCTTCTACATTAAAGTCTATGGTCTTTGCCGCAAGAATGCTTGAGCTTGCCGGCTTTGATGAGGTTGATCCCAAGTATGACGAAAAGCGTACAGACATTGTTCAGACAGTAAATCTTCACTCTGCAGACAAGCTTATTAAGTTCTGCAAGGGTATTCAGATGGGCTCGCCTGTTGAAGCATACTGTATCCCCGAGCCCGGAGATATGCCCGGATATCCTCATCCCGAGATTATGGCTGCGGGAACCTTTATTACAGGTGCAACCAACGAGCTTTCCTGCGACGGCCCTATTGTAGAGCCCTATACTGCATATATGCAGGGCGGTCTTACATACGAGTACGGAAAGCTTGGTGTTATGAAGGCGATTGACGAGATGATGAAATAAGTGCAGAGTTCTGTTTATTTACTATTGACAAATAAACTGTATTGTGTTATAATTTTACTTGAACCGAACAGAATATACATCAGGGGTGCTTTTTGCTGAGATGACGCTTTGCGTCAAACCCTTTAACCTGATACGGATAATGCCGTCGTAGGAAGAATGGATTGCTACATATAGCTGAATTTACCACACGGATGTTATATCTGTGTGGTATTTCTTTTTAATGGAGGTTTCCTATGAGAAACACGAAAATCAAAACCCTTACCGAATGTGCTGTGATGGTTGCCCTTGCGTTTGCACTATCCTGCATAAAGCTCTTACCTATGCCTCTCGGCGGATCGGTAACTCTCGCCAGTATGCTTCCCATTATGCTGATAAGCATAAAATACGGCAGTTTTATCGGTCTTGGCACAGGATTTGTGTACTCGGTAACACAGCTCGCACAGGCGATTGCCGAAGGAGATGTTTTTATTTATTGCGAAACATCGGGTATAGTTGTGCTTTGTATTATCTTTGACTATCTGCTTCCCTTTACTCTGCTTGGTATTGCAGGTCTTTTCAAGGATTTAAAGCTTCCCCAAAATGCCGAGATAGCATCATATATCGGTATGGTGCTTGCAGTATTTCTCCGCTTTGTATGTCACTTTGTAACAGGTGTATTCATCTGGGGACAGTGGGCCCCCGAGGGAATGGGTAAATTCTTCTATTCCTTTGCTTACAACGGTGCGTATCTCGGTCTTGATCTGTTGCTCTGCCTTGCTGTAGCGGCTATTATGCTTCGTCACAAGCAGATCAGAAAATTGCTTAACGTATAAACTAAAAAGAACCGTTGCATCTCGACTTTACAGTCGGCAACGGTTCTTTTTTTAATTGTTTGCCGCCTCGGGGGCACGTCTTTTGGGTTTCGGCTTTCTTCTCCTTGTTGACTTGCGGCGGATATTCGCCTTTTCAAGTCCTTCTCGATATTCGGTCAGGGCGGTCTCATCGGCAAGTTTTATTGTGCGTCTGGCACGCCAGGTTTCATTAAAGTTTCTGTGTAGCTTCAAGGTTAGAAGCATATCGCCGTGTTTTTTGCAAACAAAGTGCATAGTATATTTTTGTCCCTTTGAGTGAAGAAGCTTATCCTCCTCACACATTTCGCGTTTGCAAATGGGACAAACGGGAGATTTTACAATCGAATCCTCAAGCATCTCGGATATTGTAACATAACCGTCTCCGCCTGCATCGGCATCTCCAATTACAGAGTCCTCAAGGAACTCGCCTCTCATAGAGGAATATGTTCTGACGCCCTCGGGAACGTCAAGCTCTCTTGCTACAAGAGCAGTAAAATATGCATCATTAAGTGCATCGTGAGCGGGCAGGTGCTGTTCCAGCCCAAAGTAGTCCATCGCATATTCAAGAGAACGCTGCTTTGCGGTATCATCGGTCTGCTTGTTGAAAATAACCTGAAGATCGTACACCTTGTCAAGCCAGCCCGAAGGAATGTCGTGGACATTGAAGTTTTCTTTCAGCATAGGAATGTCATCAGGTCCCCAGGTTAAGAAGCAAAAGTCCTTACCGCACCATCTTTTAAATCTCTCGGCAGCAACAGGAAGAGGAGTTCCCATATCCATCTGCTCCTGAGTGATGCCTGTAAGCTCGCTGACGTGACGGTGAAGCTTTTTAAAATGCTGTGGCTTTACAATTATCTGATATGAACCACAGATATTCATTTTGGAGTCCATTTTTACCGCTCCAATCTGAATAACCTCGCCGCGAAGACGGCAGGCAAGTCGACGCTGTACCGCCAGAGCCTTTTGTGCATAGGCCTGATTCCACTCTAAATCAAGTGTTATATAGTACATCAAAAATTCCTTTTTTTATATTTGTTCATTGTATATTATAACATCACATAAATTAAAAGTCAATATGGCAACGAAATTTTTAATTTTTGACAAAAATAACAGCTTTTACAAGATATTTCCTGTAAAAGCTGTCCTTTTTGAATATATTAAGAAAAGCCTGTCAATTTACCTCATAGTAATAATTAAGAGCTGTCTGGATATTGAGGAGAATAGGTATGATTTCCGCTCTCGTGCAATCACGCTTAACCTTAAATTCCTGACCGTTATTAAGATTATTGTAATAAGGAGCAGCGTTCTCAAACGCAGCACGAAGTCCGGCTATTCCCTGAGTGCTATCGCCGGGATGAGCAACGAGTATATCGTAAACCTTCTTAAATATTCTTGTATTGTCAATATCATTAAAAATATCCTGGTCGGCAGCAGACATAAGCTGTTCTATGTACAAATATTTATCATATTGGTCACCCTGCTCCATTCCGGCATTATATTTAATACCATCTGCCACCTCATATGTGTTTGGCGTTGCGATCCAGCTGTAAACATCACACGCCCCCTCGTATATTTCGTCTGTGGGGTCATAATCGTTTTTGTCCGCAACACCCGAGTAAAGCTGTCCAAGCTGATACCATCTTCCATCATTTCCACGACTATATGATACTGCATATACAATAGCCTCTCCCGTAGGTGAATTAAGTGGATCAACGGTGATATAAACGGTATATTCGCAACCCGACGGTCCGCTAGGTTTGTATGAATCGCCTGTTGTTTTTCCGTCCACATTTTCACGACGAACCATAACTGTTACAGGAACATCCTGACCATCAACATCAACAGTCATATTTGAGCCAAATAAACTGTCGAAAACATACTCATCATCTCCAACATTTCCAATTACAGCGGAACCTGTACTACTGTACTTATCATCGAATGCATCTGACAGATAATAATATCCGTAGTTCGATGTAGTATCGTTGAGCACCGCCAAGAACTTGTCGTGAATAGCATCTATTCTGATGCCAAATTCAAAATTGATAAGGTTTTTTACAGTTTCTCTCGCATTAGAACCGTAGGTATAAATAACATAAAAATCACGATAGGTCTGTGGGGGTATCCAGTCATCTGAATTAAATGTGGACGATGAATCACCAATTCCGTCCTTTGTAACCACTGATATGCCTCCTGATGTTCCAAGCAGGTTGTTGGACTCATAATCAGTTAAGAATTTCTGCCCTAAATACCAGTATGTAACATTGGTATTATTATGAACGGTAATTTTATATGTTACGCTGCCTCCACCTGAATTTACCGAAGTAGTCACTGTTGTAGGGTGTATTTTGCCAAAATCAACCGATGAAATGCTCGTGGACGCTGAAACGAACTGAATATCAGAAATGTACACCCCCTCAAACGGCTTAGAATACTCTACATTAGCGGAACCGGAAATGCCAAGCCGGTCGGTTAAAGAGGCATATCCGAAAGTTGAAAACAAAAACATAAAGGAGAGGGCGATACACAAAATCACGTTAGTTCGTCTTGTCATAATCACTCTCTCCTTTCTATTTTATTTACTCGGCTTTATCTTCGTTTTGCGAAGGCTCTGAAGGTGTAAGTGCTGCCTCCGCACGGCGTTTGATAACACCGATAATCTTTTTAAGTGGATGGGGATGCAATGCGGGATCAATGTTGTGATTAGCATGGGCTATTGCCGCCTTACGAATAACCTCCCTCTCCCTTGCCACATCACGAGTAGGAACGAGAACCATATCACCTTCGTGAAGGTTTTCTCCGTTGGGATCATAGCGGTAAACCTTGTTTTTATGTGCTCTTTCGGGCCATACAACACCGACAACTTCAATACCGGGAGCTTCCTCTGTTCCCTCATAATCTACGTCATTATCTTCTACATAATCTACATCAGCGAGAATTACGTCGGGGGTTGCCATTGCTTCAGCAACATCCTCAAGGTTTATTTCTTCATCAAAAATAATCGCCTCTTCAACACCCTGTTCATCCTCAAACTCAATAACCTTTCCATGATGTTCTTCATTCAATCCGTAAATAAGGTCGTAATTTTCTACCTTGATTTCGAATACATAAAGAAGCTTTGTGTTTGTGGGAATAAGAAACTGAGTCTTTGTTTCGTCCTTGTTCTCGCTCATAAGAACAGGCGACTGAATTGTATCTCTGATACCAAGCATCTCGGTAAAGGTTTTAACTGCTATAAGCTGATATCCTTCGGTATTAAACTCGCCCTCGATCTGCTGGATAAAGGAACGGTAGGAAGAAAGTATCTTTCTAATCTTAATAGCATAGTTTACGTCTTCGTTTCTGGTAAGATAAACAAAAGCAAGAAGAACGCAACCGAGAACAAGTGCTATTACCGAGCAAACTATTCCGCTTGTAAGGAATATTTTTTGGTTAACAGCACCCTTGCAGGCAAGCTGCTTTGTCTCTCCCGCAGGAGAGCTTGCTGTGGTAAAAATGCTGAAGTTTTCCTCACAAAGAGGAACATTGAGCGAAACTGAATAATTGTTATTGTTGGTTTCAAATTCTTCGCATTGGCTTTCAACATTAACGTTCATAGTAACAACAAGCATACTTGTTGCATTTTTAAGACCGTAGGTTTCAACAAAGCTTTTTGCCTCGGAATTGTACCTATTGAAATCAATAAAAACATTCTGATTTACAGCAAAGCCGTTTGATCTCTTTGCCTTCTTCACACCGCTTGAAATAAGCACATCGGTGGGACTGTAAATATGGTCTCCCGTAGTCTTATCGGATACAATAAGCTGTGCTTTGATGTCATAGTTGTATTCAAATCCAACATTTGAAGAGTTCATATTCAAATCATATTTAAACTCTACAAAAAGATTTTCAATAAGAGAAGAAACGTAGGACTGACCTGAACCAACCCATTCTTCATCAAAGAAATCATTTTCTTTGTACTTAACCTTGTAGTCAGCCACACCGTTTTCGGTGTATTCTATGTAATAGGTTCTGTTCATTCTGTCGTAAATGATGAATGAACCAAGCATAATAATCAGAAGCACAACAATGGCAGTTGCCTGAATTAAAATCCATTTTTTTCTGTTACGCTTATAGTCTTGTCGTTTTTTTATTTCGGCTTCAGACATTTTATCTCTCCCCTCTAACGGCTGAACAAGCTTCGTAACCATATTGTCGGATAACCAATATAAGGAATCTTGAAATTAATCAAGCCGACAATGTCACCGTCTGTAATAAACCCGGCATCGCGATCTTCATTCGCGTCACCCTTGGTATAATATCTTGTTATTCCGTTAATTATTTCTATATTATCAACTCTGTGAACAACCACAGATTTACCGTCTTTGAAAGCTATTACCTGACCTTTTATTATGGTCTGGTCTTTATATTTTTCATATATCGCGGCATCGCCAATATTGAGCTCGCCCGTCATACTTTCGGTTGCGATAACATAAGTTCCAAATCTGAACTGATTTGAAACAAGCATTATTACGGATAGCATAATTGCAATCGCCACAACCGTAATTGGTTTTTCAAGTTTTGATTTTTTGCCCAAGGCAAGAGTTCTTTTTTTCTCAAACAGAGAATCAATAAATGCATAGATTGCTAAGGGAATCATCAAATTTGCAAACACAAGAAGTGATTCTGCCATAGCAGGTCTGTATGGAATAATGTAAATATACAGAGATGTTATCGCCCTGTATACGATGTTTGGATAATAACCGTATCTTTTTATTAAGTAGTGGTAAAGTAAATTTGCAATGATTGCAGGGAACAAGGTCTTTCCGACCAGATCCATAAAGTTTGAAAAGGAGGATAATGCTACACTAACGGTAGAACAAACTGTAATCTCTGCAATTACGCAGGAAATGTAGCATAAAACGTCTGCCCTTTTATCCTCCTGTGCTCTAATAACATAGCGAAAAACCTCCGACGCAACTATAACAAGTGCTGTTGGAAGGAAAAATGTGAGCAAAAATTCTACACGAAGAGCATATGGGTTTCTGTAAAAACCGAATGCCAGTCCCGAAAGATAATACAGCATCAAATAAACAAGCGAGATAATAGACATTATCATCAAAACTTGCTTGGTGTTTATCGAAGGTATGGGACGTTTTTTCAAGAAAATGTAGGAAAACACCGCGGCTGCGGCAATTGCGACAGCCGCAAGTATTCTTCCTGCCGTATCAAACGGAATTAAAAAGATCAGCAGGAGGACAGCAAGTGTCGATGCAGAAATTATATTCAATGTTCTTTTGTCTGACATTGCTGACCTCCTTATAAATGAAAATGAAATTTTGCGTTTGAAACGTTTTCTTATTCAACAGTAGTGGCTGTGTACTCAATACCGAATGTAGCACTGGTGTTGTTTGTTACAGGGTTAACAACTGTTATAACAACAGTAATTTCCATAGTTCCGCCGGAAGGAATTGTGTCGTTGTCGCCAACCTGCTCGTTACCCTCGGAATCAAATACTACGTAGCTGTAAGAAATACCGAAAATGCTGGGGTTAGAGTTAGAGGGGTTTTCAGCACCACTAAGCTTGGTAGCTGCAACAGTGATGTCTGCCGCAACGTTACTATCGTTCTTGATAGTGAACTTGAAGGTAGAAGACTGATCCTTAACTGCAAGCTTGTTTACAGTGAAGGTAGCATCGTCTGCGGTGTGGCTTGCTGTGTCTGCAGTAGTTCCTGTACCTGTAGAGGAAACTGCCTCAGAAGCAGAGAAGTAAATCTTCTCATCGAAGTTGTTTTCAGCTGCTGCAATATCGATGTGTGCATTACCAATGATGGTAAGAGTATCGATAAGAGCTGCGAAACCTACTGCCATAAGCATAACTGCTAATACAACGAAGGCCACGATTACTGTTTTTCTGTTTCTCATTGTCATTTTTGTTTTTTTCCTTTCTAATTTTTTTATATCAAAAAAGCTTTCGCTTTATAGATATCTGAAATGGTGTAATTAATTATATAATACAATTTACCATTTGTCAATGGTTTTTTTCAACTTATTAATTCTTTAGTTTGGGATTATTTTTAACAAATTCCTTCATAAATGCGATAAGTCGTTCTACACCCTCATAAGGCATTGAGTTATAGAGCGACGCACACATTCCGCCAACACCGGGGTGTCCTGCAAGGTTAATAAGTCCACACTCGGCAGCTTCGGCAACGAATTTTTCATCAAGCTTACCGTCGCCGGTAACGAATACAACATTCATCATACTGCGGCACTTTTTGTCAACAGGAGAGGTGTAATATGCCTGTCCCGGCCCGTCAAGATAATCGTAAAGCAAGCTGGCTTTCTTTTCGTTACGGCGTTTCATCTCTTCAAGACCGCCAACCGAAAGAATCCACTCGAATACAAGCTTTGCAATATAGATGCACCAAACGGGAGGAGCTACATTGGTTGTACCGTTTTCCACAAGTAGCAGATAGTCAAGAGTTGTGGGGGTATCCTTTCTTGCACCGCCGATAAGGTCGTTTCGCACAATAACCACCGACAGACCTGCCGAGGCAACATTAATCTGTGCATCTGCATATATTAAGCCGAACTTGGAAACCTCAATCGGCTCGGAGCAGAAGCAGGAGCTCATATCAACCACAAGAGGAATATTTCCCGTATCGGGGATATAGTGGAACTTTGTTCCGTATACCCTGTTGTTATAACAGATATGAACATAGTCGGCGTCGGGACGGAAGTCTGATCGCTTTGTAAACGGCACTGTTGAATAAGGCGGAGATGCACCGCCCGAGGATGCGGCAATAACTATATCACCGTACTTTTTCGCCTCGTCACTTGCCTTTTTGGAGTGCTGTCCCGAAACCACATAGTCAGCACACTGATGTGCGGACAAAAGATTCATCGGAACTGCCGCATACTGACTTGAAGCTCCGCCGTGAAGGAACAAAATCTTGTAGTTTGCAGGAATATTCATCAGCTTTCTCAGGTTGTTTTCCGCATCCTTCAAAATCTGAAGAAACTCGGGAGAATCATACTCCAGCTCCATAACCGACATTCCTGTGTCGCCATAGCAAAGCATCTCTGCCTGAGCACGTTCAAGAACCTCCAATGGCAGCATTGACGGACCTGTGGAAAAATTATATATTCTATCTCTATCCATTTTATACACTGTTACCTTTTTGGTAACTCCTTTCATAGCAACATTATACTACTTTAGCATTTTTTTGTCAAGAGGAGCTATATTTTAACAAATATATTTAAATAAGCGAAAGCAGAAGCTGCTTCATTTCTCTGTGTGTCTTCACTGTATATGTGGGTTTTGGTATATTAAGCTCGGGATATGAGCCCGACTGTTCTGTTTTAATATATACGGTTTTCATACCGACTTTACTTGCACCGAGGATATCGTCGCGAAGATCGTTTCCAACATAAATGCTGTTTTCGGCGGTAATTCCAAACCTTTCAAAAGCTATGCTGAATATTTCGGGCGAGGGCTTTTTCACACCGATGTCCGAGGAAATAACAATTCCGTCAAAGAGATCATAAAGCCCTGTCGCGTGAAGCTCGGAGACAGTAAAACAGCTTTGTGCATTAGAGAGAAGATATACTCCCCCGCCCTGCTTTTTAATATCGCGAAGCATTGTTTTTACACCGTAAAACCTCTCTAACCTTACCATAGAGAGTCTGCGAAATTCACTTGCAAGTGAAGGGGCAACAGAAGTATCTACTCCCCGATTTTCAAGCATTTTTTCGAACACAAGGAGAAGATCAATTTCCTGACTCTCGTTCTTCTTTGCTGCCCTGCAAAGGCATAAATATTCCTCCCTGACCTGCTCTGCTCTCTCTTCACCGTCGCCGAGAAGCAGGGCTACACCTTCCCAAAGCTCAGGCCTTTCTTCATCTGTCCAAATATTTATCAGTGTGCCGTAAAGGTCAAAAACAAAGTTCATTTTACTCTCCTTTTTTTGCATTTCTTACCTTATTATATCACTAAATAAAAGGATTGGCAAGTGAATATATAAACTTTCTGTTTTTCAAAAAAAATCCCCGAGCTTTTGGCTCGGGGATTGTATGTTTTTCTGTTGCCTTAAATTACTTGCCGTAGTTAAGGTTAAGGAAGAGTGCAGTACCCGCCTGAACGGTACCAACACCGGGAAGATCGATGTAAATAGGCATTCTTACGAACTGGTGAACAGTATCTACACCGTCAACAGGGAGAGAAGTGATTTCAATGATACCGCCCTGCTGGTAAGAAGGATAGTTGATCACACTGGTGTTAGCTTCGAATGAGTATACATCCATAAATACAAGAGAAACGAAGATGAACTCGCCGTTTTCATTTCTGATGTGGTTAGTCATATTCTCGGGATACATAACTACGTTACCGTTGATAATGTAAGGAATGGTCGCACCGCCAACAACATAGTTGTTGAAGTAATTTGTGTTTCCTGCATTAAGGTTGGTAGCAGCATCAATTGTACCAAGAATGGTTACGGTCTGGTTCTCATCGTTGTTAAGTCCTGCTTCAGCACAATTCTCTGCTGCAAGCTCGATACCGGTTGCACCGCAAGGACCGAACTTAAGGTTTTCGAAGGTGATGATGCTGGAACGACAGAAGATACCGGTAGAATAGCAGTTGTATGCATAAACGTTAGATACCTTGCCGTTACCAACGATACCGTGGAAGTTGAATGCACCGTAGAAGCCGGAGCCGGTAAGGTTGTCTGCATCAATGTAATAGTGAGCGGTGTAATACTTGGAACCGATGTTAAGACCCTTGTCAACAACACCGATAGTACCAACATAACCGTCATCTCTGTAATTCTTAGGATCGTAGTCGATACCGCAGTTGCCCTTGAATTCAAGGTCATATGCCTTTACAGAGAAGCTCTTGCTGTTGCTGTCTGTTGTGGTAGGAACTACTGAAATAAGACTGT
This sequence comes from Eubacteriales bacterium, assembly GCA_045538685.1. GTDB lineage: Bacteria > Bacillota > Clostridia > Oscillospirales > CAG-272 > UBA1740. The sequence continues at coordinate 12,200 of JAZSRX010000010.1, read as the reverse complement.
CGATGATTGTGTAATCGCCGGTGTGCTTATCTTCACCGCAGTATTCCTTAAGCTCGGTCATATTGAATACTCTGAGCTGAGAAGCATCGATGGTGTGCTCGTTACCGTTGATCCAAATGCTCTTGTTATATGCCTTAACAGAAGCATCAACGCGAACACCGTTAAGAGTTTCACCGTTGAGGCGGTTTACAACGCCGTCTACAACAACACCCTCAACGATAGCAGCAACAGTCTGCTGATCTGCGGGAAGAAGTGCTGCGGGAGGAACGAGACTGTAACCGTACTGGTAGTCGCCTGCACCAACAACCTTATCAAGAACAACAAGGTTGATTTCCTGGCCGTTGTAAGCACCGGACTCTACAAGTGCATTAAGCTCTGCAAAGTTGTATACGTTATAACCGTCATTGATGTTGAAGGTGTAAGAAACAGATGCTTCAACTCTACTGCCGGAATTGGACTGTGCGTTAACGATAACTCTACCTGTCTTCTTGAAGGTGATAGCACCGTTCTCGTAAACAGCAACTTCGTCGCCGGTTGCACCGCTCTCGTGAGAGAAGGTGTAAGCGATATCTGTACAAGCATTTTCACCGATGATACCGGGAGCGAAAGGAAGAGAATCTCTCATAGAGAAGTTATATTCAATAGGTCTCTCGGAGAATACTTCGGGAAGAGTAACTGCTGTGGGAGGAACGATAACGTCAACGGTAACTTCCTCAGAAATGGTTGTACCGGAGATGCTAACCTGTACCTTTGCAGTACCGTGGCCCTTTGCCTCAAGAGAGCAAATGTAACCCGCGGGGCTAAGAGCGAGAAGAGACTCACCCTCGATAACCTGGTACTCAACCTTTGCATCGCTTACAACATCAAAGTTGTAGTCAAATACCTGAACGTAAATAATGGGGGCATTGTAACCGTTCTTATCAACAACAAGGTTGTTGTTGGTAATGCTGATGTGATACTTACCTGCGTTGATTTCTTCCTGAGTTGCTGCAACGGTAAGAGAAATTTCATTACTTACAACCTCGCCAAAGGTAGCTCTAACCTTTACGGTAGAACCTGCGGGAGCATCAGACTTGATAGTAAGAGCATCGCCTGTGATGGTTGCATAATCTGCACCTTCGGTGATTTCCCACTGAATGAAGGACTGTGCAATACCTGCGGGAGAGATGTTAGCAACAAGACCAACGGTTGTGCCCTTCATAATGCTGGTGGACTCGGAGTTGGTGCTGATGAAGATGGACTCAACATAAGTGCTGGGGATTACTGTAATAGCAACAACGTTAGAGTCAACGCCGTCCTTAGAGGTCTTTACTTTAATAACGGTACCGTCTGCAGCATTGCTGCCGATAGTAAGAACGTTGCCGGAAATAGTTGCATAATCTGCACCCTCAACGATAGTATAAACTGCTTCGTTGTAGGGAGTTTCAGAACCCTGAGACTTGAGGAATGCAGAGAGAGTTACCTGCTCGCCGCAAACTGCCTGAGTCTTGTCGGATCTGAGTTCAAGAGAGTAGACGGTTTCGCCGCCATTGTTAGTGTTGTTATTTCCCTGGTTGTTATCGGGCTTCTTACAGGATGCAAAGCAAGCTGTTGCAAGAACGAAAACAAAGAGCAACACTAAGACTTTTTTGATTGTGTTTTTCATTTTTTGTCTCCTTTATATAATTTTTAATAAAATCATCTGAAAGCGATCTGAACATCCGCAAATGCAGTGGGATTATTCACATCATCGCCAATATAAGCTCTTACGGTTACAATATCCGACTTGGAGAATGTGAGAACACCGTTCTCTATGCTTGCGGCACTTCCGCCGAGAATAACGATGCTGACGTCTTCCATATTCACACCTTCGCCAAGAACAAGATATTCTGCAAGATTTATGGAAGAAGAACCGGTAATATAAACCTCGTTTTTCTTTTCGATGTTTTCGGCATCCTTGAAGTCGAACATAAGAGGAAGCTCGCCGCCCACAACCGTAACGGTACAGGTCGCACTGAGTCCTCCGCTTACGGTTTTAACCGTAATAACGGCTGTTCCCGCAGACTTTGCAACAAGTCGACCGGTAGGATCAACGCTTACAACGTCGGGATTATCGGATACAAAGTTAACACTCTTATCAAGAGCAACGGGAAGGTCAACCATAACCTCGATGAAGTACTGTTCTCCCACAACCATTGTAATCTCTTCGTGACCGAGAGTAATGCTGATAGGAATATCGGCAGTAACAAGAACATTCACCTTTGCAACCTTGCCACCGTCATCCGTCTTGGCAAAAACGGTTGTAAAGCCGTACTTTTGTCCTAAAATAACACCGTTTTCATCTACCGTACAAATAGACTCGTCAGCAGAAGTGTAAGTAACCTTTTTATTTGTTGCAAGCTCCGGATATACCTTGAGATCGCACTTTTTGTGCTCTCCGATGTTAACCTTAAAGAGCATTTTGTCGTTATAAGCAGTACCCTTTTCGTCTATAAACTCAACACGTTCTACGGGAATGTATTTATATTCTGCCAGGATACGGCCTGCAAAGGCGATAATAATAACCAAGACAATTGGTAAAATCGCCAGAATTAACAGTATGGTTTTTTTCATATCTAACTCACATTTCTATTTTATCGTATCTGAGATTGATTCTGAGAACAAGGGTATGCACTCTGTAAACCGTGAAGATCAGAGCAAGTCCGATAATCAGAAGATAAGGAAGAACCGCGTTCTCGCCGGAAGAAAGAAGAATAATAATCAATCCCATAATAAATCCAACCGCAAGACCGTATACGAGACTCTTGGGAGTGCTCTTGCTGACGGTAGAGGATTTTTCATCGCCCATATTTATCGCGGTGGGATCTTTAATATCGGTATCAATGCTGTAAGCAATATGTCCAACGGCAGCTATCGCAATAGCAAGAGTTCCGAGAACAACCTGCCATACAGGGTACATAAAGGATGAAACAATCGCGGTTACAATAAGTGCACCGAATGTAAATATAGCATTGAAGGAGAACTTGGCAAACATCTGTGTGTAATAGTCGATAGGAACGATCTTGGACATATAGAAGTTGCCGCCGTCACGGGATATTGCAGATGCAGAAGAAATGTTTGAAAGCATTGCAAGAATTGCAACAACCATCACGTGTGCACCGGCAATCATATTGACGCCCGCCTGGTTTACGGTAATGGACATCAAAAGCTTGTCGTATGAAAATACGATAAAGGGCATAAGAAGTGTGAACAGGAAATATTCAAATACGTCGGTAGGAGATCTGAATACACAGTAAATCTCTTTTAACAGCAAACTTGCAAATCTGCCCCTCTTCTTAAGCTTACCCTTTTTGCGACCGCTTTTTATAGTGTTTTCAATACTGGACATCGCGGTCTTAAAGAAGAAGTAACGAGTGAAGAATATAGTCAATGCAAACAACGCAACACAACCGGCAATAATGATTACGAATACATACCACTGAGATGCGTTAAGCATTGCTCCTGCCAACTGGAAATAAACAGGTATCTTTTTACCGATAACAAGAATCTGAGCATTCAGTTCTCTTACGGTTTCGTACTGTTTGCCGGAAATATCAAAGTCAGCGGCGATGCTGCCGATAAATCCAACATATACCCAAAGACAAGCGGCGATAAGAGTAAACATTGCAACTATGGAAAGAATTGTGTGCTTTTTAAGGAACTTCAACACCGCCATAATCGGAATACTGAGAAATGCCGCCACAACTATGGGAAGTATGGGCATCAGTATAAGCAGAGGAATAATCGAAATGTAATAGCTTGCTCCGAACTTTGAGAATGAACCAAGTGCAAGGAACAGCGGAATAGACATCATCAGATTAACGAAGAACTCGTTAATGTAAATGAAGAGTATTTTTGAAACAAACAGCTGGTTCGGTGTAGCAGGCAGGCATATCAGCATTGCATTTTCACGAGAGAGGTAGAGTGTATTAATAATACTACCTATCGCAAACACAAGCGAAACAAGCTGCAAAACCAAGAGAACTATGCCAAGAAGCTCCTGGTTGCTATGCAGACCAAGACCGAAGATCTTTGACAAACCGAAGCTGATCGCCAAGGTGGCCAAAACCATTATCGCAATGGATTTTGCCAACGCGGGAAGCATCTTCTTGGGATTGACGGTTTTAAAAAGATCGTTCTTGTTGTCAAGCTGCAGCTTTAACAGCATCAGAACTTTTTTCATTGATCCTCCTCGCCGATAACGCTGACAAAGATTTCCTCAAGAGATTCGCCTCTTGCCTTAACCTCAGCTAAATCGTAAACACCCTGAAGTCTGCCGCGTTTGATAATACAGCAACGGTCGCAAAGGTTTTCTACAACGTCAAGAATATGAGAGCTGAAGAATACGGTGTTGCCCTCTGCTGCGTGCTGCTTCATAACCTTTTTAAGCTGATAAGAGCTCTGAGGATCAAGACCTGTAAGGGGCTCGTCCAACACCCAAAGCTTAGGGTTGTGTGCAAGTGCACCGATAACAGAGATTTTCTGCTTCATACCGTGAGAATAGCTCTTGATGGGGCGGTCAAATGCCTCTCTGAGCTTAAATATATCCAAAAGCTGATTAATTCGTTCCTGTGCCTCCACAGGATCTGCACCGTAAAGATTTGCCATATGGTTTACATATTCGCAACCTGTAAGACGCTCGAAAACAGCGTGGTTATCCGAAACATAACCAATCTTCATCTTTGCTTCAAGAGGATTGGTCTTAATCGAAACACCGTCAATAAGGATATCGCCCTCCTGGAAGGGATAGATACCTACAAGACTCTTAATAGTTGTACTTTTTCCTGCACCGTTAGGGCCGAGGAAGCCGTAAATCTCGCCGGCTTTAAGCGAGATGGACAGATCGGTTACAGCATTAACACTGGATTCACCGTACCTTTTTGTAAGATTTTTTATTTCAAGCATATATTAAACTCCTTGTAACACGATTTAGTCAACAAACTGCTTAGGACGTCGCGAGGGCTTTTTGAAAAGCTTTTCGTAAAGATCAATTGACGAACCTCTGAGTGCCAGGTGATCGTCCTCCAGCTTATAGCTGAATCTTACAACCAGGTAGAATGCTAAGCACAGTGCAGAGAATGCCACGTAAATAATAGCAACAAGCAAAGGATAAATCGTAAATCTTCCGATGTTGACTACGATATCCTCAATAATTGTAAGGAAGGGGAAGAAATCAAGTGCCTTTTCAACGTCGAACATATAGAAGTAGTTTACAACCTCGCCGGTTACGTCGGAATATCCGTTGAGGACAGTTCCCACAACAAACATAGCGAAGAAGTAGATAGAAAATCCTATTGCGGTGTATTTAATAGTTCGCTTTTCCGCACGCGGGAAGATACGCAGGCCCATAACCATAGCAGGAACCATAACGTCAAGCGAATGCTCGATTATATAGTGAATATTAAAGAATCCTTCTGCTCCAACAGAAAAGTCCGGCATCAGAATTGCGATCAATGCACCCACAATGTTGGCTATAAATGCGAAGTGGAAGAAGTTTTTCAGCTTGAAAATAAGTGCTATCAAATAGAAGTATGCTGCAATATTACAAAGCTGGAAAGGCAGACGGGAGATGTTAACTCCCTGAAGATAAAGCGATTGATGATGGAAGAAGAGGAGAATCGCAAGGAACATACAAAGCTGTATGCGTGACTCTCTGTCCTTAAATCTGAACGCATAGTAAAGTCCAACAGTTACTGCAAAGAGAACCGCAATCCAGACAAGGTGGAACGTAGAACCGCTTTTGGGGGTGTAAACACTGTAACCGAAAAGCGACTGAGGAAGGTAAACCGGAACGCAGATAAGAATAACCGCCGGAAGACCGGTGAGAAAATTAAGTATTTCGGTTTTATTAAATGCAAATACATGTTTTTTCTTAATCTGAAGAAGCACCGGAATCGCAACCGCCAGAACAAGCTCTAAAATGAAGAATATGTATCTGACAGCGGGAGTCAATGCCCAGCCGTGTGTGTTCTCAGCAAGGAAATATTTCATAAAGTCGTCAAAGAACACAACCGATAAAACCGAGAAAGGTAAACCGAAGTAGCTTACTACATTCTTAAAGAAGCGACCTTTGTAAAATACTGCAACAGGAATCGCAGAATAGTTTACATAATATCCCCAGCGAATTATCGACTGCAAAATATCCGTCCGGGTATATTTAACTTCTTCGAAAAAGCCGCCGTTAATTACATAAATAAAAGCATCAGTCAAGAAAAAGCGGAAGAAGCCAACCGTACAGTAAACAACTGTAAGCACCTTGAGGAGCTTATCAAATTTATCTTCTTCCTTATTCTTAAAGATTAGCAGGACACCCACACAAAGCAGTGCGGATATACCTAAAACAATAGCTTGGTACATATAAATCTCCTGTCCTATTTTTAGGGCGAAATTGACAAAATTCTTACTTATTTTAAATTATAGCACTTAGTTCCCGAAAAAGCAATAGAACTTTGCTTTTTTAATAATACTTAATAATTAAAAAGGCGGACAAACAAGTTCTGTGTCCGCCAAGCTTTTTTCTCGTTTATATTTTTACATAGATAGAACTTAAAAAACTACAAAAAACAAATCTTATTAAATAAAATTCACTTATAAAAATTATTGAAAAACGATAAAAATCATTAAAAAATATATCAAAATGTAAATATTAATTTACTTTTTACTTATATTTTTCGCTGATTTGCCTTTTTCTTTCTAAAAGCATTTCATAAATCTTGTGTGAAATATTAAGATTTCCTTTGCCAAAAACCAGATTTACACCGGGTTTGTTTCCTCCGTGAAAATCGCTGCCTCCGCTTTCCAGAATATTAAATTCCTTGGCTATTTTTTTGGAAATTTTAATAAATTCGTCGGAATAGGAAGAATGCATAGTTTCAATTCCGACAAGACCCCAATCAATCAAATCGGTAAGAATTTCGCAAAGCTTTTCTGCACTGACCTCTTTTAAAGGGTGGGCAAGAATGGGCAACGCATTGATTTTTCTCAAAAATTCAATTCCCTCTTTAAGAGTAAGACGGGGCGGCGGAGTATATAAACCGCATTTTTCGTCAAGCAGCTTTTCAAATGCCTCCTGCACAGAACCAACATAACCCCTGTTCAGCAGTTCGGCAGCAATATGAGCACGATTTACGTTTCCCTTTACATTTCTCTTTTTCACATCCTGATAATCTATGTGATACCCTGCCCTGCAAAGCTTTTCAACAAGATCAATATTGCTTAATTCCTTTCGGCTTATAAAATCCACACAAAGATTTTCAACCCTTTGGTAATGCTCGGGATCTATGAAAAGGCCTAAAAGATGAAACTCCACACCGCAATGCTCTGTTGTAAGCTCTGTTCCGCCAACGGCAGTTACTCCAAGCTTTTCCGCCTCTGCCATAAACTCGGGCAGACCGCTGACTGTGTTGTGATCTGTCAGGGCTATGATTGTATTAAGTTTTTTTGCTTCCAAAACCAGCTCTTTCGGCGATAAAACTCCGTCAGAGTGATTTGTATGTGTATGTAAATCGCAGTTCATATTCATACCTTTTCATTAATTATTCTTCGAAAAAATACGACTTCATTAACTTTGTCCAGACCGAAAGTCCCTTCTAGTTCAGATGAAGGCCGTCATTGCTGTACTCTTTTATCAGGTGATTATTCTCATCTGCAAGAAGCGGGAAAAGATCTACATATGTAGCACCCTTCTCCTCTGCAAGCAGACGGATATTTGGGTTAATGCTTAAAATTTTAGCCGTTGATTTCGAAAGCTTTACGGAGGAGTAACTCTCAATATCGCTGTTCTGCGGAATTATTGAAACGCAGTAAAGCTCCACATCGGGCAATTCGGCATATATTTTATCTATTATCTTGGTATAGGTTTCCAGTATTTTATTCTCGGTGCTGCCGCCGTTTATATCGTTAGTTCCTATCATCAGAACAATCTTAGACGGTTTAATATCAAATACCGAAATTTTAAGGCGACGAAGGACACCCTCGGTTGTATCTCCACCAATACCCCTGTTATAGCAGGCAAGCGGAAGATCGGCATAATGATCATCGAGAATATATAAATCGGTTATGGAATCTCCGATAAATACTATCTGTCCCTTTGCCAGGTTCACATTCTGCGTAATATATGACTGACATTTATTATCGTAGTATTTTTGTGAGTCGGTGCGTTTATCTTCCTTTTCGGTTTCATTACTTTGATTTTCCTCAACGATAAAGCTATCGTCATTTTCATTTTCTTTACTTTGGATTACAAGGAAAGTGACCAATATCGAAAAAACAATTATAACAACTGCTAAAAAGACAATATTTATAACTTTATAGTTCTTCACTTTCATTTTTCCTTCTTTTGATTTTGTTTTTAGTCAGGTCAAAGCTGATGCAAAGAAGCCAGGATATCGTATCATCATCGCACATATCAAGTGCCAAAGTCAGCCAATGGGTTTTGTTCATGTGATAAGCAGGAAAGATTCCTTGCTCTACCCCGACAAGCGACTCAACAACCTCGGGAGCACACTTCAGATTCACCACATCAGCACTTCCCTCTCCAGACAAACCGATTTTTGCTTTCGGAATATTCATTGCTAAGGCAAACCACTTGCCGCTGCCCTGATGGCGAAACACTCCGGTTACAAAATCCTCTTCAAAAGGATAATCGGCCTCTACACCGTATGTATCAAAAACAAGTGCTTCAAATTCTTTTCTGGTCACGATTTTCTACCTCTTAATAAAATATGGGCCGCAAAGGTCGCACTCGTGGGTTTTGATATAGGTCCAGGAATAATCCTTACTGACTACGTAGTACTCTACCGTCCATTTATCAATATCCTCGGCATTGCCGTATCTTGCAGGCAGCCTGTCCTTCACTCCCTCGCCACCGTAAAGGTCGCAGGTGATAACCCGACTTTTGTCCTGCTCATCAAAGGCACGCCTCGCCTCGTCACCGATCAGCAAGCCGTCGAGAGGCACCAGCTCCCAGGAGAAAATATGCCAGATAAACTGATCTCTCACGTATTTCTCATAGTCCTCGTGGGATAGGTCTTCTGCAAAATGCGAGAGCCATTGATTGATAAATCTTCGCTTAGTCATTGAAAACTCAGGCATATTTTTCCCTCCCACTGTGTATTTCTGAAATAATTATATCACACAAAATATTGCTTTTCAATGCATTGTGAGGAATTATTTTATTCCGCAGTTGAAAAACGACGCGGATTGTGGTACAATATACATATCTATCCTTTATATTGAAAGGAGTATATAAATATGAACAAAACAAAAAGTCTTGAGGAAATAAGAAAGCAATTTTCGGGTGACCGCTTTGCAACCGAGAACGGTGCCGTTATTGAGGAGGTCGGATTTAACAGTGCCACCTGCAGTCTGGTAATCACCGATTCGCACCGCAACGCAATGGGTGCCGTAATGGGCGGAGTGTATTTTATGCTGGCTGATTTCGCTTTTGCGGTGGCGGCGAATCAAGAGAAGATGGACTGTGTGTCGCTTCGTGCCGACATTGCCTTCTTAGACAGTGCGAAGGGCAACAAGCTTACTGCCAAGGCAACCTGCGTTAAGGATGGAAAAACCACAGAATGCTATCGCGTAGACGTGACCGACGATCTGGGCACCTTCGTTGCCACCATAACGGTTACGGGCTATCACGTGGGGTAACGGCATAATGAAGAGGGGCGTTCAACATAGGTGAAGAGTCCACCAATACATCTAAAGAACGATCTCTTAAATCTTCGGGTGGGAAAGGCGACCCCCATTCTGCAACAAAAATGTTGCAGAGGTATACAGATTGATTTATCGCTTTTTTGATAATAATGATTTAAAACTTGTTGGTTGGTGGAATTTGTGGATAATAAAAAGCTTTTTGATAACAAATTACTATAAACTATAAGGAGAAAGAAAAATGCTAAATATAGGTGATCGTGCACCGGTATTTTCACTTAAAGATAAAAACGGAAACGACGTGAGTCTGTCAGACTTTATCGGCAAAAAGGTCGTGCTTTATTTCTACCCCAAGGATAACACCCCGGGATGCACAAGGCAGGCGTGTGCCTTCGCGGGTGCATACGAGGAATTCAGAAAAAGAGGAGTAGAGGTTATCGGAATCAGCCGCGACGGTATCGCATCTCACCGGAAATTTGCAGAAAAACATAATCTCCCCTTCGTGCTGCTTTCCGACCCAGAGCTCCTGGCTATTCAAGCATACGGTGTGTGGCAGGAGAAGAAGCACTACGGCAAGGTTAGCTTCGGTGTAGTTCGCACCACCTTCATCATTGATGAGAATGGAATTATTGAAAAGGTAATGCCGAAGGTTAAGCCGGATACAAACGCTGCAGAAATATTAGAATATCTATAAATGAAAAATCCAGAATCACGGAGATTTGTTATGAGAAAAACAAGACGGCTTTTGCCCTTTATTCTTTCAATAATGCTTCTGTCGTCATGCTCTGCTCCCGGCGGTTCTGCGAACAGCTACCGTCAGATAAGCATGAACGAGGCTGTAGAGATGATGAAGACGGAAACTGGCTATATAATCCTCGACGTGCGTAGACCCGACGAATATGCCGAGGGTCATATCCCTGGTGCGATTAACGTCCCAAACGAGGAGATAGGCACTGCCGAGATTGCCGAGCTTCCCGACAAGGCACAGCTGATACTAGTGTATTGCAGAAGCGGCAGACGAAGCAAGGAAACCTCTGAAAAGCTGGTGAAGCTCGGCTACACCAACGTTGTTGAGTTTGGCGGTATCCTCGACTGGAAGGGCGAGATTGAGAGGTAATTATGGCAACGAAAATATATAACAAGCTAGTAAGAGATTTGATCCCCGACATCATAAAGGACTCAGGAAACGAGTGCAGAACTCGGATTCTCTCGGACAAGGAATATCTGAAGATGCTTGATGCCAAGCTCGACGAGGAGCTCTTGGAGTATCACCAAGACCAAAACATTGAAGAGCTGGCAGACCTGCTGGAGCTAATACAAGCAACAGCGATTGCACGTGGTTTTACCCTCGAGGAGCTGGAATCTGTCAGAGCCGAAAAGGCCAAAAAGCGTGGCGGATTTGATAAGAAGATTTTCCTTATTGACGTGAACGAGAAAACAATTGATTAACACCGATTGAATTAACATTTAGACCCAAAAGCCGACGAGCAAAAACTCGCCGGCGTTACTTTTACTTATTGTTTAAAAAAACACTCAAGCTCTCTTTTGCATATAACTTTGTGATGCAATACTCATAATAAGCAACTTTCTGCGTGATATTTTAGTTAAGCATTAAAGATCGAGCAATTCTTCAAAATTTGCAGCATCAGATATCTTTATCCACACTCTATAATCGTTATTTCCTTCTTCTTTTGAAAATTTGAAAGCGCCCCTAAATACATACTTTCTTTTTCCCCAAGCATTTTCGACAATATCAAAGACATATCTCACCTGATGATAGACACTTTTTTTGTGTTGTTCTTTTCTCTCAGCTGGAAGTCCAATATAATTTTCTATTATTCTCTTCCCATCAGAGTCCAAACTGTTACACCACCCTGTGTTTGTAGGTTGGTTGTCTAATCTTATCATCCAAATAAGATTTATACTATCAAAAACAAATGTGCATTTCATATAACCACGATACTTCTTGTTAAGAAGAATATTTAAAAAATCTGCGTGCGTCCTTGCTTCAATGGTTTCTCCAACTCTCATAAGATTATCTCCTGTATTATTCGTTTTTTCTTCAATGTGCTTGTAATTTTCTCCAGTTAATAGATAATCGGTAGATACACCGAATATCTTCGATATTTCAACGATTGTAGAAGGCTCGGGACAACCAAGTCCTTGTTCCCACTTGCTAACCGCCTTATCAGTAACGAATAATTTCTCAGCCAACTCTAACTGAGTCCACTTTCTCTCTTTTCTAAGTTCTGCTATTCTTTTTCCGATTTTCATAAGCAAATTGACCTCCTTATTTTGTTGTAAACAGTATAGCACGAACAATCCACAATGTCAATATACTCTTCGTATACCGCACTATTGAAAACAAAGCAAAAAACGGCATTTTAGTATACTATTCGTAGAGTTATCAACTCTACTTTTCGTATAGTTATCCATTTAGTATCATGGAGCAATAGTCATATCCACAAAAATAAGTCCCCGAATAATAAGTGACCGCAGGGCGTGTGCTTGTCGTGGCGGAGCGA
>JAZSRX010000066.1:0-9643 GCA_045538685.1 Eubacteriales bacterium | reverse complement strand
CGATACTACAACTGCAGGCGTTATCGTTGGTAAGAACGCAAATGGTACAATCACAAATTGTGTAAGCTTTACTGAATTGAATGCAGAATAATAAAAGTTAGTACATTTAGAAATCATATAAATAGCCTTGGCAGAAATGCCAAGGCTTTTTTGTATATGTAATGATAGTGTATTTCTAAAAAGATTATTCGATCAATTTGAGTAGCACTAACGATATTTATATTTTGCTTTATCTAGTAAATAACGAGAGTTTTCTGATGTCTCCATCGACATATCGAAAACGGCAAACAGTTCCTATTTGTACGAAGAATCCCACTCACCATACGGTATGAGTGGGATTATTATTTATGCTATATTAAGTGTCAACTCTATGCTATCATTAGAGATTACTATTTTAACACAAAAAAGTGATTTTAGACTATCGATAAAATCAAATCCACATCACGCCTTCGTCAAGTCGATACTTATCAAAAAGCAGGGAAGCTTGTTTAGGGCAGTACTGCCAAGGCATAACAAAGCGAACACCGCCATAGCAAGTAAAACTTAGCTATGACGGTGTTTTTTTGTTATATAACACGTTACGTGTTAATGAATGGTGGAACCGACGGGAGTTGAACCCGTGTCCGAAAACCTCTTGATATGACCTTCTCCGTGGGCAGTCTTATCTACTGAAATTTCCCGCTGTCAATGCCGATAGACAGGCCTTGACTTTGGTAGCACTTTTATGCTTGACCGATACAAGTGCAAAATCTCGGTTCAAGTTCACTACTGATTTGACGCACGGTGGAAGCCGTAGTCCTCATCCACGGTACGGGCGGTACTTATGACCGCGTCACAGCTTACGCTGCAATAGCAACTTTATTGTTGTCGTTTATTTTTAAGGTTGGACATTTTAACGGGATTATCCTGCCCGCCACGCTTATCATACCTCAAAATCCCCGTCGAAACCCTTACGGCCCCATAAGATTTATTGGTGATAATATTATATACAAAAAAAAATAAAAAGTCAACAGTAAGTTTTTGTCAAATAATCAAAATTGTTTTTAAAAATACTGTTGGCTATTAAATTCTTTTCCGTTTACAAGAAAGTCTATTGATACGTTGAAATATTCCGATAACTGCCTAAGCATCTGTATATCGGGACTTCTTTTCCCGTTTTCGTAGTGGGATAATGCCTCGCGGCTAATGTTCAGATCCATAGCAACCTTTAATTGACTGTATTTTTTCTGTTTTCTTATGATTTTGAGTCCTATCAATCCCGAATTGCGTTCCATACAATAAAATCTCCCGATTTTTAAAAAAACTCTTGACTTTATTGTAACAAAATGTTACAATATAAATGTTACATTTTGTAACAAATCAATTTAAGGAGAATGATTATGAAAAAAATCGTTACACTTTTGCTTGCATTATCTATGATAATCGCAGTAAGCTTTGCTCTTTCGTCTTGCGATATGTTTAATCAGAATTCGCCCGACACGAAAGAGGATGTAATTACCGTTGAGGACGGTTATCTTGTAGTAAACGGGGTAAAGACCGAGTACAAGGTTTTGATAGAGGACGAAAATCCTGATAACACCGATGACGAGGGTAATACCGAGAATGGCGATAACAATACCGAGGTAAGAACAACTGTTACCGAAGAAGAGTGGAATGCCAATATGGAGCAGACGAATTTCACTGTAAGTATTGACGCAACAACAACTGAGTATAAGTATATGTATTGTATTACTGACACAAACACAAGAGTTGAATTCTCGGAACCAACAGAGTTTACGCAGTATTTTGCTATTCAAGATGGTGTAAAGTACTATGTGGTTGAAAATGAAGATGGTTCATGGTCAGGAGCGCAATATGACTTTGCCCTGGTCGAGGTATCAATCGGAGATACAGTTGGAATTAATACTACATATTCTTCTTGGGTTTATGATGCAGAGAAGAAAGCTTACAGCTTTGAGGACGATGACGGAACTATTCATTGGTTTTATTTTGAGGACGGTATAATTGCTAAGTATGAAACAGGAGAAGCCGATGCATCTTTAGTTGCAATCTTCTCTAACATTGGCACAACCGTTGTAGAGGTTCCTGAATTCAGTATTGTTGATAATTCTGGTAATGACGGCGGTAATGGCGGCGGTGATACTGGCGAGTCTGGGCCTGATTCTGATGAAAATCCCAAAGGCGACTCTCAAGCGAACTAAAAAATTTTAGACTTACAATCAATAGCAGTAAAAACGGATAATGCAAATAAATATTTGCATTATCCGTTTTTTTTATAAAAGAATACAAATCAATCCATTCGAACCTTCGTTGATAATCTTACCCAGCGTCTCTCCAAGCTTCTCTCTCGACTCATCGGGCATATGATTGAGCTTTGCGTTCATACCGTCGCTGACCATATCATAAAGCGACTTGCCAAACATATTATACTCCCAAACCTTTTCGGGATTTTCTTCAAATTCACCTTGCAGGAACTTAACAACCTCTTCCGACTGCTCCTCCGAACCGATAACAGGGCAGAGATCTGCCTTAATTCCTGTCTTAATCATATGAATAGAGTCTGCGTGGGCGGTCACCTTTACACCGTAGCCGTTAGCTTGCTTTACAAGGGTTGGCTCTTCAAGGCGAAGATCGCCTATAGAAGGCATAACTATGCCGTAACCCTTCTTTTCAACGTCAATTAAGGCATCCTCAATTCTCATATATTTGTCACGAATATCTGCAAGCTCTTTGATTGTGGAAAGCAGATCCTTGTCGCTGAATACGTCAAGACCGCAAAGCTCGCTTATTATTCTGTAATATTCGCCGTTTTCTACGGGAATGTTAAACTGTGCAGTTCCGTCGCCTGCATTTATTGAGATTCTCTCGAAATTGTATCCCTCTGCCATCTGCTTTTCAATGTCGCCAAGCTTTTCAACACCGTCTGCAAATCGCTTTATGTCCTGAAGAATACCTGCTTTAAGGGGATGTGTGTCGGGAAGAACCTGTGTCCATTCGGGCAGGGTAAAGCTCATTTCCTTTACGGGAAATTCCGACAGAACAAGTGCCAGAATCTCGCGAATGTCGTCGGCATCAAGCTCGGGACAGCAAACTAAAGCAACAGGTGCTCCGTAGTTTTCTTCAAGCTCGTGTGCAAGTGCGTGAGCACTGTCACTTTCGGGATTTGCAGAGTTAAGAATAATTGCAAAGGGTTTTCCAAGCTCGCGAAGCTCGGTTGCCACGCGTTCTTCTGCAGGAACGTAGCTCTCTCTTGGAATACCTGCAATAGAGCCGTCTGTGGTAACAAGCATAGCAATGGTAGCGTGCTCACCTATAACCTTTCCCGTTCCAAGCTCCGCTGCCTCGGCAAAGGGCATTGCCTCCTCCGACCAGGGAGTTATAACCATACGGTTTTCACCGTCTTCTTCTGCACCGAGTGCACCCTCAACCAGATATCCAACGCAGTCAACCATTTTAACGCGGAACTCGATTCCCTCGTCAAGAGTCACCTTAACCGAATCGTCGGGAACAAACTTTGGCTCGGTTGTCATAATCATTCTGCCGGATGCACTCTGAGGCATCTCGTCAAGTGTTCTCTGACGGTCGTATTCATTTTCAATGTTGGGAATAACTACATTGTCAAGAAACTTATGTATAAATGTAGACTTTCCCGTTCTGACAGGGCCTACAACACCGATATAAATATCTCCGCCCGTCCTTTTTGCAATATCCGAATAAATGGAATTATCACTCATAGCTGTTTCTCCTTGTAAAAAACTTTCATACAAATCTATGTTGAAGAAGAAACAAATATTACTTGGGCTTTTATTTTCATCAGCCACAACTCACTATTGACAAAATATACCGATTGTGATAAAATAAGTATGCCAAACTAACTTAATATTTGTGAAAATAGGTGTAATTTTTCTTTTTATGGGATAATTATATCCTTTTTCGTCATACTTGTATTATTGAATTTGATAAAATGCAAATTCCATTAATGCAAGTGTGGTTACACCATTTCACATTAAAGTTAGTTTGGCGACTATCGGAGTTTGCGTTTTTGTGCGGTTACTTCGGTGGCCGCACTTTTTGTTTTATCAAATTCGGAGGAATAAAATGGAAAAAGAAAAAATAATAACAGATTTGTTAGGTATACGCGGCGGATTATCAATTATTTCAAAATACTCGGATGAGATTAAAAAAGAAAACAAATTAATTGATGAAAAAAAGAAAGAGAAATCTTCAATTGAATATGATTTGGAAAAAATCCAAAGTGCGATCGAAAAATGCAAAGGTATTGACGAGAGAATACAATCACTAAAGCATTCGTTAAGGCCGGATGTTTTAAAGGTGGAAACTCGGGAATATGCGAGGGAACATGTTCCTTTTGCCTTTGAGGGAGGGAAAGAAAACAAAACAAGAGAAGTAGTGAGTGAAAGTTTGATTAAAGCTTTGTTTCTTGTACCAATATTTTTGTTTATAGGATGGATTGTGGATTGTCAGATTTTAGAAAAAGTTTCTTTTGGTTGTTTTAGCATTATCGGTATTGTAATAGGGTTGTTTGCCTATCCGTTAATCTGTTTTGTTACCTTACCTTTCAGAAGAATGAATGAAAGCATATATCAAAAAAAATATAGAAAAGAGAGTTATAATGATATCATTAATAATTTAACCAGAGATTTACAATCAACCGCAAACAGCGAGCTTGACGGGTGGCACAGAGTAGATCACGATGAAATTAATGATATCAACGATTTGTATTCATTGGAAGCAAAATGCAAAAAAATGTTGCAGCAAAAGGAAATCGAGCTGGAAAATGTTGAAAAAACAGCAATTGTTCCTATACATTCTGCCACAGAAAAAGCAGAAGCTATGGTTATGGCTATGCGTAATACATATGGTGACGTGATAAACGAAAGCGATTGGGGAAATGTAGATTTAATAATTCATTATTTTGAAACCCACAGAGCAGACACACTGAAAGAAGCATTGCAGCAAGTAGACAAACAGAAACAGACAGATCAGATCGTCAAGGCAATCAAAGAAGCAAGTGAATCAATATCACTTCATATTGAATCTGCTTTTTCAAGAATGGGGCAAGCTCTTGCAATGAGCTTTAATCGTTTAAATGATAATTTAAATGAAATAGCAGGACAACTTGAAAAAAATGAAAAATCAATAATCTCTTCCAATCAAGAGCTGATTGGTCGTTTGGATAAGCAGATTTCCATATCAGAGGTACAAAATGCTCTGCTTGAAAAATCCAATAAAACAAGCGATGAATTGTTATTTGATTTAAGATACAATCAAAAATATTGGTTGAAGTAAAAAGAAAAAAGGATAAAGTTACACGAAAACTCGCGTTCTTTATCCTTTTTTCTTTGTTTTATACAATTATTTTCAGTTAGCGACGAGATTTTGAGAAAGAACCGCCGATGTCACACCGAAGGCGTAGATACCTACGTCGAGCAGTGGGAGATCGGCGGTTATATCCAAAATATCTAAGCTAAATTATGCCTTGTTAGCAGAGCCGAAGAGCTCGATCTTCTCTCTTACTGTTGCCTTGATTGCCTCAACGCCGGGAGCGAGAAGCTTTCTGGGGTCAAAGCCCTTACCCTGAAGGTCCTTGCCTTCCTCAATATAAGTACGGGTAGCGGCAGCGAAGGAAAGCTGACACTCGGTATTAACGTTGATCTTGGAAACACCAAGGGAAATTGCCTTTTGAATCATCTCTGCGGGGATACCTGTACCGCCGTGAAGAACGAGAGGCATATCGCCTGTCTGATTGCTGATTGCTTCAAGTGCGTCAAATCTGAGACCTGCCCAGTTTGCAGGATACTTGCCGTGAATATTGCCGATACCTGCTGCAAGCATGGTAACACCAAGATCAGCGATCATCTTGCACTCAGCGGGGTCTGCAACCTCGCCGCCGCCAACAACACCGTCTTCCTCGCCGCCGATAGAGCCAACCTCTGCCTCAATGGAGATGCCCTTTGCGTTACAAACGGCAACAAGCTCCTTGGTCTTTGCGATATTTTCGTCAATGGGGTAGTGAGAACCGTCAAACATTACCGAGGAGAAGCCCGCCTCGATGCACTTATATGCGTGCTCGTAAGAGCCGTGGTCAAGGTGAAGAGCAACGGGAATTGTAATGCCCAGACCTTCGATCATACCCTCAACCATACCAACGATGGTCTTGTAGCCGCACATATATTTGCCCGCACCCTCGGAAACACCGAGAATAACAGGGGAGTTCATCTCCTGTGCGGTGAGAAGGATTGCCTTTGCCCACTCTAAATTGTTGATGTTAAACTGGCCTACTGCATAGTGGCCTTCTTTTGCTTTGTTAAGCATTTCCTTTGCAGAAACTAACATTGTATATCTCCTTGTTAAAAATTTATCCTATAACATTATACTAAAATCATTACCTAAAATCAATACCTATTTAAGAAAAAGTCTCTTTAATTAAAAATATTTTCTAAACCTCTTGCTTTTTTTTTACACATAGTGTAAAATAAATGGTATGAAATAAAATGGGTTGATATGACCTTTTGAAGGAGAATAAAAATGATTGACATCAGATTTCTCAGAGAAAATCCTGAGGTAGTAAAACAGAACATCAAAAACAAGTTCCAGGACACAAAGCTTCCTCTCGTTGACGAGGTTATTGCTCTTGATGAGGAACTTAGACAGAATAAAAAGCGTGCGGATGACCTTCGTGCCAACAGAAACAAGATTTCCAAGTCCATCGGTATGCTTATGGGACAGAAGAAGTTTGAAGAGGCAGAAGAGGCAAAGAAGCTTGTAGCACAGCAGGCAGCCGAGCTTGCTGAGTGCGAGGCAAAGGAAGCCGAGCTTTCCGAGAAGGTTCAGAAGATTATGATGGTTATTCCCAACATCATTGATACCTCCGTTCCTATTGGTAAGGACGACTCCGAAAATGTTGAGGTTGAGCGTTTCGGTCAGCCCCTTACTCCCGATTTTGACGTTCCTTATCATACCGATATTATGGAACGTTTCTGCGGTATTGATCTTGACTCTGCAAGACGTGTTGCAGGTAATGGCTTCTATTACCTTATGGGCGATATCGCAAGACTTCACTCCGCGGTTATTTCCTATGCACGTGACTTTATGATCGACCGTGGCTTCACCTACTGCATTCCTCCCTATATGATCCGTTCCGGCGTTGTTACAGGTGTAATGTCCTTCGCTGAAATGGAGGCAATGATGTATAAGATCGAGGGCGAGGATCTTTACCTTATCGGTACTTCCGAACACTCTATGATAGGTAAGTTCATCGACCAGATCGTTCCTGAAAACGAGCTTCCTTACACCCTCACATCCTATTCTCCCTGCTTCCGTAAGGAAAAGGGGGCTCATGGTATTGAGGAAAGAGGTGTATACCGTATTCACCAGTTTGAAAAGCAGGAGATGGTTGTTGTCTGCCGTCCTGAAGAGTCGCCCGTTTGGTTTGACAAGCTTTGGAAGAACACTGTTGATATGTTCCGCACCCTTGTCATTCCCGTAAGAACTCTTGAATGTTGCTCCGGCGACCTTGCAGACCTTAAAGTTAAGTCTATTGACGTTGAGGCCTGGTCTCCCAGACAGCAGAAGTACTTTGAGGTTGGCTCTTGCTCTAATCTTGGTGATGCACAGGCAAGACGTCTTAAAATTCGTGTAAAGGGAGAGGGAGGCACATACCTTGCTCACACCCTTAACAACACAGTTGTTGCTCCTCCCAGAATGCTTATCGCCTTCCTTGAGAACAACCTTAATGCAGATGGTAGTGTAAACATTCCCGTAGCTCTTCGTCCTTATATGGGCGGTGTAGACAAGATTATCCCCAAGAGATAAGAGGTAATATGAAAAATATACTGATTATTGCAGGTCCTTCTGCAGTGGGTAAGACAACTATTGCCCACCGTATGCTTGAGCTTGACTCCCGTTATGAGTTTGTTCGCTCGGTGACAACCCGTCCTTGCAGAGGTGACCAATTTAATAGTGAATATATTTATATTTCCGATGAGGAATTCCGCCATCTTATTGCAACAGGCGGTGTACTTGAGCATACCGAGTATGCCGGCAATTTTTACGGCACACCCCGTTCCGAGATTGACCGCATAACTTCAGAGGGAAAAATTCCTCTGCTTATTCTGGATATGAACGGTGTTGCATCTCTTTCTGATAACAGGGGTGATATATCCCCCTGCGGAGTTTATATTTATGACGATATTGACGTTATGGAAAAGCGGCTTTTCGATCGTTATAAGGACGATATGGACTCTCCTGAAACACAGAGAAGATATGCCTCACGCACCCGTCAGAATATTATAGATTACAGCGAGCTTCCAAGTCGTGAGTCGGTGTTCTATGCGTTTATAGAAAATTGTTCTTCGGTAGATTGCTGTGCCGAGCGTGTAGGAAATATTTTTGCTGATTTCTGTAACGGAATTCCCAAGGATGCAGAGGCAAATTCGGCTCTTGCAAAACAGCTTTCTTCTCTCGTTGAAGGCAAAATGTAAATTATAGTTTTCAAAATAAACAAAAAATCCACCCCAACAGGTTCAAGGGGTGGATTTTTAAAATTATTTTTCCTCTTCGGGATGAGTCTTTTCGTATTCCTTCGCTTCGTCGGGAAGGCAAACAGAACAGGGCTTGTATTCCTGCTCCATAAGCTCATCAGAGGTAAGATCTGTGAACTCAAGGTTCTTTTCTACGATAACACTAACGTGGTGGCATCCAAGCTCGTGGAAGGTTTTTGATGCTGAGTTGATAGCATATGTTGCTTCTTCTATCGGAATTTTCGGAGTGTTGTCCTCTTCCTCTTCGGGCTCTTCCTCTACATCGGGAGCAAGGCAATCTTTGCAAAGGGTATATCCCTTACCGATAAGCTCATTAACATCTCCCTGAAACTCAAACTTATAGTCTTCGTTCATTCTTTTAACGTGATAGCAGTCAGAAAGATGAATCGTTTTTGAAACAACACTGTAAACGTAGGTTATGGGTGTTTCTTCAACCTGCCCATTTGAGTTGTTCTGATTGTTGGAGTTGTTATTCTTATTTAAATGAAGCTTTTTGCAGGAAACAAGCGAAAATAAGAGAACAAACGTGATTAATAGGGTAGTTAATTTTATGCCTTTCATAAAAATGCTCCTGTTAATGTGATGAATTAATTATACAGGTTTTGTCACATTTTGTCAATAGGGAAAAAAAGAGAAAATTTAGAGTTTACCAAGCATAAAAAAACACCGACATAAAGTCGGTGTTTTTTTATGTGAGTAATCTAAAATTTTGATACCATTTTTGGGTGGGTGCAAATTTTAGTGTTATGGGTGCATTTTCTTGTAACGGGTAGCACCTATTTTAGTTCGATAAATTGGAATTTGTCAAATACTGATGATCTCTCTTATTTTTTGAGCATAATCATTGCCGTGGTTTATGGAAAATTCGCCGTGATACAATTTTGGCAAAACTTGTAGTGTACTTTTTGGCAAGGCGTTGTGAATATCCACGGCTGATTTTCTTATAGAACTATTTTCCTTTTCACCGATATATATATGTACTTTGGCGGTACATTCCTTTATTGATTCTTTTAGGGAATACAATGAGTTGGCTTGCAAAAACGCAATCATATCTTTTTTTGAAATCGCACAAGTATCCC
>JAZSRX010000053.1:0-8864 GCA_045538685.1 Eubacteriales bacterium | reverse complement strand
AAAGCAATAGCGGAATTGTGTAAAGGTAGCACAGCAGACTCTGACTCTGTATGTCTGGGTTCGAATCCTAGTTCCGCTGCCAAAGAAAACAGACCATCATTCGATGGTCTGTTTTCTTTCTTTTTGGCAGTGGAACTGCGGATTTGAACACAGCTTCTTGCCAATCAGGCAAGAATTGGGTTCGCATACCCTGCCCGAAGATCGACAAGCTCGCTTGTCAGGCGAAGGGCATGGGTATCTTCGCAAAAGGCGAATACCCTAGTTCCACCAACCATCATTCGATGGACTCTTTTTCTTTTTCTCTTTACATTCGGAAAAATCTATGATATAATATATATAAAACATTTTAAACAATACATCACTTTCAAATGGAGAGATATATGAATTTACAGGAATCGGGTCAGATGTACCTTGAAACAATTTTAATACTTTCGCAAGAAAATCCTCACGTCAGATCAATCGACGTGTGCGAACATATGGGATTTTCAAAGCCCAGTGTAAGCAGAGCTGTGGGGCTGCTTAAAAGCGGCGGATATATTGTAGTTGATAAAGACGGCTACATCACACTGACCGAGCTTGGCAAGGAAACTGCACATAAAATTTATGATCGTCACAGAGTTCTTACCGACTTTCTTGTGTCACTTGGAGTCGACGAAGAGACTGCAGATCAGGATGCTTGCAAAATCGAGCATCACATCAGCGACCAATCTTTGGAAGCTATCAAGAGAGCTATGACAAAGTAAAATGGCGAAAATTATTAAAAAACGGTAGAAATGTAAACTTCTGTTTTTATTTTTACTGTTTTTTGTTTTATTTCAGATATATTTGCCGTTTATGTAAAGAGGATTATTGGTGAAATGTTGGAAGTGTTGGTGTTTGCTTTTTCGATTTTTCGAGCATTTTTTCTGCAAAATCACTTTACAAACGTTACTGTATTTGATATAATTATAAGGTATTAATTTCTTTATGCAAAGGCGAAAGGAGAAATTCCCATGAGTCGTATGATAGGCACCGTATCAAGAGGTGTTAGAGCTCCGATTATAAGAAACGGCGACAATCTTGCCGAGATAGTAACCGCATCGGTTTTAGATGCTGCAAAAAGCGAGGGTTATGAAATTCGAAACCGCGACATCATTGCTATGACAGAGGCGATTGTGGCACGTGCACAGGGTAACTATGCCACTGTTGATGATATTGCAGAGGATGTCCGTGCAAAATTTGGCGGAGAAACCGTCGGTGTTATCTTTCCCATTCTCAGCCGTAACCGCTTTGCAATCTGCTTAAAGGGCATTGCAAGAGGAGCAAAAAAGATTGTTCTTATGCTTTCCTATCCTGCCGACGAGGTCGGAAATCACCTTGTCAGCATTGATATGCTTGACGAAAAGGGAGTTGATCCCTATCGCGATGTGCTTGATCTTAACAAATATCGCCAGCTTTTCGGATATGAGAAGCACCGCTTTACAGGTGTGGACTATGTTGAGTATTACGAGGAGCTTATTCGCGGCGAAGGTGCTGAGTGCGAGATTATTTTTGCGAACAACCCAAAGGCAATTCTCGACTATACAAAGAATGTTCTTTATTGCGACATTCATACAAGAGTGCGTACAGGAAAAATTCTTAAAGCTTGTGGCGGTGAGAAGGTGTTCGGACTTGACGAAATACTCTCTGCTTCGGTAAATGGCTCGGGATATAACGAGCTGTACGGTCTGCTTGGCTCTAACAAGGCCACCGAAGAGCAGGTTAAGCTCTTCCCCCGCGACTGTCAATCCTTGGTTCTTGACATTCAGGACAGAATTCTTGAGGCAACAGGCAAGCTTGTTGAGGTTATGGTTTACGGCGACGGTGCATTTAAAGACCCCGTCGGAAAGATTTGGGAGCTTGCCGATCCTGTTGTTTCTCCTGCATACACCCCCGGTCTTGAGGGTACACCCAACGAGCTTAAACTGAAATATCTTGCTGACAACGATTTCGCATCGCTTTCGGGTGAGGAGCTTAAAGCGGCTATCAAGAGCGAAATTGAGAAAAAGGACGCAAATCTTGTAGGCAAAATGGCATCCGAGGGAACAACTCCCAGACGTCTTACCGACCTTATCGGCTCGCTTTGCGACCTTACAAGCGGCTCAGGCGACAAGGGTACACCCATAGTTCACATTCAAGGATATTTTGACAATTACACAACCGAATAATCGGCCGGGGCCGATTTATTTTGGCTGACAAAAAAGGACGGGAAAACCGTCCTTTTTATTTTTTATACATTTCGTTTTCATCAACGATTATCTCACCGTTTGCTTCTTCGAACTCCTCAACACAGTTCTGTGCTAAAAATTCAAGCTGTGCATTGAGCGAACGCTTATTTTTCTTTGCAACTTGAGTTATTTTATATAAAAGCTCCGGTTCAAATCTGATTCCTGTTTGTATTTTGTTAGTTGCCACGATAACACCTCAAAAACATTTTGATAACATTATACACGATTTATTATTGGCTTTATACACACATAGTGTTATCATATTGTTATCTAAATAAGTTAGGTTAATAAATGAAAATAGCTTTTTTCGGGCATTCCGGCTTTTGTGATAGTGACAAATATGAAGAACAGGCGCTCTCTATAATTGATAATTATGCTTGTAAAGAAAAAGTGGAATTTCTTCTCGGCAATTATGGTGGATTTGATAAATTTGCATATAGTTGTTGTAAAAAATACAAGGATGACTCCGGCAATGCTTCTCTTATTTTTGTCACTCCATACATAACGGAAGGATACAGAAAAAATCTTGAATACGCCTCTGAAATATATGATTGCATCATTTATCCCGAGATAGAAGATAAACCAAAAAGATTTGCTATCTGTTACCGCAACAGATATATGGTTGAACAGGCAGATTTGATTATTTGCTATATTAAAGTAAAATACGGAGGAGCTTATCAAGCCATACGATATACAAAGCGATTGGGTAAAAAGATAATCAATGTGACGAATGTAGAATTTTAAAGCAATATCCTTCCGGCCTCGGACTGCTTGACAAAACAGCTTCTCACGTTTATAATATTAATTGTGGGGGACATTTGTAACAGTACACAAAATGGACGGCTCACGCCGTCCATTTGCTTTATATATTAATTCAGATTGATTTGCAACAGATTTCTTTCCTTTTAAGTTCTCTTCCAGGTCTTAGGATTGAACAGAATAAGCACAGGAAGAATCTCAAGTCTGCCTATCATCATAGTCAGGGTGAGAAGCACCTTGGAGAACCAGCTGAATCCTGCAAATGACGAGTAGGGACCGATTGCTTCAAAGGCAGGTCCTACGTTGGAAAGGCAGACAACCGTAGCAGAGAAATTGCTGAAGAAGCCGTGTGTTTCAACATATTCGCCTCCGTCTGACACAATCCTAACCACCTGACCGTTAATAGGATCAAAGGAAAGCAGGAAGGTAACCCCTATCAGCAGGAAGAAATACAGTGTGATAAAGGAAAATACATCGTTTGTAGTTCGTTCTTCAAGTGGCTTGCCTTCAATTTTCGACTTGGGCACATAACGGGGATTTATAAGCTTTCTGATATTAACCATAGCACCCTTAACAGCAATGATTATTCTGGAAATCTTAATACCGCCTGCGGTAGAGCCGGCCATCGCTCCCGTAAACATTACAAAGAGCAAGGACATTTTTCCGATCATCGGCCAAAGGTTATAGTCTGTGGTAGTGAAGCCCGCAGTGGAGACAAGCGAGGCAACCTGGAAGAGCGAGTGCCTGAATGCTTCCTCGGTTGTGTAATCCTGTGGGAAGCTCTCAAACCTGCCCGTAAGACTAAAGAACACAAAGCCCACCGCAAGAATTACAATAAGGAAATAGCTTCTGAACTCTTCGCTCTTAAACACCTGTCCGATTTTGCCGATAAGTATAAGGTAATAAAGACTGAAGTTTACTCCAAACAAAATAAGGAATACCGCCATTACATACTGAGCGAAGGGAGTGAAATACTCCATACTTCCCGGGATAAATCCGAATCCGCCCGTTCCAGCACAGCCGAATGAAGCAAGAAGTGCGTTGAATAGCTTGTCGCTATGGTATTCGGTTGCCATTGATTCACCCAGTGCCTCGCACATTGCGGAGTAATCGGTCAAGGGGCCGAAATAGAGGATAAGAATCTCAATGGCGGTCATACCGAGATAGATGAGATAAAGAATTCGTGTTGTTACCTTCATTTTCGAAACAAGCTTACCTACCTGGGGGCCGGGGCTCTCTGCTCTGAGCAGATGCATTGACGAGCCCTCGTTACTTTCGGGAATGAAAATAAGCACGAATACCAGAATACCCATACCGCCAATCCAGTGAGAAAAGCTTCTCCAGAACAGTGTGGAGTGTGATATTACGGTAATATCGGTTATAACACTTGATCCGGTGGTGGTAAAGCCGGACATTATTTCAAACCAGGCATCAATATAATTCGGTATGTCGCGGTTTATAACAAAAGGAATAGCACCAAACAGTGTGATTACAAGCCATACCAACGCGGTAAGGGCAAAGCCCTCCTTTTGATAGAGATTGTTTCTCTTTGGCTTTGGAATCTGCAAAAGCAGACCGATAAGAGTAAGTATAACAATCGGTACAGCGAAGGCGAGAATATTTGTCATACCTTCTTTATAAATAATAGCTACGGCAAGCGGAGCAAGCATCAGTATGCTTTCAAGTATCATAATCTTGCCGAGTATTTTTCCAAGCTTAATAAAATTCATTTTTTGCCGCCTTATTCAAATATGTCGGTCAAATCGTCAAAGTTTTTGTGGGTGGTTACAACTATAACATTGTCACCGATTTTAATGCAGGAATTACCGTCGGGAATTACAACCTCGTTCTGTCTGATAATGCAGGCAATAAGGCAATCCTTCTTGATTTTCAGCTCTTTAAGCGGCTTTTCGTATATCTTGTCCGCCTTTCTCTTAGCGAGGAATTCAAGTGCCTCTACCTGATCGTTTACAAGACGGTAGAGAGTCAAAACGTTGCTTCCGCGTTTGTTTGCGATAGCACGAATATAGCTGATAACTCTGTCTGCAACGATGTTTTTGGGAGAGACGATATTGTTTATTCCAAGCTCGTCAAGCATACCGAAGAGATCGTCGCTCTTGATCTGAGTTATGGTTTTACGCACATTCAGCTTGTTGGCGAACATAGATACAACCATATTTTCCTCGTCGGTATTGGTAAGAGCAACAAAAGCGTCCATTGCCTCAATTCCCTCTTCTATAAGCAGGTCGTGCTGAGTTCCGTTGCCGTGGATAACGGTTACCTTGGGCAGATTTTCTGCAAGTTCTTCTGCATTTTCTCTGTTGCCCTCGATAAGCTTAATTTTATACTTTTTCTTAGAAAGCTCGTCGCTGAGGTAATATCCGATTTTGCTTCCGCCAACGATCATAATGTTCTTTAAGGGAGAACGGACAAGGTTTATCTCGGAAATGAAATCACGCAAGGACTTTGCATCGGCAGTAAGATGAATTCTATCACCCTCGCGAATTAAGAAATTACCTGTGGGAATAATTACCTCGCCGCCTCTCTGTACGGCACAGATAAGCACTCTTGTAGACAGAGAACGGCCAATGGAAATAAGTGTCTGTCCAACAAGAGAACAACCCTTTTCGGCAACAATTTCAAAGAGCAATGCTCTTCCGTTTCCGAAGTGATCTACCTGACCTATGGAAGGAAGGTTGATAAGGTTGAATATTTCTGTTGCGGTGTCCTTTTCGGGATTGACGATCAGGGAAATTCCAAGCTCGTCCTTCATATCCATAATCTGTTTACTGTAATCGGGGTTTCTTACACGGGTAATAGTATTCTTAACACCAAGCTTCTTGGCAACAAGACATGTGAAGATATTAAGCTCGTCGCTCTCGGTAAGAACGATGGCGAGATCGGCATTTTTCATACCTGCTTCTCGCTGAATATCCATGGAAGCACCGTTTCCCACAACACCTGTTACGTCATATTTTTCGATAAGATTTTCAACTTTATCCTTATCCTCGTCAATAATAGTAACGGTGTGGCCCTCGCCTGCCAGATTTTTCAATATGGTTTTTCCGATAGTTCCAAGTCCTATGATTACTATTTTCATAAATCAAAACTCCGTAAAATTGATAGCTGCCGTTAAAACAACACGCATTTTCTATATGATATCACTTCTTCAACTAAGGAGAAGCAAAGCTTTTATTCCATTATACCACTTTTTTATTTTTTTTCAATATATTTTTATAATTATTTAAGATAACTGAAAATAAGGAACCTTGTATGAAGAAACGATTATCCTATTTTTTGCTGATTATAGCCACTATAATATGGGGACTTGCATTTACTGCACAAAAGGAGGCATCTGTGCTTCCTGTGTTTACCGTTGGAGTGATAAGAAGTATTTTTGCTTCTCTGCTTCTTTTTATCCTGATCCCCATAACCGACTCGGCAACAAAAAGCGAAAGACGGCTTTTTGGCGGAAAGAAAAAAATAGATTTTAACAAAAGCGAGCTTATCGGCGGTGCAATTCTCGGTGTTATTCTGACGGTTGCCACCACCTTCCAGCAATACGGTCTGGGCGACGGAACAGATGCAGGAAAGGCGGCATTTATAACCGCACTTTACGTTGTTATTGTTCCCATATTCTCTGCCCTGCTGGGCAAAAAACCGAGTATTCTTGCGGTAATAAGTCTTCCTATTGCAATTTTCGGCTTTTATCTTTTATGTATAAAGCCCGGCTCGGTGCTGGAAATTTCGGATCTTTTGGTGCTTATTTGTGCAATAATTTTTGCAGGACATATAATAACCGTAGATCACTTCTCACCAAAATGCGACAGTATAAGAATATCCTTTGTGCAGTTCTTTGTATCATTTATTCTGAACGGTGTTCTTGCTTTGATTTTCGACGGTACTGCCGATTTCCACAGGATAGGTGCGGTTTTGCCCTGGCTTCTGTTCCTTGGTATCGGATCAAGCGGTGTGGCATACACCCTTCAGATTGTGGGACAGAAAAATGCCGATCCAACGGTTACTTCTATGATACTTTCAATGGAGTCGGTGTTCGGCGTTATTGGCAGTGCCATTTTCCTTAATGAACGTATGCAAATACGGGAATATATCGGTTGTGCCGTAGTATTCGTTGCGGTGCTGTTAGCACAGCTTGACATTTCTTCCTTTAAAAAACTTTTATCTAAACGAGGTGACGACAATGAGTGAGCTTTTTGAAAAACAGATAAGCAGAGAGGAAATTTTTAAGGGAGTTGCAATGCATCTTGTACGCGACAAAATTGAGCTTCCCGACGGCACGCAAAGTGTGCGTGAAATAAGTCTGCACAACGGTGCGTCGGCGGTTATTCCCATTCTTCCCGACGGTAGAGTTATTATGGTAAGACAGTATCGCTATGCACACGGCAAGGTGATGCTTGAGATACCCGCGGGAAAGCTTGACACACCCGATGAACCGCCTCTTGATGCGGCAAAGCGAGAGCTGCTTGAAGAGACGGGTGCTGTTGCCAACAGCTATATTTATCTTGGAAGTATTGCTCCCAGCCCTGCCCTGCTTAACGAGGTTATTCACATATATATGGCAGAGGGAATTTCCATAGGCGAAAGCCACCCCGACACAGGCGAGTTCCTTGATGTTGAGTATTACTCACTTGAAGAGCTTTACAATATGGTTATGAACTGCGAAATTGATGATGCAAAAACCCAGATCGCCATTTTAAAGGCGTGGGAAATCATAAGGAACAGATAAAAAGTATTTGCTTAGAAAAAGGGTGATGCCGAAAAGGCATCACCCTTTTATTTTGTTTTGAAGACTCAGAGACAGATTTTTATTGTTTCTCGTCCTCTTTATTTTGGTCTTTGTTTTCGCTTTGTGCTTTTCTTTCGGCTGCCTTTGCTGCTCTCACCTTGGATTTGCTTACAGTAATTGCAGTGCAAACAATTATAATTGATACAGCAATAACAACAATAACACCAAGACCGGCGAGAATTGTAATCCAGATATTGCTCCAATCCTTATCAGTTTCGGACTGACCGCAGTTGGAACACTTTCTCTCATTAACGATAGGAGGAATCAGCTTGTTACCCGAGATAACCTCCCATTCGCCAAAGGCGTGAGAGAGCATAGGAATGGCTTCGGATACCGATTCACCGCACACACTGCAATCACAGTGGCGGCTTCCTTCCTTGTTACAGGTCGCCTCGATATCAATCACCCAGTTATCCGAACTGTGACCTGTGGCAGGAATTACCTGGGTTTCAAGCAATACACCGCATACGGAGCAGTTCTTTACCTGTTCACCGTCTGTTGTGCAACCGGGATTTTTTGTGGTTACAAAAGCACCGTGGCAATCGTGTCTTTCAAAAATGCCAAATGAATAGTCGATACCCGAATAGCGATAATCGTAAATGCGAATATAATATGTACCGGCGGAAAGTGTAATGCTTTCACTGCTTGTGGACTCCTTATTGCCATAGCAATCCAAAGTAGCTAATTTAGTAACCGCAGAAGAATCGTACAAATCTATAATCCAATATTTGCTACTCGAATCCACTATCTCATGGTCCAATTTTAAAACAATTTCGGTGGATTTTGAAAGAGTGAATGTGTACCAATCCTTATCACCCTCGGTTGAAAAACTGCCACAAATCGCATCACCTATACTTATTTCATCTGCACTTTCTTTTTCGTTATTGTTCTCTGTTTCCCAGTTATCCGCTGCCGTAAAGTTTACGGTTAAGGAATAGGGTACAGCAGAATGGTACTCGTCGTTAATCTTAATGTAATATGTTCCCGCAGGTACACCATAGGTGTTTGTAACAGTGTTACCATTTCCTTTTGATTCAAAATACCCACTTGTT
>JAZSRX010000043.1:0-58296 GCA_045538685.1 Eubacteriales bacterium | reverse complement strand
CGTTGATACGTACGGCGGATACTCACGTCACGGCGGCGGAGCCTTCTCGGGAAAGGACCCGACAAAGGTTGACAGATCTGCGGCATATGCGGCAAGATATCTCGCAAAGAACGTTGTTGCCTCCGGACTTGCAAAAAAATGCGAGGTTCAGATCGCCTATGCTATCGGCATTGCAAAGCCGGTTTCCGTAATGATTGATACATTCGGTACTGCAACCGTTGACGAAGAAAAGATTGTTAATGCAGTAAATCAGCTCGTTGACCTTCGTCCTGCTGCAATTATCAAGAAGTTTGATCTCAGAAAGCCGATTTACAAGCAGCTTGCTGCATACGGTCATATGGGCAGAGAGGATCTCGGTGTAAAGTGGGAGGACTGCGATATCGCAGATCAGCTTAAAGAGCTTTGCAAATAATTTAATCTATAAACAATAGAAAAAGAGGAGTTTTGAGCTCCTCTTTTTTATATAAAACGGGAATATGCTCCTTTGGGAGTTTTTTAATTGTCTAAATCAAGCATTTTTTGTCCGCTGATCTGACCGTTTGTTGTACCGGCAACAAAGGGAATGCCAAGATGATCATACGCAAGCTTTGTTACACATCTTCCGCGAGGGGTTCTTGCAAGGAATCCGATCTGCATTAGATAGGGCTCATAAACGTCCTCGATAGTTACGGTTTCCTCGCCGATAGTTGCAGCAAGAGTATCAATTCCAACAGGGCCGCCCGAATAATACTTAATAATCGCTTCAAGAAGTCGGCGGTCAATATTATCAAGACCAAGCTCATCAATTTCAAGTGCTTCAAGAGCATATTTTGCGATATCCGAGGTTATTGTTCCGTTGCCCTTTACCAAGGCAAAGTCACGCACTCTTTTAAGCAGTCGGTTTGCTATACGGGGTGTTCCTCTGGAACGGGAAGCAATGCTGTATGCACCGTCATCGGTTATTGCAATCTCAAGTATGCTTGCAGAACGCTTTACGATAGTTGCAAGTTCTTCGGGAGTATAAAGCTCAAGCTTTAAAAGCACACCGAATCTGTCGCGAAGGGGTGTTGTAAGCTGTCCTGCTCTTGTGGTTGCACCGATAAGAGTGAACTTTGGAATAGGCATATGAATGGTTCTTGCACTTGGGCCCTTACCGATTATAATATCTATCGCATAATCCTCCATTGCAGGGTAGAGAATTTCCTCTGCAACTCTGGAAAGACGGTGAATTTCGTCGATAAAGAGAACATCACCGGGGGCAAGATTGGTAAGTATAGCGGCAAGGTCGCCTGCCTTTTCAATAGCAGGGCCTGATGTGGTTCTTATGTTAACTCCCATCTCGTTTGCAATAATAGAAGAAAGTGTGGTTTTACCAAGGCCGGGAGGGCCGTAGAGAAGAACGTGATCAAGTGCCTCGGAACGAAGCTTTGCACTTTCTATATAAATTTTAAGGTTGGACTTTGCCTTTTCCTGACCAACATATTCGTTTAGAGTTTTTGGACGAAGGCAGTTTTCTACATCCGCATCAACACCTGCGTCGTATTCATTAGACAGAATTCGATTTTCATAGTCGAATTCGTTGATTTCTTCCATCATAAGATCTGTATCCTTTCGGCCATATACTTATCTTGCAAGCTTCTTCAAAGCAAGTCGGATTATCTCACCCACATCGGTAATGGATGTGTCAATTCCCTTGAGAACAGACAGGGCAGTATTCTTGTCATATCCAAGAACAGACAATGCTTCTATCGCTTCGGAAATTGCAGAATTTGAGGTTAAATTTACAGCAGAAACATTGATTGGGGTTAAATCAACAGATCCTGCAAACATTTCCTTAGACATTTTATCTTTAAGCTCAAGTATGATTCTAGCAGCAGATTTTGCACCGATTCCGGGTGACTTTGCAATAGCTTTTGCATCATCTGTGCATATTGCAACGGCCAATTTTTCGGGAGTCATGGTAGAAAGAATACTCATTGCCGCCTTTGGACCGATACCGCTTACACTTGTAAGTCTGTTGAAGCATTCTTTTTCTTCGTAAGAGCCAAATCCGAAGAGTTCAACTCCGTCTTCTCTCACGGCAAGATGAGTAAAAAGCTTCACCTGTTTTCCAAGCTTTGATATAAGTCCTTCGGAGGTTATAAAGCTTACTGTAAGCTTGTAACCAACACCGCCGCAGTCAATCACGCAGGTGGATAAATCTCTGTATGCAAGTTCTCCGTTAAGATAGTAATACATTTCTTTTTCCTTCCGTTATATAGTCTGTTCGCTTTGAGCAAGAACCTTTTTAATCATTTTTTCAACAGACAGGCGAGGGAGTGTCATATCACGTCCGCAGCCCGTACATAAAATTCTTACATCACTGCCAACCCGCATTATTTTGAAGATATCGGAAGAGCAGGGGTGTTTCTTTTTTGTCTGTATAAGGTCTCCGACATTAAACTTCACAGGTTGCATAATTTTCCTCTTTTTTAAAAAATGAAGTTGTGTTTTTTAATAAAAAATAAAGAAAAATGTTGAATTGTGTAAACAATAACTCACATTTTGCACTTATTTTGTTACAAAAAAACCTTTGGTAGCTTTGTCCTCTTGACGAATTCGATACATAAAAAAACGTCAAAAAGTCAAAACATTATATCTCTAACAATATCATACCATAAAATTTGCTTTTTTTCAAGTCGAAATGATAAAATAGCTCTTTTTCCGCTCGGAAATTTAAAATTATGAATAAAAATGCAAAAATGGTTTAAATTGGTTGACATTTTATTTTAAATATAGTATAATATATTGATTTATTTTATTTTATGAGGAAAAATATATGCAAAGAAAATTAGCAAGAGAAAATGCCTTTATCCTTATTTTTGAAAGTGTATGCAAATCGGACGAAACCGCAGAAGAGATTTTTGACAAGGCGGTTAATGTTCGCGGTCTTGAGGTTGACGAATATGTTAAGACCGTTTTCTTCGGCTCTTATGAAAATTCTTCTAAGATTGAGGAGGCGATGGAAAAGCATTTTAAGGGTTGGAAAAAAGAGAGAGTTTCGCCTGTTTCTATGGCAATTTTACGTCTTGCCTGTTATGAGATAATGTTCCTCTCGGACATTCCCTCAAGAGTAAGTATTAACGAGGCAATTGAGCTTTCCAAGAAGTTTGACGACGAAAAGTCCTATGCATTTATCAACGGTGTGCTTAATGCCGTTAGTGCAGACTTTGCCATATAAAGATGAGCGAGAGTGTAATTCTCGGTATTGACACCAGCAACTATACAACGTCTGTTTCGGTAATGACACTCGGCGGCGAGCTTTTGGCGAATCTTAAACGACCTTTGCCTGTAAAACCCGGCGAGCGAGGTCTCAGACAGTCGGATGCGGTCTTTGCCCATACGGTCAACATTCCCGAGCTTATGAGGGAAGCCGGTGTGATTTTGCAAGGTAAAAGCATTGTTGCCGTAGGTGTCAGCTCTAAACCGAGAAATGAAGAGGGTTCTTATATGCCTTGCTTTCTTTGCGGTGTTGCTGCTGCCGAAAGTATTGCAAATGCACTTGGTGTAAAGCTTTACAGATTCTCTCACCAATGCGGTCATATTATGGCGGCGGTGTATTCATCTCGTGAAGATGGGCTTTTAAATGATGATTTCGGTGCTTTTCATATTTCGGGTGGAACAACCGAGCTTGTTCGTGTTACTCCTACCGAAAACGGCTTTGAAACAGAGCTTATCGGCGGAACGGCGGATCTTAATGCAGGTCAGGTTATTGACCGTATAGGTGTATATCTGGGGATGAAATTTCCCGCAGGCCCTGCGTTGGAGCAAGAGGCACTTAAAAATACGGATAAAATTCCGAAGAAAAAGATTTCCCAAAAAGGAATGACGGTAAATCTTTCCGGCCTTGAAAATATGGCTGTTAAACTCTATTCGGATACAAAAAACATTCCGCTTACCGCTGCCTTTGTCTTTGATTATATAGCCGGCGCTGTGTCAACTATGCTGGACAGATATATCGAACAGTACGGTTGCGGCAAGGTGGTTTGTGCAGGTGGAGTAATGTGTAACAGCATTATTAAAGCTATGCTTAAAGAGCGGTATGACGTTTGCTTTGCAGAGCCGTCAATGTCGGCAGACAACGCGGTTGGTATTGCCGCACTGACTCTTAGAGCTTATAAATCGGAGAAAAAAAGTGATTGATATTAATTCGCTCAGAGAGCGAGATAACGCGGCCATCTTTTCGGTGTCCGACCTAAATAATTATATAAAAAATATTTTTGAAAATAACAGAACACTCACATCCGTCAGTGTCAGGGGGGAGATTTCTAACTTCACAAATCACAGAAGCGGTCATCTTTATTTTTCCCTGAAGGATGCCGACGGACAGATACGGGCGGTTATGTTCAGATCAAGAGCTGCATCGCTTAAATTTATTCCCGAGTCGGGAATGAAGGTGATAGTTCACGGCTCTGTAACAGTATATCCACGAGACGGATCTTATCAGATATACGTTTCTTCTATGCAGCCCGACGGAATAGGTGCGTTGTATCTTGCCTATGAGCAGATGAAGGCACGACTTGCAGAGGAAGGACTTTTTGATGAAGCTCATAAGCTTCCCATTCCCATGTATCCAAGGCGTATAGGTGTTATCACTTCTCCTACGGGTGCGGCGGTACGTGATATTATCAATGTAACCGGTCGAAGATACCCTGTGGCAGATGTATTCGT
Source organism: Eubacteriales bacterium (assembly GCA_045538685.1). Taxonomy (GTDB): domain Bacteria; phylum Bacillota; class Clostridia; order Oscillospirales; family CAG-272; genus UBA1740. Next base: position 53,607 of record JAZSRX010000043.1, on the reverse strand, counting down.
GTATCCCGCGTTGGTGCAGGGAGAGGGTGCTGAGGAAAGCTTAACTCGGGCATTGGATTATCTTGATAAATCAAAGCTTTGCGACGTCATTATTATTGGACGCGGAGGCGGATCTATTGAGGATCTTTGGGCATTTAACAGCGAAAAGCTTGCAAGACGCATATATGAGGCGACAACTCCGATAATTTCTGCGGTTGGACACGAAACCGACTTTACAATTTGTGACTTTGTTTCGGATATGCGTGCTCCCACGCCTTCTGCGGCGGCTGAAATTGCCGTTCCCGACAGACGCGAGCTTCTTCTTCGGCTTGACTCTTATGACGAGCGACTTTCCCTGGCACTTGTAAGGAAGCTTCAAAGAGCGAAAGAAAGACTGGATTATCTTTGCGAAAAGGCAGATGAATCTGCAATTCGAAATCTTATAGAAAGTAAACGCGATGAGATTAAAAGACTTGGCGATATGGCAAAGCTTCTTATCAATTCCCGTATTGAAAATACAAAGGATAAGCTTATGTTGAATGTTGGCAGGGCGAATGCATTAAGCCCACTTGCCATACTTTCCAGAGGATATTCTGTGACAGAAGCAAACGGCAGTGTAATTAAAAGTGTTGACGGTCTTGAAAAGGATAAAGAAGTAGATCTGATTTTCAAGGACGGCGTGGCGACTGCCAAAATAGTAGATGTAAAAAAGGAGATATAGCACCTTGAAGGATATGAAATTTGAAGAGGCAATGACAAAGCTTGAGGGTGAAGTAAAAAAGCTTGAGAGCGGAAATATGTCTCTTGATGAGTCAATAAATGCATTTGAAGAGGCAGTTAAGCTTATCGGTGTATGCAACAAGCATCTTGAAAACGCAGAACGCAGAGTGCGTCTGCTTACCGAGGGAGCAGACGGAAGTATAACCGACGTTCCTTTTGATATTTGTGATGAGACTTGATCTTTTTCTTGCCGAGGGCGGAATGGTTGACAGCAGAACCGATGCGAAAAATTTTATTCTCGCAGGTGCGGTTTCGGTCAACGGTAAAGTGATTAATAAGCCCTCGTTTGATGTGGCTGGCAGCGAGGATATTCAGGTCGACAAAAGCGGAAAGCGATATGTAAGCCGAGGCGGACTTAAACTTGAAGCAGCTCTCGACAGTTTTAAAATAAATGTCAACGAGCTTATGGCACTTGACATAGGAGCATCAAGCGGTGGTTTTACCGATTGTCTTTTAAAAAGAGGTGTAAAAAGAGTTATTGCCGTTGATTCGGGATACGGACAGCTGGTTGAATCTATAAGGAATGACAAGCGGGTTGTTGTAATAGAAAATTACAATGCAAGATATATGTCTCCTTCTGATTTTGATTATGTACCAAACCTTGCGGTTATGGATGTTTCATTTATATCAGCAAAGCTGATTATTCCTGCGGTAAGCTCGGTACTTGCACCCGGCGGACTCTTTATCTGCCTTATAAAGCCACAGTTTGAGGTAGGCAGATCGGGGCTTAATAAAAAGGGTGTGGTTAATAACGACACTCTGCGAAAAAATGCAGTAAATGATGTAATTGAATTTGCCTTATGCTGCGGTTTCACAAAACTTGGTGTTATGGAATCGCCAATTATTGGCGGAGACGGAAATATAGAATATCTGGCATATTTCAAAAAATGACAATTTAAGCTAAACAAAATACACTACCTTGTTTAAGGAAGGAAATAAACTAATATGAAAAACGCAAGACAGCAGAAAATCCTTGAAATAATCGAAAAGTATGATATTGACACTCAGGATACTCTTATCAAAAAACTTGCTGAGGAGGGATATATCGTTACACAGACAACCGCTTCAAGAGATATAAGACAGCTTAATCTTATAAAAGGCATTGGTATTAACGGTACATATAAGTATGTTGCTCCCGGCTCGGTTATCTCAGGAGAAAATAAGGTTCCTGTGCTTAATTCTTCTATGACCGACGCAGTAATCAGAGTAGAGGCAGCAGGTCATATTGTGGTTGTAAGAACCTTTGCAGGTATGGCAAATGCCGTTGCGGTTTGCTTCGATTCTCTTCGCAGAGAGGATATTGTTGGATCTGTTGCAGGCGACGATACTATTCTGCTTGTTGTAAAAACCAGCGAGGGAGCTTTACGGCTTGAATCCGAGCTGAGAGATATTTTCAAAATAAAGTAAGCTAAATTCTGGAGAAAAAATAAATATGCTGCTTTCTTTGCATATAGAAAACGTAGCCGTTATTAAAAACGTTGACTTTGATTTTACCGATGGATTTATGGTTCTCACCGGAGAAACAGGTGCAGGCAAATCCATAGTTATAGACAGTATAAATCTTCTCCTTGGCGGAAAGGCCGAGAGGGAGCTTGTTCGTCACGGAGAAAAGTTTGCTATGGTCAGCGGTCTTTTTGGAGAGCTTTCGGACTATACTGTAGAGCGACTTTCGGAGCTTGGTATAAAGGCGGATGATGACGGTTCAATATTGGTTCAGCGTACAATTGGTGCTGACGGAAAAAACAAAATATTGCTTAACGGAAGAAGTGTCAGTCTTGCTGTATTAAAGAGTGCTATGCCGTATCTTGTAAGCATTCACGGTCAGAGCGATACGGCAAATCTGATTAATTCTAAAAATCATTTAGAGCTTATTGATGTTTATGCCGGTTGCTCGGATTTGCTTTCGGATTACAGGAATGCATATTCTGTTCTCGAATCTATAAGAAGTGAGAAGGCCGATCTTATCAAAAAAGCCCGAGAGGGAGAGCGAATCAAAGAAATTCTTGCCTATCAGATAAAGGATATTGATTCTGCCGGACTTCGCGTTGGCGAGGAAGAAGAGCTAATCGACAAAAAGGTAAGGATTAAAAACAGCGAGAAGATTATCAAAAACTCGGAGTTTGCTTTTAAGGCACTTAAAGGCAGCGAGAGGGGAAGTGTATCCTATCTTCTTGACAGAAGCTCAACCGCCTTAGGTCAGCTTTCTGACGTTGTTTCGGGATTCGGTGATTATTCCGAGCGTTTGCGTGATATTTTGTATCAGGTAGAGGATATTGCCGAAGAGGTTTATTCTGTCCTCAGCGACATTGATGACAATCCTACCGAAACTCTTAATAATATAGAATCCCGTCTTGATAAAATCACAAAGTTAAAGCGGAAGTACGGACTTACTATTGAAGAGGTTCTTTCATTCCGCGATAAAGCATATGACGAGTATATGGCACTTGAAAATTCCGATGAGATGATAAAACAGCTCACCTCAAAGGAAAAGGATGCCTACAATGCGGCTCTTGCCTTGGCAAACAAGCTTCACGAAAATAGAAGCAACGCGGCAAAGGAGCTTGAAGAGCAGGTTAAGGAAACACTCGAATTCCTTGATATGCCGAAGGTTGTCTTTTTTGCATCTATCAAAGAGAGCTTTGTTGGCGGTGAGAAAAAGCTTAATCGTGACGGTTCCGATACGGTTGAATTTTACATCAGTGCTAACAGGGGTGCGGAACCCCAGCCGCTGTCGAAGATCGCCTCAGGCGGTGAGATGTCGAGAGTTATGCTTGCACTGAAAAGTGTAATTGCTGATAAAGACGGTGTTCCCACCATTATTTACGACGAAATAGATGCAGGTGTTTCCGGCAAAACCGCAAGAAAAATCGGTATAAAGATGCTTCGGCTTTCAAAGAATACGCAGTTGTTCTGTGTTACACATTCGGCACAGATTGCATCTCTCGGCGATGTTCATTTTCTTATCAGTAAGGCGGATGTAAACGGTGCAACCGAAACGGCTGTCAGGGTGCTTGATGATGATGGCAGAATTGCCGAGCTTTCGAGAATTCTCGGAGGTATTGATGTAACCGATTCTCAGAGGGCTGCTGCAAAAGATATGCTCTCGGAAAGAGAGAACTATAACTAAGGAGTTTTCGTGCAAAGAGATCTTTTGGATTTTCTTAAAATGCATGATGTTGAATATAAAGAAAACCTGATTCTTGCTGATATTTCGCCTGTAAAAATTGGCGGTGTGGCAGAATTCGCAGCTTATCCTGACAGTTTGGATAAGCTGATTAATCTAGTGCGTTTTCTTTGGAAAACAAAAATTCGATACAAAATCGTGGGCAGAATGTCAAATCTGCTTCCGCCTGACGAAAAATACGAAGGAATTGTTATTCGAAGCGACAGAATCAATCGGTTTGAACTTCGCGGTAATATCCTGACTGCCGAATGTGGTGTGGGTCTTGTGCGAATATCCTCGTTTCTTTGTAAAGCGGGGCTTAGCGGCTTTGAGGGTTTATCGGGAATTCCGGGAAGCTTGGGTGGAGCTGTTATGGTTAACGCAGGAGCTTTCGGATGCGAAATATCCGATTGTATTTCACGTGTTCTCGTTTATGACTTGGGCAGCGACTCGGTTTATTATATGGTAACCGATGAATGTGCTTTTTCTTACAGAAGCTCGGTTTTTAAAAGCGGAAGATATGTTATTCTGTCTTGTGAGTTTAAACTTCGTGAGGCGGACACATTTTCTGTTTCTTTGGAGATGGAAAGGTGCAGAGAAGCGAGAATAAGGACTCAACCTGTGGGTGTCCCTTCGCTTGGAAGTACTTTTAAGCGACCGGGCGAGAAGATTTATGCCGCAAAATTGATTGATGAATGCGGTCTTAAAGGATATAAAATAGGCGGTTCACAGATTTCTTCAAAGCACGCAGGTTTTATTGTAAATTCGGGAGGAGCAACATCTCTTGATTACAGAAGATTAATGAATTACGCACAAAAATGTGTGTATAGAAAATTCGGTGTTTATCTCGAAAGTGAGATAGAAACTATGTAAGGAGGAAGATAGGTGTCTGTATCGTTAGAACAAAAGGCAGAAATTATAGAGCATACTTATAAATCCTCCTGTTGCAGAAGGGCAATTTTGTCAGGAATACTGTTTGCAAAGGCAAATGCCGAGGGCAAAAAAATAACTCTTTCGCTTTCAAAATCCGAATATGCTGAATTTACTGCAAAGCTTGTTTCGGAGTTTTACGGAAAGGCGAAAATTTACCGTCCCTCAAGCGGCGGAAGAAGCATATTTGTTTCTTTTGATTCTCCCTCTGCGTCAAAATATCTTTTTGAGGTTGAAAGGCACTCTCCGTTTGATATGAATGCGGTATTTCCCCGTAAGTGTCAGGCCTGTCTTTCCGCCTTCCTTCGAGGTGTTTTTCTTGCGGCAGGAAGATTGTCCGATCCCAAAAAGCAGTATGCACTTGAATTTTCGCTTGGAAAAAGAACAGAAATTTTCAGGGAAGTGCTGTCTGTTCTCGGTATGAATCCACTTGTTTCGCATAAAAAAAGCGGAGATGTCCTTTATTTCAGAAAAGGCGACGAGATAGAGGAGTTTTACGGCCACGCAGGGCTTAACAGCATCGTTTTTGATGTTATCGAACAAAAAATTACAAGTCTTGCAAGACGTGAATCTCAAAGATATCTGAACTGCGTTACAAATAATTACGGTAAAATGGCTGCTGTTTCGGAAAGACAAATAGCCATTATTTCAAAGCTGGATGAGCTTCAGCTCTTATCCTCGCTTCCCGAGGAGCTTGAAAGAACAGCAAGATTAAAGCTTAAATATCCCGACCTGCCTTTGTCACTTCTTGCGGCACAAATGGTACCGGCGATATCAAAATCCGGTCTTTCACACAGACTGAAAAAAATAGAAGAGGTTGGTTCAAGGTTGCTTAAACTGACCGATGATTAATATATTATTTTAAAGAAAGGTGGCAGGAGTCATGGGAGAATTTGTTCATTTACATCTCCATACAGAATACAGTTTGCTTGACGGAGCAACAAGAATATCCTCTATCGCTGACAAAGCTTTGGCTCTTGGCCAGGATGCCGTAGCCATAACCGATCACGGTGTTATGTACGGTGCAGTTGAGTTTTATAACTCGCTTAAAGAAAGGGGAATTAAGCCGATTATCGGTTGCGAGGTGTATGTTGCACCAAGATCGCTTCATCTGAAAGAAGGTAAGGCGGATTCCTCGGGAAATCATCTCATTTTGCTTTGCAAAAATGAAATTGGATATAAAAATCTTTCATATATGGTTTCGGTGAGCTTCATTGACGGCTTTTACTCCAAGCCGAGAATTGATATGGAACTGCTTAAAGCTCACAGCGAGGGATTGATCGCACTTTCCGCCTGTATTGCAGGTAAGATTCCTCAGTACATTCTTGCAGGCAGTATGCCTGAGGCAGAGGCGACAGCACTTGAATTTAAGAAAATTTTCGGTGAAGATTTCTATCTTGAAATACAAAACCACGGTCTTGATGATGAACGCAAGGCGAACTATGGGTTAAAGCTTATCAGCGAAAAGTACAATATTCCTCTTGTTGCTACCAATGACGTACATTATCTTGAAAGAGCCGATGCAGATACACAAGCAACACTTATGTGTATTCAGATGAACACTCTTGTCAGCGATGGCAGACCTCTCGGCTTTGAAACAGATGAGTTTTATTTTAAGAGCACCGAGGAGATGAAGGTTCTTTTCGCTGGCTATAAAGATGCGATTTCCAATACGGTAAAGATCGCAGAAAAATGTAATTTTGACTTTGATTTTGATCATCTTCATCTGCCGGACTTCCGTCCCGAAGGCGGAGTAAGCCATAAAGATAAATTGCGTTCCGACGCAATAGATGGCTTTAATCGAAAGATAAAACAGGGCAGAATAGATTTTTCTAAACACACACGCGAGGAATACGAAGCAAGGATAGAGTATGAGCTGTCGGTTATTGACAAAATGGGCTTTAATGCTTATTTCCTTATAGTCAGCGACTTTGTTACCTACGCAAAGAACAAGGGAATTCCCGTTGGCCCCGGCAGAGGTTCGGGAGCAGGAAGTCTTGTTGCATTCCTTGTTAATATTACAGACGTCGATCCTATGTCGTTTGATCTTCTCTTTGAGCGATTCCTTAATCCCGAGAGAGTTTCTATGCCCGACTTTGATATAGATTTTTGCTATAACCGTCGTGAAGAGGTTATAGATTATGTTAAGTCAAAATACGGTGATGACAGGGTTGCCCAGATCGTTACATTTGGAACTCTTGCACCGAGAGCTGCGGTTCGTGACGTTGGCAGAGCAATAGGTATGCCTTACAGCAAGGTTGATACCGTTGCAAAGCTTATTCCACGTGATGCGTCAAGCATTGCCGATGCTATTTCCACAGCCGAGCTTAAAGAGCTTTATAAAAACGATGAGGAAGTTAAGCGTCTTCTTGAATTGAGTATGAAGCTTGAGGGAATGCCTCGTCACGCATCTACTCACGCGGCGGGTGTTGTAATGACAGAAAAGCCCACATACGAGTATGTCCCGCTTTCATACAGCGGTACGGGTGTTGTTACCCAGTTTGATATGAACACAGATGCTATGCTCGGACTTGTAAAGTTCGATTTCCTTGGACTCAGGTATCTTACCGTTATAGAAGATGCGGTTAAGGAAATAAGAAAGCATACACCCGATTTTGACATATCAAAGATTGACTTTGACGATAAAGACACGTTTAAGCTGCTTTGCGAGGCAAAGACAGACGGTGTATTCCAGCTTGAGTCTGGAGGAATGAAGCAGGTGCTTACAAAGCTTTTGCCCTCCTGTCTTGAAGATATTATTGCTTGTGTTGCTCTTTACAGGCCGGGACCGATGGACTCTATCGACAGCTTTATAGCAAGAAAGCACGGCACAGAGAGAATAGAATACAAGATTCCCGAGCTTAAAGAAATTCTTGACGTTACCTACGGCTGTATTGTATATCAGGAGCAGGTTATGCAGATTTGCAGAAAGCTTGCAGGTTATTCCTACGCACGTGCAGACATCGTAAGACGTGCAATGTCTAAGAAAAAGACATCTGCTATGCAGGCGGAGCGAGAGGCATTTGTTTCGGGCTGCCGAGAGAGAGGTGTGCCGACAGAGGCGGCAGAGGAGATATTTGAAGAGATGCTTGGATTTGCCAAGTATGCTTTTAACAAGAGTCACGCGACCGCATACGGCATTATTTCATATCGAACAGCATATTTGAAAGCACATTATCCTGCAGAATACTTTACCGCACTTTTAACCAGTGTTCTTGATAACGCGGGAAAGGTAAGGGAATATATTGCAGATGCGGCAAAGTTCGGAATAAGGGTTCTTCCTCCTGATATAAACCGAAGCACAGAGAGATTTTCTGCCGATGAAGGCAATATCAGATTCGGTCTTCTTGCGATAAAGAACGTGGGACGCAACTTTGCTAAATCTGTTATCAAAAACCGTTCTGCCCGAGATTATCATTCATTTGATGACTTTATTTCTCGAATGATTGACTGCGATCTGAACAAACGAACTGTGGAATCGCTTATTAAATGCGGTGCATTCGACAGCTTTGGCATCACAAGAAGCTCGCTTCTTCACTGCTTTGAAGCAATAATTGATTCCGAGCATGACAGAACAAGAAACAACATTGCAGGACAGATGGATCTGTTTTCCCAGACAAGCGGAGTCGGTTCATCAGTTCATTATAAATACCCCGAACTTCCTGAATATCCTATGCGTGAGCTTTTGCTTTTTGAAAAGGAAAGCTCGGGAATGTATTTCTCGGGGCATCTTATAGACGGATTTTCCCGTCATCTTGAAAAGCTCTCGCCTGATAAAATATCAGAGATTATTGAACAGCTTACAGACGAGGGAGTTGAAAGCACAAAATATAAAGACAAATCTGCTGTCAGGGTTGTCGGAATTATCACCTCGAAGCGAACAAAGGTGACAAAAAACGGCAGTGTTATGGCATACATTACCTTGGAAGACAGATTTTCTGAAATAGATATTGTTGTCTTTGCCAAGAGCTATCAGAAATATTCCGAAATTCTTGAAGAAGATACGGCTGTTGTTATTGACGGCAATATCGCCACCGAGGAGGGCGAAGCACCAAGACTTCTTTTATCGAGTGCCATGGCTCTCATTCCCGATTCCGAGTATGTTCAAAAGGAATCCGAGAACAATGAAACAAAAATTTATATCAAAGTTCCGAATTTAAATGATTCGAGAATAAATGTTATCCTGCGTATTTCCGCATTGAACAGGGGAAATGCTAAAATCGTGCTTTATGATGAGAGCAGGAAAAAATACTGTGCTATGAAGGATTGCCTTGTAGCTCCCACCGAAAAGGTTATGACAAAACTGTCCTCGCTCTTTGGCGAAGAATGTGTAATTCTTAAATAAACTTTGTCTGTTTGTTTATAATTATACGGTAAACCTTTTTTGGAGGACGGGCGATTGATTTTTACCGTAGTTTTAGAGATTGTAATAATTCTGATAATTCTGTTTATGTCTAATATGGGATATAAAAACGGTCTTTTCAAAATGGCTGCAAAGCCGGCAAAGCTTGTTATTTGCCTTGTAGTCAGTTTGCTGCTCTATGATGTAGTAGGACAAAAAATAATCGCCCCTCTTATAAGCTCTCCGGTAAAAAACTGTCTTAAAGAGCATTTATCGGTAAACTGTTCTGAGATTTGTACCCCGGACAAGCTGCCGAATATAGTAAAAATATCAGCCGCACTTTTTGATATACCGATATTTTCTTCACAGGAAAAATCTTGGTCTGCTTTTGAAATTGCAGAAGTATTAGCAAATCCGTTGATTCTGACAATATCAAAAATAATTGCATTTGTTCTTTTGTATGTACTGACAAAGCTTGTTTTTTTGCTTGTTATCGGACTTGCAAATCGAATACTTGATATTGGTATTTTTGGGCAGATAAACAGAATTCTCGGTGTGCTTTTGTCGGGGTTTCTGGGTGTGGGTGTAGCTTGGATATTTGTTTTTTTGGTTGATTTTGGACTTAGCTATGGCTATTTTGACGGCTATTTGACTGGCTCTCAATTTAAAGGTGGGCCTTTGTATCGTATGCTGTCAGTTTTAAGTCCTTTGAATTTACTTTTAAAATTTTAATTTAACTCAAATTTGTCGCATAGGCGAAGAAATGGAAAATAAATGAAGATACAAGTTTGTGTAAGATGTAAAAAAAGACCTGCATCGGTCTTTGTAACCCGTCTTGACGGCGGAAAATCAATAAGCGAGGGGCTTTGCTTTCAGTGTGCGGCGGAGCTCGGAATAAAGCCGCCTCCTGTTGTGGATATGCTTAAAAAAATGGGCATAGACGAGGATGCAATCCAGGGTATGAATGAAGAGATTGACGATATGATGCAGAATGCTCTTGTTGATTCTGATGATGAAGAAAATGGCAAGGTTCCCACTCTTAATCTTGGAGAAATTTTCGGCCTTTCCCAGAAGCCGCAACCCGAAAAGGGCGGCAAAAATAAAAAGCGTTCCGATGTAAAGAAGGAAGATCCCCAAAAGAAGCTTCTTTCCACATATTGTGCTAACCTTAACGAGAAGGCGGCAGCAGGCAAGATAGACAGAATTGTCGGCCGTGACAGAGAGATTGACCGTATGATACAGATTCTCTCAAGAAGGCAGAAGAACAACCCCTGTCTTATTGGTGAGCCGGGTGTTGGTAAAACCGCCATTGTTGAGGCACTTGCCCTTCGTATAGTTGAGGGCAAGGTTCCCGAGCCACTTTCGGGACTTGAGGTATGGCAGCTTGACCTTACCGCCCTTGTTGCAGGTACACAGTTCCGCGGACAGTTTGAATCACGTGTTCTTGGCCTTCTTAAAGAAATAAAGGCGGCAGGGAACATTATCCTTATGATCGACGAGGTTCATAATATTTCGGGAGCAGGAGAAACATCTGACGGAAGTATGAGTGCTGCTAATCTGCTGAAACCCGCCCTGTCAAGAGGCGAAATTCGCGTTATCGGTGCAACAACTCTGAAAGAGTACAGAAAATGCATTGAAAAAGACAGTGCTCTTGAACGTCGTTTCCAGCCCATAAAGATAGAAGAGCCCTCTGTTGATGAAACCGTTGATATTATTAAGGGTATTAAAAAGTATTACGAAAACTTCCACAGTGTAGCTATTTCTGATGAGATTGCACGTCTTGCGGCCACTCTTTCGGAAAAATATATAACCGACAGATTTCTGCCCGATAAAGCCATAGACCTTATTGACGAGGCGGCGGCAAAGGCGGCTCTTAACTGTCCCGAGCTTAACGAAAAAAAGAAAATCGAAAAGCGTCTTGAGGAAATAAACGAAAGAAGCGAGGAGCTTGAAAGCAAAGTAGATGTTCCCGAGGAACAGAATGAGGAAAATTATAAGGAAATTGCCGATCTTAAGTCTGAGAAAATTCGCCTTGAAGAAAGGCAGCAAGAAATTATACCTATTATTGAATCGCTTCGTCTTACTTCCAATGATTTGCTTAAAGTTATTGAGATATGGACAGGCATTCCCGCGTCCGAACTTTCGGTTGGCGAGCTTTCAGAGCTTTCCGGCCTCTATGAGCGTATCTCTAAGAAGATTATCGGTCAGGATGATGCTGTAAATGCGGTCGTTCGTGCCATCAAACGCAAAAGAGCAGGTGTTTCGTATAGACAGAATCCTGTTTCTATGATTTTCGCAGGCCCGACAGGTGTTGGTAAAACCGAGCTTGTAAAGGTTCTTGCAGCCGATTTGTTCAAACAGCCCGAGTCGCTTATTCGACTTGATATGTCAGAGTTTATGGAAAAGCACTCGGTATCCAGAATTGTTGGAGCTCCTCCCGGATATGTTGGATATGACGAGGCAGGTCAGCTTACCGAAAAGATACGTCGCCGTCCTTATTCTGTTGTTCTCTTTGACGAGATAGAGAAGGCACACCCCGACGTGCTTAACATTCTTCTTCAGGTGCTTGACGACGGTAAGATTACCGATGCACAGGGAAGAACTGTTAATTTTGAAAATACGGTTATTATTATGACTACCAACGCAGGAAGCGAGGGCTCTTCGTCTATTCCCGGATTTGCCGAAAAGAGAGAGCTTCTTGCTAAGGATAGAACCGAAAAGGCACTTTCAAGCTTTCTTCGTCCCGAATTTATTAATCGTATAGACGAAATAATTACTTTCCGTCATCTTGATAAATCCGACTTTGTAAAAATTGCAGATATTATGCTCACAAAGCTTCGCGAACATCTGGCTGATAAAGGAATTAAGCTTGTATACAAGAGCGATGTTTTAGAGCTCGTTGCAGAGGAGTCCTATTCTGAAAAGTACGGTGCAAGAAATATGCGTAGATATATAGAAAGGCATATTGAAGACAAAATTGCCAATGTAATTCTTGAAAATTACAGTAGCACACTTAGCGGAATTTCGCTCACATCGGTTGATGGAGACATCAAGGTTGAATATATTTAATTGTTAAATAAGGAGATATAAATCGTGGCAGAATGTACACATGATTGTTCTTCCTGTTCTCAGAAGTGTTCTAAGGAGTCGCTTCTGGAACCGCAGAACAAGGCGAGTAATGTAAAGCGTGTTATCGGTGTAGTAAGCGGTAAGGGCGGTGTTGGAAAATCGCTTGTTACCTCTATGCTTGCGGTAACGATGCAAAGAAGGGGTTATAAAACGGCAATTCTTGATGCTGACGTAACAGGTCCTTCTATTCCTATATCTTTTGGCTTAAAATGTGGCTCTGTTGAGGGAAGCGACTTAGGTATGTTTCCTCCGAGAACAAAGACCGGCATTGAGGTTATGAGTGTTAATTTGCTTATGGACGAAGAAACCAAGCCGGTTGTATGGCGTGGCCCTGTTATTGCAGGGGTTGTAAAGCAGTTCTGGACAGATGTTGTTTGGGGCGAGGTTGACTTTATGTTCGTGGATATGCCTCCCGGAACAGGCGACGTTCCTCTTACGGTATTCCAGTCTCTTCCTCTTGACGGAATTGTTATTGTAGGAAGCCCCCAGGAGCTTGTTTCTATGATTGTCGAAAAGGCAGTTAATATGGCAAATCTTATGGATGTTAAGGTTCTTGGTCTTGTTGAAAACTACAGCTATATTATTTGCCCCGACTGCGGAAAGGTTATCAAGCCCTATGGCGAGAGTCATATTGACGAGCTTGCAAATGCTCATTCCACATCTGTTCTGGCAAAGCTTCCTATTGATCCTTCGCTTGCATCACTTTGCGACAAGGGTGTAATCGAGCTGTTTGAAGGCGATTATATGGAACGTGCTGCAGATCAGATAGAAAAACTTGTCAAGTAATATATAACAAAACAGAAAAATCACAGATGACCGTTTTATGCGTGTTTTCTGTGATTTTTTTATTGAAAAAATATTTTTTTAAATACATTTTGTGACAAGTTATTTGTCTTATTTGTGCTAAAATATTTTTTGTAAATGAGAGGCGGTGATTTTGTGAGAACACTCTATATTGATGTGTACTTTTTAATTAATTTTACTGTGGATATTCTCTCGCTTTATTTCGCGTCTCGCCTTTCAAAAGTTCCAACAAATTCAAAAAGACTGATTTTCGCATCATTAATTGGTGCGTTTGTTGCAGTCGGTACTGTTTTTTTGCCTGAATATCCGATATTAAAGCTGGTTGTTTCTGCCGTCAGTCTTTGCCTTATGGGGTGGATAGCTCCTAAAGGTGTATCGGTAATCAGAAAAGGAAAGTTCATTTTTGCATTTTTGATATTTGAAGCACTTACGGGTGGTGCAGTTTCGTTTGCTTTTGGAATTTTTGATAAATACATATCAAATATTTTTGACGGAACAGAAGGCGGTGCGGTAAACCGTAAAATGCTTGTTCTCGCTCTGATAGTTTTGTTGTCGATAGGAGTATTTAAGATGCTTGTTTCATTCTTTTCTGGTATTGAAAGCGAAGGAAGTGTAGATATAGAAATATCATTTTTTGAAAATAAAGCGGTGGTGTCCGCTTTTGTTGACAGCGGTAACCTGGCTGTTGATCCAATGGATATGAGCCCTGTGCTTCTTATTAAAAAAGATCTTGCAAAAACCATTCTGCCTGAAAATATCATTGAATTATCGGGAATTGATTCGCTTGAAAGAAAGGTTAAAAAGCGTATAAGACTCATTCCGGTTTCCCGAGGAGGTCACACGCACGTACTTGTTGGGGTGAAAGCAGATAATGTGAAAATACTAAAAGGAGACCGAGAGGAAGAGCTTTCGGTAACACTTGCTATTGATAAGGAAGGGGGAGATTTCGGCGGATATAAGGCACTAATGCCGTCTGCCGCACTTGACAATGTCTTCTTATAAAATCAAAAATCCGCTTTTAAAGCTTCGGATTTTTTTATCAAGAATTTTTAAAACCAACAGTATATATTATATAAATGGTAGTGAAACACTTCCGCCGCCTCTTTCTGCAGAGGAAGAGGAGATGATGATAAAGGAAATTCACACAGAAAAAGCCAGGGATATGCTGATAGAGCATAATCTTCGCTTGGTGGCCTACATAGCAAAGCGGTTTGAAAATACCGGAGCCAATATCGAGGAGCTTATTTCAATAGGAACGGTTGGACTTATAAAGGCAATTTCTACCTTTAATTCGGATAAGAACATTAAACTTGCAACATATGCATCAAGATGTATCGAAAACGAAATTCTTATGTTTATCAGAAAAACCTCTACGCATAAAAGGGAAATATCAATTGACGAGCCGTTAAGCGTGGATTGGGACGGAAACGAGCTTTTGCTTTCTGATATTTTGGGCAGCGAGGCCGACGTTGTAACAAGGGATATGGAGGAAGCAGAGGAAAGAAAAATTGTTAGAGCAGCCGTATCCGATCTTAATGATCGGGAAAGAATAATTGTAGAGCTTAGGTTTGGTCTCGGGAATGGGAAGGAGCTTACTCAAAAAGAGGTTGCAGATGCTCTCGGCATCAGTCAGAGTTATATTTCTCGGCTTGAAAAGAAAATTATGTCGCGTTTACGCAAAAAAATAGAAGAAAAGATATAATTTTTTTTGAAAAAGGTATTGCAAAAATCAAAATTATATGATATAATAAGCCGTATTAAAATGACTTTAATGTAAAAGAGGTGTTAAAATGAAGGCAGGATTACATCCCGAATACAAAGAGGCTACCATTAAGTGTGCATGTGGTGCAACCGTACAGACTCACTCTGTTAAGGGCGACATGAACGTGGAAATTTGCTCCAAGTGCCATCCTTTCTATACAGGTAAGCAGAAGTTTGTTGACGCAGGCGGACGTCTTGATAAGTTCAAGAAGCGTCTTGCAGCCGCACAGAACAACAAGTAATCAATGTATCATAAAAGAGTGCTTGGATTTTTCCTGCACTCTTTTTGTTTCTAAAAAGGAAGATTTATGAAGGATTCTGAAATTGTAAAAAGCGAAGCGATTATTGTCGGAATTGCCGAGCGAGGCAACGACATTCCCGAGTGTGAACGTTCTCTTGACGAGCTTGAAAGATTGCTTGACACCGCAGGCGGAAGTGTTTTTGCCAGGGTTATTCAGGTTAAGGATAGCTTTGATCCCCGTACCTGTATCGGTAAGGGAAAGGTTTCTGAGATTGCCGAGCTTTGTAAAAATAATTGTATAGAGCTTGTAATTTTTGATTTTGAGCTTACTCCCGCACAGATTCGAAATCTTGAAGGCGATATTGGCGGTGATATAAGAGTTATTGATCGCAGTATGCTTATACTTGATATTTTCGCTCTCCACGCTACAAGCGGCGAGGGAAAGCTTCAGGTTGAACTTGCACAGCTTCGTTACAGTGCACCACGTCTTATGGGTAAGGGGACAGAGCTTTCCCGTCTCGGCGGCGGTATTGGTACAAGAGGTCCCGGTGAGTCGAAGCTTGAAAGCGATCGCCGTCATATGAAGGAAAAGATTTATGCTCTCGAAAAGCGACTTGCGGAAATGGAGCATAACAGAGCCGTTATGCGTGCTCAGCGTGACAGAAGCGGTCTTTGCAAGATTGCTCTTGTGGGATATACCAACGCAGGTAAATCAACAGTTTTAAATGCACTTACCGGTGCAGGAGTTCTATCAGAGGATAAACTTTTTGCCACCCTTGATCCTACTACAAGAAAGCTTGAATTGCCCTGCGGTGAAAGTGTGCTTTTGACCGATACGGTTGGATTTATCAGAAAGCTTCCTCATCATCTCGTTAAGGCATTTAAGTCTACTCTTGATGAGGTTGTTTATGCAGATATTCTCCTTATTATTTCGGATATAACCGATCCCGAGGTGCAGGAGCATATTGAGGTAACAAAGAGTGTTATTGAGGATCTTGGTGCATCCGACAAGCCCATTATTTATGTTTATAACAAATGTGATTTGCTTGACGAGCCCATCGAGAATATTGACGGCGAGGACACTGTTATTATTTCCGGAGCAACAGGCCTCGGAATTGACAGAATGCTTGAGGTTATCGAAAATACAATCCACAAATTCAAAAAGAAATACAGTATTCTTATCCCATATTCCGATCAGTCGGCACTCAGTGCAATTTATGATAATTATACAGTCAGCAATGTGGAATACGTTGACAACGGCATTTCCCTTGATGTTATTTTTGATGAGCGAGGAAAGGGCTTATACGGAAAGTATATAGTTTAAGGTATTGTTATGGACAGTTATATAACCGTAAAACAGCACTCGCACTTTGAGTATGAGGATCGAAAATCGGTTTTCATCGGTCAGGCGATGCCTGTCAGCACAGAGACGGAGGCACTTGCTTTTATCGACTCTGTGAAAAAACGTTATCCCGATGCAAGACATCACGTTTATGCCTACGTTTTGCGTGAAAACTTTACAACAAGATTTACCGATGACAGAGAGCCCCAGGGTACTGCAGGTATGCCTGTGCTTGATATTATCCGTAAGAACGGTTGCACAGACGTGGTTATTGTTGTAACAAGATACTTCGGCGGTACACTTTTGGGTACAGGCGGTCTTGTTCGTGCATATACGTCGGCGGCTCTCGGTGCTCTTGAAGCAGCCGAGATAATTCGATATGATATTTATACAACGGTTGAAATTTCCGTAAGCTATTCGGATTACGGCAAAATTTCCACCACACTCTCCGACGAGGGATTTCGTGTTGAATCCACAACCTATGACACAGGTGTAAAAATCGGCGGAAAAATTATTTCATCAGCACTGGAATCCTTGAAAAATAAGCTTGTTGAGGCAACCGCAGGCAGAGTGCAGATAGAAATTTTTGGCGAAGAATTTTGTTTTTAAAAAAAATAAAAGTGTTTTTGCCAATTTAATCGTATATTAAGATACAATTTTGAAAAAGGAGGAGCTTTTATGATAAGCAAAGAGACAATAGAGCAGGTTTTGATGCGTAACGATATTGAAACACTTATCGGAAGTTATGTGTCGCTTAAGCGAGCCGGATCTAATCTGAAAGGTCTTTGTCCTTTCCACAGTGAAAAGACTCCTTCATTCACCGTTTATCCGGCAGACAACAGCTTTTATTGCTTCGGTTGCGGAGCGGGCGGTGATGCAATTTCGTTTATTCGTAAAAGAGAAAATCTTGATTATCCCGATGCGGTAGAGTTTTTGGCACAAAGAGCAGGCATTACTATTGTAAGAGATGAGAAATCAAATCTGCAAAATATGCCAAAGTATGACAGAAACAGATTTTTCGCAATGAACAAAGACGCGGCCAGATATTTTAATCACTGTCTTTTCTCTGATAATCCCGATGCAAAGGCAGCTCTTGCGTATTTTACCGAAAAGCGTGGACTTTCCACAGCAACTATAAAGCACTTTGGACTTGGCTTTGCTCCAAACAGCTTTGATGTATTTTCAAAGTATATGCTTTCAAAGGGCTATACTTATGACGAGCTTGTGGCAGCTTTCCTTTGCGGAAAGAGCGAGAAGGGCAGATATTACGACGCATTCCGCAATCGCATTATGTTCCCGATAATTGATGTTTCGGGTAATGTAATTGCTTTTGGCGGTCGTGTTATGGATGATTCTAAGCCAAAGTATAAAAATTCCTCTGACACTCCCGTATTCAAAAAATCGAGAAATTTGTTTGCACTTAATTTTGCAAGGCATCATTGTCAGGAAACCATTATCCTTTGCGAAGGTTATATGGACGTTATTGCAATGCACGCCGCCGGCTTTGAGAATGCCGTAGCTACTCTTGGTACTGCAATCACCTCTGAGCAGGCACGAATGATGAGCCGATATACCAAGAAGGTTATTATCTCCTATGACGCCGATGAGGCGGGGCAAAAGGCCGCTATGCGAGCAGTAAAAATGCTTACCGAGGTTGGCCTTGAGGTTTCCATTCTTCGTGTGCCCGGAGCAAAAGATCCCGATGAATATATTAAAAAGTTTGGTGCGGACAAGTTCCGCCAGGTTCTCGGAGAGTCTAAATCCAAGTTTGACTATAACCTTGAAAACATACTTTCAAAGCGGGATATCAACCTTCCGCAGGATAAAATCAGAGCACTTCACGAGAGCGAAAACTTGATATCCGAGACTTATTCCTCGGCAGAACGTGATATTTATATTCAAAGAGTGTCTGAAATTTTTGGCGTTGATAAAAAGAGCATCAAGAGCGACGTTGACAGAATTATAGCACGTGCCAATAATGCAAGGCGTAAGGAAGAATCTCAAAAGGTTAGACAGGATGCCATCGGTTACTCCGATAGGGTAAACCCCGATTTTATAAAAGCACCGGCTGCGGCTAAAAATGAAGAGGCGGTTCTCGGCTTGCTTCTTATGTATCCCGAGCATCGCAAAAAGGCCTTTGATGAGGAGCTTGTTTCGGAGGATGATTTCATCACCGAGCTTAATCGCAGAGTTTTTTCTTACATCAAGCAGGCATACACCGAGGGTGATGACTCTCATCACGATATTGATGCACAGTTCACTCCCGATGAGTGCGGCAGAATTACAAGAATGAAAATCAGCCGAATGGAGCTTAGCGATAACGGTACAGAGGTGCTCCTTGACAGCATCAATAAGCTTCGCCGTTCGGTTGCTAAAAAGAATAATGAAAAAAACAGCTCTCTTGACAGTCTTGCCAAGCTTATCGAGCAAAAACGAAATTCTTAAGGTATATTAAATAAAGTGAGGATTATAAAATGAGCAGAGACAGAATTGACGTTAACGAGTATATCGACTCCAAGGGTGACGGCGGTATCGGTAATTCGGACATTATGAAGGCACTTGAGGATATTGATTACGATATTTCTCAAAGCGACATTGATTCTGCAAGTCCCGACGAGCTTGAAACAGACGAGCTTAAGGAAATTGAGCAGGACGCACGTAACTTTGATTCTACCGAGAATATGGACAAGTATTTCTCTCAGGAAGGACTTGCCATTGACGATCCCGTTAGAATGTATCTTAAGGAGATCGGAAAAATTCCGCTTCTTTCTCCTGAACGCGAGGCAGAGCTTGCAGAGAGAATTTCTCTCGGTGATAAGCAGGCAAAGGACGAGCTTATCGAGGCAAACCTTCGTCTTGTTGTAAGTATTGCAAAACGTCACGTAGGTAAGGGTATGTACTTCCTTGATCTTATTCAGGAGGGTAACCTTGGTCTTATCAAGGCGGTTGAAAAGTTCGATCACAGCAAAGGATATAAGTTCTCCACATATGCAACCTGGTGGATCCGTCAGGCAATTACCAGAGCTATTGCAGATCAGGCGAGAACTATCAGAATTCCCGTTCATATGGTTGAGACCATACATAAGGTTTCAAGAACAACCCGTCAGCTTCTTCAGGAGCTTGGCAGAGAGCCCACCACAGATGAAGTTGCAGAGGCACTTGATATGACTCCCGATAAGGTTCGCGAGATTATGAAGATAGCTCAGGACCCCGTTTCTCTTGAAACACCTATTGGTGAGGAAGAGGACAGCCACCTTGGCGACTTTGTAGAAGACAACGATTCTCCCGCACCCTCTGACAGTGCATCTTACTCGCTTCTTCGCGAGCAGCTTTGCAACATCCTTCACACTCTTACTCCCAGAGAAGAGCAGGTAATCAAGCTTCGTTTCGGACTTGAAGACGGCAGACCTCGCACACTTGAAGAGGTTGGTAAGAAGTTTGAGATTACGAGACAGAGAATCAGACAGATCGAGGCGAAGGCACATCGTAAGCTTCGTCATCCGTCAAGATCCAAGACTCTTAAGGATTATCTCTCCAACTAATACATTTATAAAAACAGGTATATAAAATAGGGCAGAGGTGTTTTTATCACCTCTTCCGTTTGCTTTTTGCTTTAGAAAGAAACAATTCTGTATTAGCTTTCCATCTGCTTGCCGAGAAACATCCCCGCCGTCTGAACAAGTTTGGATTCAATTTCATCGGATATTTTATTGCTTGTGGACATATCGTATTGCCAGGCGGAAACCACGCATCCAATAATATCTCCCTCGCTGAGAATAGGCATTGCACAGTTCACGTAATGAGATCCGCCGTCATTGATAATTGAAATCGGCTCCTTTCCTGGCCCTCTTACATAAAGGGAACGTGACTCTACAATTTCTTCAAGTCCTCTTGAAATCTTTCTTTCAAGATAATCTCGCTTTGATGCACCAGATACGGCAATAACCGCATCTCTGTCACAAATGAAAATAGGCGAAGATGAGGTTTTTTGAAGTGTATCAGCATAGTCTGTTGCAAAGTCCTGCATCTCGCCGATAGGGGAGTATTTTTTGAAAATTACCTCTCCTTCTCGGTCGGTATAAATTTCAAGAGGGTCTCCCTCCTTGATCCTCATAGTGCGACGTATTTCTTTGGGTATAACCACACGTCCAAGATCGTCAATTCGACGAACAATTCCGGTTGCTTTCATATATATACAAAAATCTCCTTTTATTTTAGGTGTGATGTTAGTATTTGTAAATAAAGGGGATTTATACTGTTGTATTGATTTTTTGACTGGTATGGTGTATAACCTAACTAAAAGAACAAAATAAAAAAAAGAGGAGGGATACTTATGTATAATTTTTCTGGATTAATTTTTAGAATTTGGGGCGTTGCGGGAATAATCTTTATTATAGGTGTTATTTGCGTACTTATGGGTCAACCTTGGAGAAACGGCTTCAAGGGCTCTTGTGCCGAGGAGTTTGCAAATGAAAACGACATTCCTTTTGAGGCATTAGATTAAATTACAAATCAAAAATAAATAAAAATCTCCTTGTTTTTACAGATTATAATATTCGTATCTGTAAATCAAGGAGATTTATATTTTTTATATAATTCAAAGCATTATATCTAAAAGTCAAGTAGTTTTTTGTTATATAAGCTCTTCTGCCTGAGAATAAAATGCCTTTCTTAAATATTCGAAAGCTAAATCAAGATTTTTTTCAACACCGTTTCCGTGCTTATGGCAGAGAGATAACCAAAAATAAGCATCATAATATTCCTGCTCGGCTGCCCCTTCGAAGAGCTTTACCGCCTTTTTTTCATCTTGCTCAATAACACCCCAGCCCTGTCTGTATCGCCAACCAAGCTCGCACATCGCCTTTGCAGAGCCAAGCTCTACCGCCTTTAACCAATATTCGATTGCCTTATTTTCATCCGGCTCAACAATTTCAAAACCGCTGGGGTGTTCATAGAATTTGCCTATATAATAGGTTGAATCCGGCTGTCCCTTTTCGGCTGCCTTGGAAAACCATTCGTATGCTTCATTGTCGTTGCCGTTTTCATAATAGAGAAGTCCCAAAAGATACATAGCATCAATATCATTTTCATGACTTTTTTCAAGCAAAAATTCTTCTTTTGCAGAAAAACATTCTTTATCAAGCTCGTATTTTAAATCTTCGTAAAGCATATTGCACCTCAAAAAAATTTTTTAAATATTATATCATATAAGGGCATATTTGTCAAATGTATTTGAGTTGGTTTGGTTATATAATTTTTTAAAATTTTAAGATAATTAATATAAAAAAGAGGGATAGGCATTTTACCTATCCCTTTAAAAAATTTGATATTAGAAGAAAACAGACTTCGCCTGAGCTTTGATTTCCTGAGAAGCAATGAAGGGAATTCTTGTGGTATAACCGCACTTTGCAGCAACAATCTGCTTTGTGGGCCAGCTGAAAATCTCTCTGTTCCAGGTGTTGATGCTGTCGTTGTAAAGCTCACGTGCAGCGGTGATCTCTCTCTGGAGATACATATTCTGTCTCATTGCATCGGCAATTTCCTTGTGTGCCTGAAGGTCAGGGTAGTTCTCAAAAGCGATATTAATGCTGTTAGCTACCGCATCAAGCTTGCCTGCAACTTCGTTTCTTGCCTCGTCACCCATACCGCTTCTGTACTTAGCGATTTCGGTATATGTAGCTTTATCAAGATCAATTGCCTTGTCAAGAAGTCTTGCACAGTTCTGAAGAACCATAACTCTCTGTTCAAGATAGTTGTCGATCTGAGATGCATTGTGCTGAATCTTCTGCTGAAGCTGCTGGAAGTAATTCTGTGCCTTAACCTTCATAATAAGGAAAATAACACCGGGAATAATTCCAAGAAGCCAAAGAATAACCTCAAATACCTTTGATCCTGTGCCTACGGTAACAGGAATTTTCTTTGCAATTACGTGTGTGTCAAGGCCTTCTGCTCTGATATCTTCAGTGCTGAGCTCGTCTAACTGATATGACATTTTTTAAATCCTCCGTTTTTTATTTATTATTTATTATTTTTATATTGAATAGATATTTAAGCCGTGGTAGTTAACATCGCCGTCAACGTGGTTGAAAAGTGAGTTACCGATAGCAACGTGAGATGTCTTGCTAACAGGAATGTATTCAATCCACGGAACGGGAACATCGTGATAATAACCGTCGCCGCCAAGAACGGGAATGAAATCAACTCTGTCAAATGTTGTGTAGGAATAAGCGGTAACAGCAATCTTGTCAACAGAAGAATCCTTGGCTACAAATTCGGTTTTAAGAATTGCCTCTGTTGTGGAATCCTCGTGAACAAAGTTGTTATATCCTGCGGCATTAACCATAACCTCGTGTTCATAGTAGGTGTAGTTGCGTGAATTATCGTCATAATCTTCAAGTGCTGCACAGGGCTCTTCAACATACGCAGGTACAGAGAGCAGGGGAGCAAAATCAAAGAATATAGACTTGAAATAGCTGTTGTGGAAGTTTACAACGTTAGAGTAAATCTGATCAATGTCGTAAGAATAGTAATTTCCTGCGTGGGCATTCATATTCCAATTCTGTGCGTGGTCACTCATAATGACATTGAACTTACCGCACTTGTTAAAGTCGAAATCATCACCGTAATTATTCTTATCCTTAATAAGTTCAACAGTATTACGCTGAGCGAGAGGAGTGTACATTAATCTGAACTCAACCTCGTTATCACGGTCGGTAGCTCCAAAGAGAACATCAAACTCAGAGTTTGCCATCTCCTGGAATGTGCCGCCTTGCTTTACGGCCTTAGCCGCCTGCTTTTGAAGCTTATTTTCGCCGCGTTTAATCTTTCTTTCAAGTGCTCTTTCGCTAAGGTTCTCTGCGTGAGAAGAAACTCTGCTGAAGTTAAGATTGGGAGCCGCCTGGTTTCCGTATGCAAGGAAGGTGTTTGTATAGTAATAGGGTTTGGGCTTTGTAACAGATGCGTAAAGTGTTTGCGTTCTGGTACGAGTCTGTAAATCGCCGTTTGAATCACGATAGGTTTCGGTCCAGGATATAGTAAGACTTCCTTGATATGTATGGCTTCCCATAGAATGAACACGTCTGCGGCAGAAAAGGAATGGATTTCCTGCAAACTTACCGGGAAGAGTATCCAGCATTGATGCTTCGTCGTGATGAAGATCAATAAAATCATATTCTCTTGAGAAATAACGTTCGTGAGCTCGGGTAAACTTTTCTTCAAATGAAAATTCGGGAATAGTCTTTTCGATAAGACGAACTGCGTCATCATCTCTGAAGAGAGAATTGAGGGGAGCCATTTGTGCCCAAGCTTGCTGTTGAATATCATTTGCTACAGCTTCGTGTTCTGCCTTAACCGCATTGGTGCTTTTGATCTTGGGATTAACCTTTTTAACTAAAAGATAAATTCCTCCTCCAATCAGACCGCCTCCAAGCAAAAGTAAAAGGAATCCTCCGAAAAATGACTCGGAAAACTGCGTAAAAGATGTTATTAAAAGTACAACACCCGCAATAATTCCGATAACAAGTAATACTCTGTAAAGCTTAAACTTACTCAGAACTTTTGAAAGGTCTTTGATAACATCAAGCTCCGCATTGTACTTCTTTACTGTCTCGCGGTTTTCTTCAACATTTACACCCGATTTGCCAAGCAGATCGTTAAAATGCTGAATTGCGTTTTGCTCGTGAGTCGCTTTTCCTACTGTTTCGTAGTACTTTAATGGCTCGATTAAAAGTTCATGCATTAAAATGTCCTCCCTTTATGTGATAAATTAATTATATCACTTATGTCAAATAATGTCAATATTATTAAAAAAAAGTAAATATTTATAAAAAAAGACAGAGTACAGTATTCATACTCTGTCGTTTAGGTTATTTATATGAAAGGTTCTCCTGCTTTGATGATTTTATAAAAGTAATATATCCGTTTCCCCGATTAACCGTCAATCTCCCACCGTCTTTGTTATAAAAAGTAAGCGAACCGTCTGAC
Organism: Eubacteriales bacterium; assembly: GCA_045538685.1. Lineage (GTDB taxonomy): Bacteria > Bacillota > Clostridia > Oscillospirales > CAG-272 > UBA1740. The sequence continues at coordinate 29,153 of JAZSRX010000043.1, read as the reverse complement.
GAACCAACCCAGTTTATCTCCATAATGCCGCCTTCGGTGAAGTAATACCCAACACCTTCACCAATGGTATCCATAACCATTTGACTGTATTCCGGATTATCATAAGTTACAGAATCGGCAAATAAAACGAAGCAGTTTGTAAATTCGATGGTTTTGTTGTTAATTGCATCAAGTTTTTCGCTTCCGTTTTTATATAAAACATATTTTCTTGTTTCACTGTTAAAATGCAGCTCGGTCAGGTTCTTTTCCGAGTGAGCAATAGAAATAATCTGTGCATTTGTATCACCCAAAACTATGTTGTCTCCCCCGATATCAATAAATTCATAGGGAAGCATTGGAGAGGAAACCGACGTTCTGTCTATGCCCGAATTATTAATTGCAGAAATAAGCAAATCTCGGTTTGTATATACATTGTCTGTAAATTCGGTGTACTGATATCCCGGGGATAAATCAAGAGAGTTAGCCGTTATATCACAGGAAGAATATATAAAGGAATCATCATTTCCATTTGAAACACAAATTCCGCCGAAATATTTTATCAGATTATTTATATATCCTCTTGTTGGTGTGATAGAGCCGATTTTCCACAGATTGTCAATTTCAGGAATAAAGGCAACGTATCTTGTTGCTCCCTCCTCGGTTGGCACTTCACAGAGAAGATCCGCGTCGCTGACACCGTAGCTTGGAAGCTGCGGATTCATCACAAATGCAAGATGCGAGTTAGATGATATCTGCTCGGTACATTCAAGACCGGTAATTCTGTTATAATATTTTACATCCGGTATTTCCGGCGTTTCGGGTTCTTGGTTTGGTTCATTTTCTTCGGGAATTTGATTTTCCACCGAAGAATCGGGAACCTGCTCGGGCAATTGGGCAGATGACTGATCCTTGTTTGACGGAAAATTAATCTGCCAGCCGTCAACAGTGAACCCAAATGTGCATATAAGCAGCACAGCGGTTAGAAAAAAAGCAATCAACCTTACGGGATTGCTTAATTTATTCTTATTCATTTTTTACCTCCTTACGTGAAGCAAAACCACACGTACGCTATTCTCAAAATTATTCTTTTTCGTTGTAAGCAAGCCAAGCTTCGGCAAAATCAAATGCCTCCACAAGTCCGTTGGTAATCTTCTGCTTTTCAGGTTTCTTGGTCTGACTGTCAAGCAGCTGAACCATAATAGTGTCGGGAACCTGATAGTCGCCCTTAGGAGACTTCTTGGTCGACATAATCATCATGTAGACGAAATATTTTTCTGACAGATCGCCGTAGAAAATATCGTCACCCTGGCGTACGATGGGCTTGCCCTTGTATTCAACAAACTCGTTTTCGCTTACGCCTTCAAATTTTAACATAGGTATGTACTCCTTTCATAATATTTGAAAATGACGGCTGCTTGTCCACCTCGATATTATCATATCAAAGCAATTGATTGATGTAAATATCTTCGACAAAGGTCGATTGTGTGGACATTTCGCACAAAAGGTCACTCCTTTACATAAGGTGTGAAAATCAGCGGAAAACGTCCCGAATTCGAATTTTTAAGCGATAAACCGAAAATCGAATCCGCTTTGTTTGAAAGCTCCTTTTGCTTGATAACCCCATCACCGTACTCCCTGTAAGAAGATGGTTTGGTGATAACGGGGAAGTCGCTCACTTTCTTGATTCTTTTCAGCACCGACCGCCCAATACTATCCATAGCAAGAACCTGAGTGTAGGAGGGAAGCACTCTAACATCGGAGGAGGTAACGCCGAAGTAAGTGTTCCAGATTGCTCGTCTGATTCTTGCCTTGGTATATTTTTTTGTTTCGGCAAGGCACGTCAAAGAGGAAATGCCTGTTGCTTCTGCACTGATATCGCAGAGGCGATTATATAAACCGCCCGCAGCATCCTGAATATCGGGGGTCGCCGCAGGGGAGTTTAATCTGAATGATGAGATAACACTAATGTCAAGACGGGAAATTTCCGAGGGCATCTTTCCGTCTTCGATAGCTTCTCTGTAAATTTGTTTTGCTTTTTCAGGAACATAATTCAGGGCAGAAAGGTTTTTGCAGGCCAATTCTTCACGAATTGCACTTGCACTTTGATATTCTGCCATAGGGTTGATAATATCAAGATATCCGGCTCCCTCACGCCTTACAGTAATGGGAGCAATGCTGTTACCAAAGTAGGAAATTGCCTTGATATATTCTATTGCAAGTATGTTGTTTGGCGAGAGAACATCTCTTGGAATTTCCTTACCAAACACTTTTGACAGAGCCATCTGACAAAGCTCGGGATAACCGTAATCCTTGTATTCAGGATCATCCTTGAAGGAATCAAGTGTCAGCATATATTCCTCAGAGGACATAACTGCCGCAATATCGGAAAGCTCACCGATATCTCCGCTTTCGCTGCCGAAAACCAGATAATCAACAACACCGATCTCACTTGCAATTTTTACACCGCTTTTTGCGAAAAATTCAGCACTGGACATAGAGAAAGGAAAGGGAAGCTCAAGCACAAGATTAACACCGCATTCCACAGCGGCTTTTGCTCTTATTGTCTTGTCTGCAACGGCAATTTCGCCCCGCTGAGTAAAGTTTCCGCTCATAATCGCAATAACGGCAGTATCTTCACCAAGCATTTCGCGAAGCTTTTTAATCTGATACTCGTGGCCCATATGGAAGGGATTGTATTCCGAAATTATAGCGGCAACCTTCATCAATCTTGTCCTTTCTCGAAAATTTTGTCTTTAATCTGTTGATAATTGATAAGTTTTGTTGTATAATAATCCTGTAAATAATAAACAAGGAGTTTTTTATGAAAGTTTTGGTAATCAATGCAGGTTCAAGCTCGCTGAAATATCAGTTTCTTGATAGCGAAAGCGAGAATGTCCTTGCAAAAGGTAATTGTGAAAGAATAGGTATCGAGGGTTCTCGAATCATTCACAAATGTCAGGGAAAGGAAGAGTACATAAAAGAGACAAATCTTCCCGATCATTCTGCAGCAATGAAGCTGCTTGTTGAAACACTTCTCGACGAAAAGGTTGGCTGCATTAAGTCGATTGACGAAATCGAGGCAGTAGGTCACAGAGTTGTTCACGGCGGTCAGTATTTCGCCGATTCTGTTCTTCTCAGCGACGAGGTGCTTTCCGCTGTTGAAAAGTGCATAGTTTTTGCACCCCTTCACAATCCTGCACACATTATGGGTATTAAGGGCTGCGTTGAGGCAATGCCCGATACACCTCAGGTTCTTGTGTTCGATACCGCGTTCCACCAGTCTATGTCAAAAGAGGTTTATACCTACGGCATTTCCTATGATATGTATGAGGAGTACGGCATTCGCAGATACGGAATGCACGGCACATCTCACAGATACGTAAGCGGAGAGATGATTAAAATTATGGGCGGTGAGGCAAAGGGTAAAAAAATCATTACCTGCCACATCGGTAACGGCTCGTCAATTACCGCGGTTAAGGACGGCAAGTGTGTAGATACCTCTATGGGCTTCACACCTCTTGACGGTATTCTTATGGGTACAAGATGCGGTTCAATAGATCCTGCCATCGTGCCTTTCATTATGGAGAAGAAGGGACTCACACCCTCCGAAATGGATAACTATATGAATAAGCAATGCGGCCTTGCAGGTATTGGCGGTGTTGGCTCTGACTCCCGAGACGTTGAAAAAGCGATGAACGAGGGAAATGAGAGAGCTAAACTTGCCTTTGATATGCTTTGCTATCAGATAAAGAAGTATATCGGTGCTTATTCTGCCGCAATGGGCGGACTTGATGCAATCGTATTCACTGCGGGAATCGGTGAGCACACTCCTTATATCAGAGCAAACGCACTGTCGGGCCTTGAATATCTTGGTATAAAGCTTGATAATGAGAGAAACAGCTTTGGTCATTCCTCTGTACCGGTAAAGCTTTCTGCAGATGATTCAAGAGTTCTTGTATATATGATTCCTACTAACGAAGAGCTTGTTATCGCAAGAGACACAGCAAAAATCGTATCAGAGAATAAATAACAGATTTAAAGGCACGCACAAAGCGTGCCTTTTATTATAATAACATAAATAAAAAAATAAGTCAATAAATGTAGAAAAATTATATCTCTTTTTCAAAAATATCTGCTATTTGATTTATTTTTTCATCAAAAATTTTGTCGTTTTTCTCAAAATTCATTGCATCGCCATAGATTTTTTCAAGGCGAAAATGAATGTCAGATGCAATAGAAAACCAGCGTCTGGCTTCTTCAAGACAGCTACTGTGTATAAAGCGTGCGGTTTTTATTCTCTCCTCGTCAAGAGGTGGTATTTTCACAAAATCTGCGGCATTTATTTCACCGCCCTCGCCCCTGATAATTGCAAGATTGCTCTCGGGTAAAAACAATGCATCGGTGCGGCTTGGATCGAGTGCAAAAGGAAGGTGAATTATAGGAACTTTTTTTGTTTTTAAAATGTCAAAGCAACAAGCCAAAAACATTGATGCTGTGATGTCATTTCCGCCTACAAGAATTGTTCTTTTCGGGTGGGTAGAAAGAGTGTCAAGATACACCGAACCCTGTCTTCCGAAGGAGGATACAAGACGGGTTGAAATGCAACTGCAGTTTGACGTTAAAACATCACTTAAAATTGCTTCTGCCTTACTTTTTGCACCAAAAATATCAAAATTCTCTTTATATGTTTCGCTTATAATCTCCTCGGATTTGCCTGCTGCACCAAGGTAAAAATAGGCGGTTTTATATGCTTTCGCCTTTTCTTTTTGCAGCGATAATATTTCGTCTTTTTGTGCTGATAAAATGCGTATATCAAGCCCTTCTGCAAGGTTGATTATCTCGTCAAATGCACCCGGAATTTTTGCATCTCTTTCGTGGGGTGCTGTGCCGTCAAGCAGGGCAATTTTTTTGTTATTTTTGCTGATTATTATTCCGTCAAGAGATGCAGGATCAGAGGAGCAATGTATATGTTCAATTTCATAATAGCTCTTTAAAAATTCCTCCGAAATTCTTTTCATAAAACTGCTTTTTCCCGTTCCCGGACCGCCTTTAATTACAAAAATTCTCTCATAATCCTCGGGCCGAAATATTTCGTCAAAGAAGCTTTTGAAACCTGAATAGGTGTTTGCGGCAGCAAAATATTTGTGGATTTTGTTATTTTTTCTGTTTTCCATTATTCACCTCATAGCTTGATTTTCTTTTATATGATATTCTTTTTTTCAAAAACTGACAGCAGAAAACTTGACTTTTTATATTATTTTATTGTATAATAATTATTTGAAGGAGATTAGCCCTATGAAAATTATTGGACTTTGCGGCGGAAGCGGCAGCGGAAAGGGAAAAGTTTGCGAAGTTTTTCGCGAAAATAATATACCTACTATTGACACAGATGCTCTTTACAGAGAGATGACAAGTCAAAAAAGTCCCTGCCTTGATGCACTTAAAGCTGAATTTGGCAAGGAAATTATAACCGATAATGGCAATCTTAATCGTGTTAAGCTGGCAGAGATAGTTTTTTTCGGCAAGGATATGGACATAAAACGTGCAAAGCTTAACGAAATCAGTCATAGATTTATTCTTGACGAAACAAGATGCCGCATAAAACAGTTCGAGAAGGACGGTTTTTCTTTGGTTGTTGTTGATGCTCCTTTGCTTTTTGAAAGCGGTTTTGACTCGGAGTGCGATTTTGTAGTTTGCGTTATAGCCGACCGCAATGTTCGTATTCGGAGAATAATGTCTCGCGATAACATTACTTTGGAGCAAGCCAAAAGGCGTATTGCCGCCCAGCTTTCCGACGGAGAAACTGTTTCACGTTCTGATTTTGTTATCCGAAATAACTCGGATATTGAAGAACTCAGAGGCGAGGTAAAATCTGTCATAACTAAAATTTTGAAATTAAATTGAAAGGTGAAAATAAAATGAGCGAAAAGACAATTGGACAGGAAATGCTCGACAAGCTTTCCTATAAGAAAAAGAATATCTACGAGGAGGCAACTCCCGAAAAGATTAAGGCGATCTATGATTATGCCGAGGGATATAAGCAGTTCCTTGATAATGCAAAGACCGAGCGTGAGGCAACAACTGCCGCTATTGCTCTTGCAGAGGCAAAGGGTTATACCGAGTATAAGCTTGGCGATAAGATTTCCGTAGGCGATAAGAAGTATCTTAATCAGCACGGCAAGAGTCTTATAATCTTCAAGGTTGGTGAAAACGATCTTGAGAAAGAGGGAATCAGAATTGTTGCTGCTCACGTAGACGCACCCCGTCTTGACTTGAAACAGGTTCCTATGTATGAGGACAGCGGTATGGCATTCCTTAAAACACATTACTACGGCGGTGTTAAGAAGTATCAGTGGACATCTATTCCTCTTGCACTTCACGGTGTAATGGTGAAGGCAGACGGCGAGGTTGTAAATGTTTGCATCGGTGAAGATAACAGCGATCCTGTATTCTATATCAACGACCTTCTTCCTCATCTTGGTGCAAGACAGTCTCAGGAGCCCCTTGGCAGTGCCATCAGCGGCGAGACTCTTAACATACTTATCGGCGGCCTTCCTTATGATGATAAGGAGGTTTCCGACAAGATCAAGCTTACCGCACTTTCTATTCTTAACGAAAAGTACGGTGTAACCGAGGAGGACTTTATCTCGGCAGAGCTTTCTCTCGTTCCTGCATTCAAGGCACGTGATATCGGCTTTGACAGAGCTCTTATTGCTTCCTACGGCCACGATGACAGAGTTTGTTCCTATCCCGCAGTAACAGCTCTTCTTGATAACCCCGACACAAAGCACAGTGTTATGGTTGTTCTTGCGGATAAGGAGGAGATCGGTTCTGTTGGTATTACAGGTATGCAGTCTGCTTTCCTTGTTGACCTTATATCCGAGATTTCCTGTGCTATGGGCAAAAATCCCGTTGTTGTAAGAGGAAAGAGCAAGTGTCTCAGTGCCGATGTTACTGCTTGCTTCGATCCCAACTTTGCCGATGTATATGAAAAGCGTAACAGTGCAATGATCTCTTGCGGTACTACTATGTCTAAGTACACCGGTTCCAGAGGAAAGTCCGGTACAAGCGATGCTACTGCTGAATTTGTTGGATATGTCCGTAAGCTCTTTGCCGAGAACGGTGTTATCTGGCAGACAGGCGAGCTTGGTAAGGTTGATATGGGTGGCGGCGGAACCGTTGCCATGTATATCGCTAATCATAATATCGAAACGGTTGACCTTGGTGTGCCTGTTATCTCTATGCACGCACCCTACGAGGTTGTTTCAAAGGCAGACGTTTATTCTACCTACGAGGCATTCTGTGCATTTGTAAAATAGTTTTTCCTCTTAAAATTTACAAAATAATTTTTTGAGGTTAGATAGATGATTTTTGAAAAATTACAAAGGGCTGACGACCGATACAGGGAGATAGAGCAGATGATGACTCTCCCTGAGGTCGTGGGCAACAACAAAAAATATGCCGAGCTTATCAAGGAATATAAGGCACTTGAGCCGATTATTGAAAAGTTCCGCCAGTATAAGCAGGCAGAAAAAGGTCTTAACGAGTCCGACGATATGATGCATGACTCATCTCTTGACTCCGAGCTTCGTGAACTTGCCGAGGAGGAGTATAAGGAGTATAAGATCGCTTGTGAAAGAATAACCGAGGAGCTGAAAATCCTTCTTATGCCCCGTGATCCCAATGATTCGAGAAATGTTATTGTTGAGATAAGGCAGGGAGCAGGCGGAGAAGAGGCAGCTCTTTTCGGTGCGGATCTTTACAGAATGTATACTATGTATGCAACTGCAAGAAGATTTAAAACCGAGGTTGTAAGCATAAATGAAACCGAGCTTGGCGGTTTAAAGGAAATAAGCTTTAATGTAATAGGCGAGGGTGCTTATTCCAGATTTAAGTTTGAAAGCGGTGTTCACCGTGTACAGCGTATTCCCGTAACCGAGTCAAACGGCAGAATACAGACATCTACCGTTACCGTAGCTGTGCTTCCCGAGGCAGATGATGTTGAGGTTGAGGTAAATCCCGCCGACCTGAAATTTGAGTCCTGTAAGTCCAGCGGTGCAGGCGGTCAGCATATCAATAAGACCGAATCTGCTGTAAGACTTACTCACAAGCCCACAGGAATTGTTATCGAGTGCGATCAGGAAAGAAGCCAGCTTCAGAACAAGGAAAAGGCATTAAAACTTCTTTACACAAAACTTTATGACATTAAGCTTCGTGCTCAGGCAGAGGAGATTGCTTCAACGAGAAAAAGCCAGGTTGGAAGCGGTGACCGAAGCGAGAAAATCAGAACCTATAATTTCCCTCAGTCAAGAGTTACCGACCACAGAATTAATAAAACAATTTATTCTCTCGGCGGATTTCTTAACGGAGATATTGACTGCATTGTAGACGACCTTATTGCTGCCGATACCGCAGAGCGTCTTAAGGGAGAACAAAATGACAACTGAGATAATTCGCGCTGATTCCTGCAATCTTGAAAACAGCGAAAACGAGCTAAAAAACGCGGCAGAAATATTAAAAAAGGGTGGAATTGTTGCTTTTCCTACAGAGACGGTTTACGGACTCGGGGGTGACGGAACCTGTCCCGATGCTGCAAAAAAGATATATATGGCAAAGGGAAGACCTTCGGATAATCCTCTGATTATCCATATTTCAAATCCCTCCGATGCCGAGGATTATACCTATACAAGCGGGGTGTATTATAAGCTTGCAGATAAGTTTATGCCCGGACCGCTTACCGTTGTTTTAAAGGCAAAGGACAGTGTTCCCCCGGAGACCAGAGGCGGTCTTTCAACCGTTGCGGTAAGATGTCCTTCACATCCTGTGGCACGAAAGCTTATCGAGCTTTGCGGTCGACCTGTGGCAGCCCCTTCGGCTAACCTTTCGGGCAGTCCTTCGCCCACTTCTGCACGTCACGTTATTGACGATATGCAGGGAAGGGTTGATATGATTATTGACGGCGGCGACTGTGAAATTGGTCTTGAATCCACAATTGTAAAGCTTGAGGATGACGGCTCTATGCTTCTTCTTCGCCCGGGCAAAATTACGATTGACGAGCTTGCCTGCATTGCCCCTGTCGGTATTGCCGATGCTGTAACCGATAAGCTTGGCGAAGGGCAGGTCGCTCTTTCACCCGGAATGAAATACCGACATTATGCACCCACGTCTCCGCTTGTATTGCTTGACGGAGAAATTGATTCTGTCACACAGTATATCAGAGACGAAGGGTTAGATAAAATTGCTCTGATCTGTTACAGCGATCAAATGACAGAAATGAAACAAATGTTTCCCTATGCCGATATATTTATACTTGGTGCAAGGGATAACATAAATGAACAGGCACATCATCTGTTCCGTATTCTGAGAGAGGCAGATAAGCTTGATTATGATAAGATTTACGCACCTCTTCCGTCAAAGGATGGTGTGGGACTTGCTCTCTACAACAGAATGATCCGTGCGGCAGCACATACAGTAATAAATTTAAGGCAGGATAAAAATGGCTAAAAAGAAGGTTATAGAAAATCCTATGGAGAACGAGGCGGCGGCAACCCTGCAGCCAATAACCGAGACACTTGAAAAAAACTATATGCCTTATGCTATGAGTGTTATAGTATCTCGAGCTCTTCCCGAGATTGACGGCTTCAAGCCGGCTCACAGAAAGCTTCTTTATACAATGTATGATATGGGGCTTCTGACAAAGCAAAAGACAAAAAGTGCAAATATTGTAGGACAGACTATGCGTCTTAATCCCCACGGTGATGCATCTATATATGAAACGATGGTTCGTCTTACAAAGGGACACGAGGCATTGCTTCACCCCTTTATTGATTCAAAGGGTTCCTTTGGCAAACATTATTCAAGAGATATGGCATATGCCGCTTCAAGATACACCGAGGCAAAGCTTGATGATTTCTGCCACGAATTATTCTCAGGAATTGATAAAGATGCGGTTGACTTTGTACCGAACTATGACAATACAATGCAAGAACCCGCATTGCTACCGACAACATTTCCCAACATACTTGTCTCGCCAAATCTTGGTATTGCGGTAGGTATGGCTTGTTCTATATGCTCATTTAACCTTAATGAGATTTGTGACGGAACAATTGCCCTTCTTAAAAATCCCAATACAACGGTAGACCGTATGCTTGACATTGTAAAAGCTCCCGATTTTCCCGGCGGTGCTCAGATTATTTATGACAGAGAGCAGATGCGTAAGATATACGAAACCGGATACGGCAGCTTCAAGATGCGTGCCAAGTATGAGTATGTGAAGAAAAATAATTGCATCGACGTGCTTGAAATTCCTTATTCCTCTTCTATTGAGGCAATAATGAAGAAGGCAACCGATATGATAAAATCAGGCAAGCTTCGTGAGGTTGCTGATGTTCGTGATGCTATTGACCTTAACGGCTTTAAGCTTACCTTCGATCTCAAAAAGGATGCAGATCCCGAGCTTGTTATGAAAAAGCTCTTCACACTTACCGAGCTTGAAAACAACTTTGACTGTAACTTTAATCTTCTTATCGAAGGAACTCCTATGCAGCTTGGTATTCGTGAGATTCTTACCGAGTGGATTAAGTTCAGAGTTAAGTGCGTAACACGCGAGCTTACATATGAGCTTGGCAAAAAGGAGCATAAGCTCGAGTTGCTTCGCGGTCTTGCCGCAATTCTTCTTGATATTGATAAGGCGATCAGAATTATCAGAAACACCGAGCGAGAGGAAGACGTTGTTCCCAATCTTGCAGCCGGCTTCGGGCTTACCAAAATTCAGGCAGAGTATATCGCGGATATAAAACTTCGTAACCTTAACAGACAGTATATTATCAACAGAGTAGAGGAAATCGGCGAGCTTGAAGGTCAGATTGCCGATATCAAGGAAACTCTGCGTGATGAAATTAAGCTTAAAGGAACTATTATTTCCAAGCTTCAGGAGGTTAAGAAGAAGTACGGAAAACCGAGAAAGACCGAGATTATCGCTAAAGCAGATGAAGCTCCTGGTCCTAAGGAGGACATCTTCTTTGAAAACTATAATTGCCGACTTGTGCTTACCAAGGGCGGTTATTTCAAAAAACTTTCTGTTCAGGCGGCACGTGCTGCCGATGAGCATAAGATGAAGGAAGGCGACTTCATTATCTATCAGGAGGATACCGACAACTGTGGAGACGTTCTGTTCTTTACTGACAAAGGACAGATTTACCGTGCGAGAGTGGCTGATTTTGAGTTATCTAAGGCAAGTCTTATGGGTGACTATATTCCCACAAAGCTTAGTATGGATGATGACGAACACGTGGTTGCCTGTAAGATGATTTACGAGCTTAATCCCAATCATCATATGGTTTACATATTTGAAAACGGAAAGGGACTTCGTGTTAATCTTGGAGCATACGAGGCAAAGAGCCGTCGCCGTAAGATTTCGGGTGCTTATTCTAATGAATCACCTCTTGCGGGTGCGGTTTATGAGGGGGACAAGCCGGTAAATCTATTTATCCGCAGCGATGCGGGCAGGGGAATGCTTATCAAGAGCAGTCTTGTTCCCGTAAAGGCAACCAGAACAGCAGCAGGTGTTCAGATTATGAAGCTTTCAAAGAAGGGTGTAAAGGTTGATCTTGTTACCGACAGAATTGATGATATCGGTCAGGATGCACTAAAATGTAAAAAACTCGCCCTTCCGTCAAATGGCTCGCTTCTCGATCAGCTTACCTTTAATTTCTGATAAAGGATTTTTTATAAAAAAGGGGACTTTGCATTTGCAAAGTCCCTTAATAATTTATAAATTTTAAAATTAAGAAAGAGTTTCAAACTTGTATCCAACACCCCAAACGGTTTTGAGAATCCATTTGTCAGACACACCCTCAAGCTTTTCACGAAGTCTTTTAACGTGAACGTCAACAGTTCTGGAATCGCCAAGGTAATCAAATCCCCAAACCTTGTCAAGAAGCTGGTCTCTTGTAAATACGCGGTTGTAGTTTGATGCAAGGAAGTAGAGAAGTTCAAGCTCCTTAGGAGGAATATCAATTGCCTTTCCGTTAAGCTTAAGCTCATATTTCTGAAGACTGATTTCCATATTTTCAAACTTAACAACCTCGTCGTCCTGTCCGCGACACTGTGCATTGTAACGGCGGAGAACGGCCTTGATACGTGCGGAAAGCTCTTTCATATCAAAGGGTTTTACAATAAAGTCGTCAGCACCAAGCTCAAGGCCCAGAACCTTATCAAAAACCTCGCCCTTTGCGGTGATCATAATTACGGGTTTAGCAGAGCTTTCTCGGATTTCGCGGCAAACCTGCCAGCCGTCCTTGCGGGGCATCATTATGTCAAGAAGAACAAGATCCGGCTCAAATGCCTTGAACTGATTAATTCCTTCAATACCGTCGTGTGCGGTTTTAACCTTGTAGCCCTCGTTTTCAAAATACATTTTCAGCATATCGCAAATGTTTAAATCGTCATCAACAACAAGAAGTTTGGTATCCATATTTTTTCCTTTCTTTTTCTATATAATCTTTAAATTGTTAACTTTGTTAAAAAACTGAAAATCTTAACAATTACATTATACAGTATATTATTTACATAATCAAGAACTTTTTATAAAATTTTTTATTAAATTTTATTTCTAAGCTTTTAACAAATAAAGACCTACAAAATTTATGAAATCTCTTGCAAAAAGTGGAGCTTTATAGTATAATAATGTAGTTAAAGAAAAAATAAGGAAGTAAAAATAATGAAACTTGGTATCGTAGGCCTTCCCAACGTGGGAAAGAGCACACTTTTTAATGCTTTGACAAATGCAGGTGCAGAGTCGGCAAACTATCCCTTCTGCACAATTGATCCTAATGTTGGTGTTGTTGCCGTTCCTGATAAGCGACTTGACAAGCTTGCCGAGATGTACAATCCCGACAAATATACTCCCGCAATTATCGAGTTTGTTGACATCGCCGGTCTTGTAAAGGGGGCATCAAAAGGCGAGGGACTTGGAAACAAATTCCTTGGTAATATAAGAGAGGTTGACGCTGTTGTTCATGTTGTTCGTTGCTTTGAAAACGGTGACATTATTCACGTTGACGGTTCTGTTGACTCGCTTCGTGATGTTGAAACAATAAATCTCGAGCTTATTCTCTCCGACCTTGAAATTGTTGAGAGAGCAATTGACAGAACAACAAAGGCGGCAAGAGCAGACAAAAAGCTGCTTGAAAAGCTTGATGTGCTTGAACGTGTGAAATCGGCTCTCGAGGCAGGAAGGTGTGCACGCACAGTTGACCTCAGCGACGAGGATCAGGCGTGGATCGAGGAATCCCGTCTTCTTACTCTCAAACCCACAATTTACGTTGCTAATATTTCCGAAGACGAGGTTAGCGGCGATTATCTTAATAACGAGTGCTACATTGCTCTTCAGAAACACGCAGAGAGCGAAGGAAGCGAGATCATTGCAGTAAGTGCACAGATCGAGGCAGAGCTTGCTGCTCTTGACGGCGAGGAAAAGGAAATGTTCCTTGCTGATCTTGGAATTGAGGAAAGCGGTCTTGATAAGCTTATTAAGTCCAGTTATTCGCTTCTCGGTCTTATTTCCTTCCTGACCGCAGGACCTAAAGAGGTTCGTGCCTGGACAATCAGAAAGGGAACAAAAGCCCCCGGTGCTGCAGGTAAGATTCACACCGACTTTGAACGTGGATTTATTCGTGCCGAGGTTGTTGCTTTTGATGATCTTGTTCGCGAGGGCGACAGAAACAAGGTAAAAGAAAAAGGCCTCCTTCGCAGCGAAGGTAAGGAATACGTTATGAAGGACGGCGATGTTGTAGAGTTCCTCTTCAACGTATAAATATAAAAGAATATCTCGCAGGTTTGGTACTTATCTGTACTCCTGCGAGATTTTTTTATTATTTTTTGTAATATACCGACTCATCGGGATGAGTGTAAATTTCACAGCCACGATCAATAAAATACTGCATATTTTCCTGCTTTAAATAAACATTTTCAGAATGAATCACGATACTGTCAAGATCGGCGTAGCACTGATCAAGATATATCTTTTCTTTATACTTTTTACCGTGATCGCCGAGAATAAGGTGATCGGTAAGTGAAATGTATTTATAGAAAATATCAGCATTTTTACCAACAAGAAGTCCTGACGAAATATAAGTATAAACCTCGTCTCCTCGAGTTAGGGCAAATGCATTCACAGAGGTCTCTCCGTATGGCTCGGAATAGAGAAGATTTATGTAATACTCGCCAACGGTTACTGTTTCATATTCTCTGAAAACAACTATTTCGGTTCGGCCGTTTTGAACTGCTTTTTTCACAATTTTTAGTATGGTTTCCTCGTCGGAATTTCTCGGCTCGGGAATATAAATTTTGTCAACTGCGATATTGTATGTAAGCACCTTGATCTCGTCATCAATGCTCCAGGAATAGTGTGTAATGTAGTATTTATCCAGATAAGTAACGTTGTTTTCTTCAAGTAAATCGAGAGATGTGTAAGCAAGATTTTTGCTATATTGGGCAGAATTTATTAGGCAGACTTCATTTTTAGACCTGATTAGCATTTCATCACAACGGTAGTCAGAATTATAAACAACTGTTTCCTTGTGATTTGCAACGGTGGTCATTACAGTAGGAATTAAGCTTATAAGTGCATAAAGAATTACAATAATATTCATCGCCCGAATCGGCTTTTTCAGCTTTAAAATCATAAACAGATAAAAGCAGATTGTGTAGAGAAGAACGATAAGAGAAACAAATGCGAAATTTGATGAAACATATGCAAATTTCAGCGATGAAAAAGCATTTGTAAGAAGTGATATTAGATGGCAAAGAGGAGACAAAATCCAGCCCAAAGGAATCAGCCAGCCAACAAGCAGCATTGCACATCCAAGATACATTATTCCTTCTGCAAGAATTGAAAAGATAATAGTGGTAAAAGGTGCAAGAATTGAAAATCCGCCAAAACTTGCCATAGAAACCGCCGTAGTTGCACTTATAGCAAATACAGATGCCAAAAGTCCAAAGTAAATATACCGAACAATCTTTTGTTTTCTGCTTTCGGCAGGTTTAAATGTAGATGTAATTTCGCTAAAAGCTATTATTCCAAATGTTGCCAGTGCCGACAGCCAAAGAGAAACATCTAAAATTGCATTAGGCGAAATAAGACAAATTATCAGCACAGCCACCGAAAGCGAGGTAAGCGAATCCTTGCTTTTTGAAAGTAAAAACAGTATAGATGACAGAATAACCATTATTCCGGCACGAACAACCGAAACCGAAAATCCGGTTAATCCCATATATAAAAACACAAATACAGATGTAATTGCAACTCGCCATTTTTTATTGATTTTCAGTAGTAAAAGCAGTCTTTCAATGGCTAAAGACAGAATTGCAAGATGCATTCCGCTGAGAGCAAGAATATGGGATATTCCGATACGTCTGAAATCAAGACGAAGCTGATCCGGCAGGTAATCACGTTGACCGAGAATAAGGGCAGAGAGAATTGCTCCCGAGTCGGAATCCGAGAGTTTTATAATATATCTTGTAACGTATTCCCTCATCCTGTCAAATCTGACAGAAAGATTGCCCTTTGTGTGTTCTAAAATTTTAATGTCATAAACATCGGATGCGTATGCATTAATGCTGTTTGCTATGTTATAACTGTAGCTTTCTTCAGAAAAACCGGTAAGTGTTGCTTTAAAGCTTATTCGCGTTCCTTCGATAACACCGACAGCATCTGCTTTGTTAACATAGGCATAAAAATGGTATGAGCTGTTTATTTTGCCGTTTATTTCTTCTGCATCTACAAGAAGTCTTGTGGAATATGAGGAGGAGGGCGAAAGCTTCTCCACAGTGCCAACGACACAAATTTCTTCGTCATAAATCTCGTATGCCTTAAAATATCGGTCAAAATAGATATATGACAAAATTGAGGAGAGTAAAATAGCCAGAGCAGACATTCTCATTAATAGCTTTGTACCCGGCTTTTTCTTAAAAATAAAGGAGAAAATACCGAGCAGAACGGAAATAGAGAGTATTGCTATCCTTAAACCCGTATTTTCAAAACTAAAAAATAAAAAGCCGCAAAGTCCAATACAAAGTATTAAGCAAAGCGGCCTTTTTTCAAAAATGTTCATATATGAAACTCTGTTCTTTATTTTTCATCAGGGAAGCGAAGCTCGCTACCCTTGGGTAAAACAAAATTAAAGGCACCCGGAATAACGGTAAAATCAACCGTTTTAGCATTGCTGACTTCACCGTCAATGCAGATTGGCTGGGGCTGTTCGAACTCCATTCTGAAATGATTTACGCGACGGTATTTAACAATTTTCTGTGCAAGCTTCTTTTCCAGGTATGTTCCGTCCTTATATGAACCGACAAGCTGGATGAATATAAGTCTTGAAACCTTGTCGATAATGCAAACGTCCATAAGACCGTCTGTAAGAGATGCCTTGGGTGCCGATTTAAAGCCACCTCCGCAGAATTTTCCGTTTCCGATAGCTGTAAGAGTAAGCTGTTTATCAATAACCTCATCGTCATCAAATATAATTCTCATCCTTGTGCCGAACTTTTTGAAGAAAAAGCCGACAACAACACCCAGGATATAAGAAATACCTGGCGAGATAAACTTGAATTTACGGAACTTGTCTGCCTCGATAACAACAGAGCAGTCGAAACCGATATTGACCATATTTACGCAGTAATCGTCATTACACTTAATAAGATCAAAATGATGAACCTCACCGTCAATCTGCCTGTCAATTTCCGAGAAGTATTTTCTTCCTGTAAAGTTTCTTACAAAGTCGTTGCCCGAACCGTTGGGAATAACGCCAAACTCTATATTGGGGTTACAGGGAGCACTGTTTGCGATTTCGTTAATAGTGCCGTCACCGCCAACACAAATAAATCTCTGACGTTCATCAGGATATTCCTTGATCATAGATCTTACATAGATGATCGCGTCTTTTTGCTGGGTTGTGTAATATATGTGATAGCTAAGCTGACGCTTTAAACAAGCATCAACGATCTCTTGTTCCATCTTCTTCTGTTGTGGGCTTCGACCTGACTTAGGATTCAGTATAAAGTGATATATCATAGGAAATAAATTCCTCCACCGACATTTTTATTTAATATTATATCAAATAAATAGGGAATTGTCAAGCTATCTGTTATTTTGTCGCTAATCCACTTATAAAATACTATTTTTTTCTTTTGTTTTTGCAGTTTGCAACTATAAAATCGTGGTATGCCTTTGCGGCTTGTTCGGTTTTATTCGAGCCGAATTCATAGTAGGTTTTACCCACAAGATCCTTCGGCAGATAGTCCTGTTTTACATAGTCATTTTCAAAATCGTGGGGATATATGTATCCTTCAAAGTTCGGGCTTCTAAGATGCTTTGGAACATCCTGTCCAAGCCCGTTTGCAATATCCTCGCTTGCCCTGTGATATGCAGTATAAGAACTGTTTGATTTAGGGGCTGTGGCAAGAATTATAACTATATTTGCAAGAGGAATTGCCGCCTCGGGAAGACCAAGCGATCTTGCACTTTCTGTGCATGCATAGGCAAGAGATGCCGCCTGAGGATATGCCGGGCCTATGTCCTCACTTGCTATAACCAAAATTCTGCGGCAGGCAGAGAGAAGATCTCCTGAAGCTAAAATCTTTGCAAGGTAGAAAACTGCGGCATCGGGATCAGAGCCGCGTATTGACTTTTGCAGACAGGAGAGAAGGTCATAATGCACATCTCCGTTTCTGTCATAGTGTCCGACAACAGAGGGAAGAAGTGCGGAAACTGCATCTTGTGTTATCTCGTTATCAGAAATATAAAAAGCATTTTCAAGCACACCAATGCTCATTCGCACGTCTCCTGCACATGCCCTTGCAATAGATAACATAACAGCTTCGTCAGCCGTCTTGCTAGTGGAAAAATCACCGTTAAGCAAATCAAGTGCACGGTATAGCGAGGGAATACAGTCCTCTGGCATTACAGATTTAAATTCAAATACCGAAGAACGTGACAAAAGAGCATTATACACATAATAATAGGGATTTTCTGTTGTAGATGCAATAAGAGTTATCTTTCCGTTCTCCATAAATTCGAGAAGAGACTGTTGCTGTTTTTTGTTAAAATACTGAATTTCGTCAAGATAGAGCAGAGTGCCGTTTTCGCTGAAAATATTATCGGTGGAGTTAATAACATCCTTTACGTCGGAAAGTGATGCGGTAGTAGCATTAAGCTTGTAAAGCTGCATACCTGACATTTCAGCGATAATATTTGCTGCGGTGGTCTTTCCCGTACCGGGAGGGCCGAAAAAGATCATATTAGGTATTCTGTTATTGTCGGTAAGACGGCGAAGAATTCCTGACTTTCCAACAAGATGTGCCTGTCCTGCAATCTCGTCAAAACAGGTTGGTCTCATTCTATCTGCAAGGGGTTTTTGTGACATAATTTATGCCTTTCTGTTTGTTTATGAAATGGTTGATGAGGCAACATTTATTCGCCTATCTGTCT
This sequence comes from Eubacteriales bacterium, assembly GCA_045538685.1. Lineage (GTDB taxonomy): Bacteria > Bacillota > Clostridia > Oscillospirales > CAG-272 > UBA1740. Next base: position 10,684 of record JAZSRX010000043.1, on the reverse strand, counting down.
CTTTTTTTAGTTCTGCGTGTTCGGGAAGTTCAAGCTTCGGATCAATTTCGATAATAGATTTTGCAACAGAAAATGCAGTTTGAAGAAGATCGGCACTGTCGCAAACAGAAGCGAACTTGAAGTCAAAACCGCCGCTCTGCCTTAAATTATTATCAGAAATTGAAGAAAAGAAATCGCCCGGGCCTCTGAGCAAAAGATCCTTTTCTGCTATTTCATAACCGTCATAGGTTGTTCGCATTACCTCAAGACGTTCTCGTGATTTAGGTGAATTAATATCCGAAACAAGAACGCAGTATGATTTTCTTTTACCGCGTCCTACTCGTCCTCTGAGCTGATGAAGCTGGGACAGACCAAATCGCTCTGCATTCTCTACAATCATCAGACAGGCATTGGGAACGTTAACACCAACCTCGATAACAGTAGTTGATACAAGCACCTGTGTTTCTCCCGACGCGAAGGAAGCCATAATCGCATCCTTTTCGGCGGACTTCATTTTACCGTGAAGTGCCTCGATTTTTACAGAGGGAAGAGCTTTCTTTAATTCCTCTGCAAGCGAAACAGCACTTTTAAGATTAAGCGAACCTTCGCTGATTACTTCACCTGTGGCATAGTCAACTATAAATGCGTTGTCATCTTCGCTTGGCTCTATTGCTGGGCAAACGATATAGCACTGTCCGCCAAGAGATATCTGTTTTAATATAAAATCGTTAAGTCTGTTTCTGTAGCTCTCGTTAACAACAAAAGTCTCAACGCGTTGTCTGCCCTTAGGCATCTCGGTAATTCTTGAAATATCAAGGTCACCGTACATAGTAAGTGCCAGTGTTCTGGGAATAGGTGTTGCACTCATAACAAGAAGATGTGCTTTGCTTGACTTTTCTTTAAGCTTAGCTCGCTGTCCAACACCAAATCTGTGCTGTTCATCTGTAATAACAAGTCCAAGATTATTAAAATCAACATTGTCGGAAATAAGTGCGTGTGTACCTACGACAACCTGAATTTCACCATTAATAAGGCCTTCTTTAATTCGTCTTTTTTCTTTCAGGGTTGTTGAACCGATAAGAAGCTCAACTTTTATTCCAAGCTTTCCAAGCAATTCCGAAAGCTCTGCAAAATGCTGTCTTGCAAGTATTTCGGTTGGCACCATAAGTGCGGTCTGATAGCCGGATTTTGCAGCGATATATGCCGATGCAGTTGCACAAATAGTTTTACCGCATCCAACATCACCTACAATAATTCTGTGCATAGGCGAAACCTTGCCGTCTTTGCCGATAACACAGTCACGATATACGTCATTTATCGCCTGCTTCTGAGAGTTTGTAAGCTCGTAGGGAAGCAGGTCTGTCAGCGGTTTGAGAGAGCAGGGAGAAAGCTTTATTCCTTCGCCCCGATTCTTCTCCGAAGCAGACATTGAAATGCCCATTCCAAAGTACAGCATTTCATCAAAAGCAAGTCGTCTCTGTGCTTTGAAAATCGCCTGATCATCCTCGGGAAAATGTGCATTTTTTATGGCATAAGTAAGAGTTGCCAAGGAATTATCAAGACGAATATTATCAGGAATTGGGTCTATAATTTCAGGCAGAATGTCATTTATAGCAGATTTTATGAGTTTGTCAATCTGTTTTGAGGACAGTCCCTCGGTAAGCGGATAGATAGGCACATAGTCGGGTAGTGCAAGTGATTCTACATAGGGCTCGTACTTTGGGTTTGTAAGCTGAAGCTTGTTTTTCTGAACACTGATTTTTCCGTAAAAACGGAAGGTTGATCCAACGTGAAAAACATCCTTAATGTAAGGGCTGTTGAAAAAGGTAATTTCAACCGAACCGGTCTCGTCAAATGCACGAAATTTTGAAAGGGTAAGTCCACGTCTTATATTGGCATTTTTTACCTCTGTTGCCACCGTCAGAAGATATGAGCGAGGGTGTTCCAAGTCGAATTTTGAAAGTTCGTGGATATCACCGCGTTTCTCGTAAGCACGGGGGAAGAAATAAATCAAATCGCCGACGGTGTTAATTCCAAGCTTCTTCAGCTGTTCGGCACGAACCTTGCCAACACCGTTGAGGCAGGAAACAGGTGTACTTTGGGTTAATCTGCTCATATTTTGTTGTCCCCCTTTCAAAATGCATACTTTTACAAATACATTGTACTACATTTTGCCCTACTTTGCAATACTAAAAGTGGAAAAAATAAGGAAAATGAGGAAATGTTTACATTATTTTAAAACAAAATAATAAAAAAAACTTTACAAAATAACTATAATGTGATATAATATTATGAAATATTTTGTTTGGAGATATTATGGATATTACTTTTAATAATAAATTTTCGCAAAAGAATACTTTAATAAAGCTTTCGGTGATATGCGTAATACTTAGTGTATTAAGCTGTGTTGCGGGCGAACTTCTTTTGCCCTTTATCGTTGGTGTACTTGCCGCAATTTATCTTTTTGATAACAAAGAAAAGAAGACCTTTGGACTTTGGGTTACGGTTATCCTGATTGTTTTGAATGCTGTGGCGGTATTTTTCGGGTTCACAATATCCTTCTTTGGAATTTGTGCTCCCATTCTTGCCAGAATGATTTGTTCCGCATTTACACGCAATCAAAGCAAGGCGGATACTGCATATCTTATGACACTTATCAGTGCAGGTTTCAGTGTTTTCAGTCTTGTTTTTCTTGCTATGGCTTATCAGCAGGTATACACAATTGATGCTGTTCTTTCATTTTACGGCGATCTTGCAGACTATTTACGTGAAGTTTTCGTAGCGACAACCTTGCAGATTTACTCCGAAGCCGGTATTCAGGAAATAAACCGCGAGCTTGTGGTTTCTGTATTTAATCAGCAGATAAGCTTGCTTATTTCTTATGTTATAATCGGTGCATTTGCAATCGTCGGTATTTCTATGAAAATGTTCGGTTTTATTGCTTCCAGATATGCCGAGGATAACACTCCTGTGCTCAAGTGGCGATTTGTTACAACAAATGTGTATGCATATTTCTATGTAATTCTTGCATTTGTATCTGTTTTCGTAAATCCCGCAAATGTTCTCGGTGCTTCGGTGCTTAACCTTTACAACATTTTTATGGTTGTGTTTGCTTATGTTGGATTTAACTATGCATTGGCTATGTTCAGAAGGAGAATGAAGAAGGTTACATCATTTATTCTTCTTTCTATCATTACTGTTGTATTTATCACATTTGCAATACAGCTTCTTGCATTCCTCGGTGTAATCTTTACAATCAGAGAGAGCAGGGAAATCAAGCCCCAAACTCCCCTCAATCCTTGATTTTCCACGAGATAATAAATTATCGTCATAAGAAAGGACATCCGCTTATGAAAAACGAAAAAGACAATCAGAATCTTCATGTTCCGTATGCCTCAAGGCAGGATATGATTTTATATGCGGCTTTAGGTATTCTGAATATTGCACTTGTTGCCATACTTTGCGAATTCTTAACATTCATTGCTCCAATAATTGTCGCTCTTATCATCGGCGTTTTGTATCTTGCCGAGGTAGCGATTATTGCTATAAGAAGAATTGCAAAATCCAGGATTTATCCTGCCAAGAGCATACACGGTCTTCTTGGTGAGGACGGAAGTATTGTATTCAAAAATTCAAAGCTTCCTATGATCATTTTTGACTTCCACGGAACAGTGCTTTGGTACAATGATGCAATGAGATCTGTTCTTGACCAGTACACAAACTATATCGGTCAGAAGATTACCGAGGTTTTGTCAATTGGCATTGACGATCTTGATGATGGTGAATGCAGAACCACCGTTCTTGATAAGGTTTATTCTGTTGAGGGCTTTGTTATCTCCAAGAAGAACAACGGCCTTTATCTTGCACAGCTTTCCGACGTTACCGAGCTTTCTGCTCTTGAAAAGAAGTACAATGACGAGCGAGTTGCCGTTGCATACATTGCAATTGATAACGTAGAGGACGTTTTGCAGTACGTTCACGAAAAGCTTTCTGATGCGGTTGTAAGCATTGAGGATAAGCTTAAAGCTTGGGCGGCATCAATGAACGGTGTTATAAAGTCTTACGATAACGACAAATATATTATGTTCTTTGATTCTAAGTATCTTGATGACTGTATTGCAAACAGATTTGATATTCTTGACCAAATCAGAGATGCCAGAGTTGGCGACGGTGTTTCCATCACCGTTTCTATCGGTGTTTCCAGAAGACGCGGAACTCTGCTTGAACGTGAGATGGATGCAAGAGATGCTATTGACCTTGCACTTCAGCGAGGCGGTGACCAGGCGGTTTACAAGTCTGAGGATGAAACCGTTTACTTCGGAGGACGTACAAAGACGGTTTATAAGCGTTCCAACGTGCGTTCCAGAGCATTTGCAAACCAGCTTACAGCCCTTATGTCCCGTTCTGATAACGTAATTATTATGGGACATAAATACGGTGACTTTGACTCCTTCGGTGCAGCCGTAGGTGTTGCAAGAATAGCTATGCTTTGCGGAATTAAGGCGAATGTTGCGGTTGACCTTACCGACAAGAACCTTCGTCCCTGTATCGAAATGATGCAGAAGACAGACGTTTATGCTCAGGTATTTGTTGACAATGCGGGCGGTCTTGACCTTATTGGCCCGGATACACTCGTTGTGCTTGTTGACCATAACGGTATTCCAAGAGCACAGTTCTCGGATATCGCATCCAAGTCGGGCAACATTGTTATAATCGACCACCATCGCAAGAATGATCAGCCCACCAGTGCCGTAAAGCTTTCTTACATTGATCCTTCGGCATCCTCTACCTGTGAGCTTGTTTCCGAGATGCTTGAATGTTCGGTAAGCTCCCAGAACCTTCTTAAACAGGAGGCAGACATTATTCTTGCAGGTATTCTTCTTGATACAAAACAGTTTACAAGAAATACAGGTACACGTACATTCGGTGCTGCACAGTATCTTCGCGGTGCAGGTGCAAATCCCACCGACGTTTACAATCTTTTTAAGGCGGCTCCCGAGGATCTGTCTAAAGAGGCACGTTTCCACACCTCTATTATTATGTACAAGAATCATATTGCTCTTGCCTGCTGTGAGGGTGATACAGATGAAACATACCGTGTAATCGCCTCCAAGGCGGCAGATAAAATGCTTACTCTTCGCGGAGTTGCGGCGGCATTCACTCTTGTTCGTATTGGCGAGCAGATTCACATTTCCGGACGTTCCTCAGGTAAGGTAAACGTTCAGCTTATTCTTGAAAAGCTTAAGGGCGGCGGTCACTTTGACGTTGCCGGTGCACAGGTTGTTTCGGACTCTATTGATGACGTTCTTGAAACACTTAGAAGAAGTATTGACGAATACCTTGAGAGAAACCCCATTTAATTTAATTATAAAGCGATTGGAGAAAATATAATGAAAGTAATTTTACTCTGTGACGTTAAAGGACAGGGAAAGAAGGATCAGATTGTAAACGTGTCCGACGGATACGCACGTAATTTCCTTTTCCCTCAGAAAAAGGCCGTTCCTGCCGATGCAAAGGCAACCAACGAGCTTAAAAACAAAGAGGAGTCCAAGCAGTTTAAGATTAACGAGGACAGAAAGGCCGCACAGGCACTTGCAGATAAAATCAACAATGTTGAAATAGAAATAGTTATGGGCCACGGAGCAGACGGCAGACTTTACGGTTCTGTTACCGCAAAGGATATTGCAGATGCTCTTTCAAAGAGAATCGGCACAGATGTTGACAAACGTAAGATTCAGCTTAAAGACAATATCAAGGCATACGGTAAACACGATGTGCAGATAAAGATTCTTAACGACATCAGTGCGAAATTTGTCGTTTACGTACACGACTGATAACTAACTCTGAAAGGAAAAGACAAAATGGATAACGGAAGCAATTTAATCAGGCAGGTGCCGGTTTCTGTCGAGGCAGAGCAGGCATTGCTTGGCTCTATAATTGTTGATCCTATGGCTTTTGATAAGATCGGCGGAATGATCACTGCCGATGATTTCTACGTTGCTGAACATAAGCATATATACACAGCACTCCTTAAAATGTACGCACAGAACAAGACTATTGATGTTGTTACACTTGTCAATGCACTTGTAGAGATGGGCGATCGCGATGAGGCGGGCGGTGTGCAGTATATCACACTTCTTGCCGAAGCTGTTCCCACAGCCGTAAATGTTAAGGATTATGCCAGAATTGTTAAGGATAAGTCTACACTTCGCAGTCTTATTCGTGTTTGTGACGAGATCAACGAGGACGCATATAACGAAAATGATGTTCGCACAGTAATTGACAATGCCGAGCAGAAGATTTTTGATATTTCACACGGCAAGGACTCTAAGGAGTTCGTTCATATCCGAGACGTTTCTCAAACTGTTTACAGACAGCTTGAAATGCGTTCCGAAAGTCACGGTGTAATCTCGGGAACAAGAACAGGATTTTCAGGTCTTGACCGCGTTCTTGTAGAAATGGGCTCAGGCGACCTTATTATTGTAGGAGCCCGTCCCGGTATGGGTAAAACATCCTTTGCTCTTAACATTGCTACCAATGTTGCAAAATCTTCTAAAAAGTCTGTTGCAATCTTTTCGCTTGAGATGTCTGCTGAGCAGCTTGTTACCCGTATAATTTCCAGTGAAGCGATGGTCGATTCTAACAAACTTCGTACAGGCAGACTTGAAAACGATGATTGGGATAACATTGCAGATGTTATTTCCTCTCTTTCGGGTTGCGAAATTTATATAGACGATACCTCGGCTATCACCACAACCGATATGAAGGCAAAGCTCAGAAGACTTCCCGAGCTTGGACTTGTTGTAGTAGACTATATCGGTCTTATGCAGACCACATCTAACAGCGACAACCGTGCTCAGCAGGTTGGTGAAATCTCCCGTAACCTTAAAATTATGGCAAAGGAGTTCGGTGTTCCGTTCGTTTGCTGTGCCCAGCTTAACCGTGGAACAGAATCCCGTCCCGGATCAGGTAAGCGTCCCACGCTTTCCGACCTTCGTGACTCAGGTAGCATAGAGCAGGATGCTGATATCGTTCTCTTCCTTTACAGAGATGAATATTATAAGGATATCAGCGGAGCAGAGCAGAGCCCTGATGATGCAAATTCTGCAAATACCGCAGAAATTATTGTTGCAAAGAACAGACACGGCTCTGTTGATAATATAAAGATGGGCTGGATTGGTCAGTTTACCAAATTCCGTACTCTTGAGGATGATTATGGATCAAATTGATATCCGGGCGGTAGAGAAATTTTTTGCCGAGACGGCATCCGAAATATATGATGTTGCATCTCGCACTGTAAGCGAGCTTAAAATGGATGATTTTATCCGAGGAGGAGTTCTTGTCGGACTTTCGGGCGGAGCAGATTCGGTTATGCTTCTTCTCTTTCTTCTTGAATACAGAAGGAGAAATTCTCTGGATTTTGCAATCGTTTGCTCTCACGTTAATCACGGAATCAGAGGCGATGAGTCGGACAGGGATGAAAGCTTTTGTCAGGATCTTTGTCAGGCACTGGGAGTAGAGCTTGTCATTTCAAGACACCACGTTCCCACACTTGCAAGGGGCTCGAAGCTTGGGCTTGAAGAAGCGGCTCGGGTTACTCGATATTCTTGTTTTGACAATATAATTCGTGGCAGAAACGATATTTCCTCCATCGCGGTTGCACATAATATGAGCGATTCTGCAGAGACGGTGCTGTTCAACATTCTTCGCGGTAGCGGTGCAAGAGGTGCGGCAGGAATACGTCCTGTGCGTGATAATATTATCAGACCTTTGATTAAAATATCAAAAAATAACATTTTATCTGCCATTGAAAAGGGGAAAATTCCCTATGTAACCGACAGCACAAATCTTAGTGATGATTATACCAGAAACTATATAAGACACGAGGTTATTCCTTCACTTTCTCCGGTTACGATAGATCCCGAGCGTATGATTAGCCGATTTGCAGACAATATGCGTTCTGACGACGATTATCTTTATTCGGTGGCAGAGGAATTTATTTTTTCTCACAGTGACATTAAAAATTGCGATCTCTTAGGACTTCATAATTCCATATATGTTCGCGTTCTTGCCAGAATGGCAGGGAAAAAGGGAGCTTCGATTTCCTATAAAATCGCATCTGATATACATTTGCTTCTTTCAAAGAATAATTTTTCATATTCTTTAATCGGGGGTGCATCCTTCGTTTGCGAGAGAGGTGTGTGCAGAGTTAGCAGAGACACAACCGAGGGATTTGACTTTTGTTTTGAGGTTTCCCCGGGAGAAACAGATCTTTCACCTCTCAACGCATCCTTTGTTATTTCAAAACATAAATATGAAAAAACTTGTTTAAATGTTTACAAAATATCAATACAAGCCAACCTTTCGTCTGCTATAATAAATGGTGGTTTGTATTTACGTCCAAAAAAGGACGGTGATACCGTATTTTACGGCGGTATGACGCATAAACTGAAAAAGCTTTTCTCTGATGCAAAAATTCCCAGATCAAAGAGAGGCCTTATTCCGATTTTATGCGACGACAGCGGTGTTGTCTGGGTTCCGGGCTTCGGAGTTCGTGATGACGGTGTAGAAAAAGATAAAAGAGAGGATGTTTATGTTCTTCTCGGAATAAAAAAAGACGACGGTGATGAGCTTCGGCTTTATTCCGGCTCTGAATTCAGGACATAAAAATCTTCATACTTGATAATAATATAAATGGTTTAAGTAAGAAAGGCGTGGAAGACACTTAATGAAGGCAAATTTTAAAAATATAATAATACTTATTTTAATAGTCGGTATTGTTATCGCAGGTGCATCCTTCCTTATGGAAAAAAATAACGGGGAGGAAAAATTCAGATACAGCGATCTTGTAAGACTCTTTGAAAACGATCTTGTAGAAGAGTTCGTTGTTAAAGAAGGAAAAATTACGCTTACGGCATTTGATGTTACTTGGAAAGACAATGGTAATTTTGAATTCCAAGAGGATCAAAAGCAAGCTGATAAGTTAAAGCGTAAGGAGTATGAATACACCTTTAGCTATGAGCTTCAGCTTGATAAGATTATGTCTATTGTCGAGGAAAATGCTGCCGATAATGATACCCGTCTTGAAAAGTACGATTTCGAGCCGATGCAGGAAACTCCTTGGTATGTGGCATATCTTCCTTATATTATCACTGCGGTTCTCTTTATCGGTCTTACAATATTCCTTATGCGTTCAACCTCTGCCGGCGGCGGTGGAAAGGTTGGCGGATTTGCAAAGTCTAAGGCAAAGATGGTAACAGGAGATAAAAATTCTGTTAAGTTTGCAGACGTTGCAGGTGCAGACGAAGAAAAGGCAGAGCTTGAAGAGGTTGTAGAATTCCTTAAAGCCCCCGAAAAGTTTGTAAAGCTTGGTGCAAGAATCCCTCGCGGTGTGCTTCTTGTAGGCCCTCCCGGTACAGGTAAAACTCTTCTTGCAAAGGCGGTTGCAGGCGAAGCAGGCGTGCCTTTCTTCTCAATATCCGGCTCTGATTTCGTTGAGATGTATGTTGGTGTAGGTGCCTCACGTGTAAGAGATCTTTTCGATAACGCAAGAAAAGCTCCCGCATCTATTATCTTCATCGACGAGATTGACGCGGTTGGACGTCACAGAGGAGCAGGTCTTGGCGGTGGCCACGACGAAAGAGAGCAGACTCTTAACCAACTTCTCGTTGAAATGGACGGTTTTGGAACAAACTCGGGTGTTATTGTTATGGCGGCTACAAACCGTCCCGACATTCTTGACCCCGCACTTCTTCGCCCCGGTCGTTTTGACAGACAGATTACCGTTAATTATCCCGATATGAAGGGCAGAGAAGAGATTCTTAAGGTTCACTGCCGTAACAAGCCCCTTGAGGAAACAGTTGATCTTAAAAAGATTGCTCAGACAACTATCGGATTTACAGGTGCAGAACTTGCAAACCTTATGAATGAGGCAGCCCTTCGTGCCGCTAAAAAGAACAAGGCACTTATCGGTATGGTTGATATTGAAGAATCCTACATGAAGCTTCTTCTCGGTCCTCAGAAAAAGACCAAGATCAGAACTGCCGATGATAACAAGCTTTGTGCTTATCACGAAGCAGGTCACGCGGTTGCATCCTACTTCTGTAAGAATAACGATCCCGTTAAGTATATTACCATTATTCCTGCCGGAAATACAGGCGGTGTAACGGTAAGTGTTCCCACCGAGGACCGCCTTGGCAAGACTAAGGGACAGATGCTTGACTATATTGTTAAAGCACTTGGCGGACGTGTTGCCGAGGAGATCATTCTTGATGATATTTCCACAGGTGCATCCGGCGACATTCAGCAGGCAACCTCTGTTGCACGTCAGATGGTAACAAGATACGGTATGAGCGATAAGCTTGGTACTGTTCTTTACGGCTCGGAACATTCTTCTGACGAGGTATTTCTTGGCAGAGATTTCTCTTCCGGCAAAAATTATTCCGAGGAGACTGCCGCATCTATTGATGATGAAATCAGAAACATCATCTCTTCTTCTTATGATAGATGTAAAAAGATTCTTACCGATAATATTCACAAGCTTCATTTCGTAGCCGAATTCCTTCTTAAGAACGAATCTATGGATGAAGAGCAGTTCAGAGCTGCTATGGAGATGGAAAATCCCACAATCGAGTCTATCGAGGATATCGCATTCCGCAAGAAGCAGAAGAGCGAAGAGGAGAATGACATTGCCCACGAAAATAAC
>JAZSRX010000041.1:0-52575 GCA_045538685.1 Eubacteriales bacterium | reverse complement strand
ACTTTTAAATCACAGTTTTTGCATAGTATAGTGTCGTTTTCAACATATACAGTGTGTTCTTCATTACAAACAGGACATTTATAAAGAATTTTATCAATACCGTATGCATTCGGCTTTTTGCCAACGTATTTGTTTCTTGCTACCTTATTAAATTCAAAATCATTGTAACTGATTTTTTCAAGAAGTAACTTGTAAATTTCTTCTTCTGTAAGTTCCTCTAATTTTTCAGGAGTGAAAAGTAGAGAATAATCAACACTTATGTGCCCTTTTTTACGGTCAGAAGAATATCTGTTAGTAGCCAAATACGCACCCTTGGACGTTGCCACAACAACAGTTGCTTTGCTTCTTTTTATAAAATGCGCAGTGGCAGGATTTATAGGATGTGTGCTACCGCTTGTAGATTGAATCCCTTCGGGAAAAAGTCCAAGTACACCGCCTCGCTTTAAAACTTTAAGCATACTCTTTACACACACAAGGTCTGGCTGATACAAGTATTTAGATATAATACCTAACTTTGAAAAGAAGCCGTATATCCCCCTTTTCATTATGTTTTGATATCCGCATACCATATTAATATCTTTACGTTTAAAACCGTAAAGAGAATATATAAATTCTAATCTTGATGCGTGTGCAGAAAGTAAAATAATCGGTCCTTTACCTAATTTTTTACGGTCATAATCATAACTGAATTTAACTTTGTATATTTTATTTAATATGCCGAGAGCACACATGACAAACGTCATAAGAAACCAATTCGGCTTTTTAATTTTTCTATTAATTAACTTTGCTCTTAAGTCTTTTTTCATAATTTATGAATTCCTTTAAGCGTTTTCATACACCATATATATTACCACAAAATTTACAATATTGCAACAAAGTTTCTTTAAATAAAAAATAAATTGAAAAATTTCAAAAAAGGTCTTGACAAATGAACTTTGTTTTAGTATAATAGTCAAGCAAGGTTGAGACCGAGCAAAATTACATATGCGAGAGTGGCGGAATCGGCAGACGCGCACGTTTGAGGGGCGTGTGGGCAACCGTACGGGTTCAAGTCCCGTTTCTCGCACCAAAAAAAGACTGTAATTTTGATACAAAATTGCAGTCTTTTTTAATTAAATCCGCCTGCGTCGGAATAAATCCACTAACGTGGATGAAATCACTCCGCGATGAAATCTTGCTTCACAAGGTTAAGAGAGGCGGATTTAATTTCATCTGAGGCGGTACGCCGAAGATTTCATCCAAACTCGTTTGGATTTCACCGTGCAAAGCAGGATTTCATTAAATTTGTATGGTTTGTAGGGATAGCTTCGTCCTTGCAAGCCTTTTTGTTTTTAGCAGTAAAATACAAATCGTTCACTTTATACCCCTTTCATTCAATTTATGGGGTATTGTTCAATTATCGATCTTCTAAAATTACTTGATTTTAGTCTAATTTTATGCTATAATTTATTCATCTATAAATAAAAATATGGCGAGGAGGATGTTGACAAGGATGGCTATAAAGACGACAAAAAATGAAAATATATATTTTGTAATTAATTGTTTGGTTATTTTAATTGTTGGATTTGGAACATTTATTTACTCAATACATCCCGATCTTACTGACTTTCGAAATTCTATATATGGATTAATAGTTTATTTTTTGGTTTTAGCAGGAATAATACTGTATGTAACTTTATCACGTAAAATCAGTATGCCGTTGTTAGGTAAAATCACAGTTTGGATATATGGATTGTTATTTTTATTATCGTGCATTTTCGATTTTGGAAGAATAGAAATGCTATTCTTTTTTATATACGCCATAGTTAATGTTTGTATCGCTATATATTTATATGAAAAACACGGTATTGATTATAAAAGCGTTTGGCTATTCGGTGCCTTTTCATATTTATCAACTGCGTTTATTGTGTTAAGGGTAAAATACTTGCACAATGAGTTTACTTCACCTTTTATGTGGGTGGCAATTATCGTATCGATTATAGTGTTTATTCCGTGTTTAATTTATGCTATAAAATATTATATGCCATATAGAGAATGGGAGAACATCATCGGCGTGCCTCTGGCGGCGTTGCTGGTCAGCTTTGTAATAGTATGGTTGACAGTCTCATCTATGAATGTTTATTTGGACACGTCTGATCCTACATATGAGGAATATGTAATTATAGACAAAGATATTAGAGCGGGTTCAAGGCAGGCGACAACTTATGAGCTTGAAGTCAAAAAAGACGACACTACTTTTACGATTGGAGTTTCTGAAAAAACATATTATGACTATGAGATAAATGATACAATTCAGTTATCCATATATAGCGGAGCATTTAACGAGCCGTATTATATACATGAAAACAACGTCGACTAATGTGTCAAATTCCAATTTATCAAATTAATTGGGCGCAAACCCCTGTAAGGAAATGCACCCATAACTCTAAAATTCGCACCCACTCAAAAATGGTATCAAAATTTTAGATTACTCACATAAAGAAACCATAATATTGATACGAAAATATCGATATTATGGCTTTTTATTGCAAAAATGCAAGAATTTTATTATATGAAAAACGGTAAGATAAAATCTGATAATGAGAAAAAGCAGCCCGAGGGCTGCTTTTTCTAATCGGGGATGTAGAGTGCATCAAGCTCGGAGAGGACGTCCCTGACGTAACGAGGGAGCTTTTTGCCGAAGGTGCGAGATTTTCTGTCGTTGCTTCCCTGCACTCTGGTAAGGATGTCACTTTTTATTTCGTCAAGATCATCGTTTTGACGCGACTTTATATCCTTAAGCTCGACGGTGATCGGCTCGTTTGTTACGGTGAGCTTAATATCATCAGCCACTACGTCGCGGAAGATAATATTCATTTCTCGCTCGAGAGGAAGAAGTCCCGCGGAGTCCTTCGGCGGTGTGATGGTAAGTCGAAGTGTGCCGTCACGCTCCTCCAGTTGGAATTCGGTAATTGTAAATTTTCCGTTTTTATATGCATTGGTTTCACCGTCGTCCTCATAGAGATTAAAGCTTCCGTTACCTCTGAAAATATGCACTTCAAGGGGCTGACCAAGCGAGAGATTATTGCTTTCGCTATTGCGATACATAGGAATAATTGCTCCTTCGGGTGCGAAGACAGGAATAGAGTCAATATCGCGGTACATACGCACCCATCTGCCACCATTATATTTTCTGCCGTTAAATATGTCTGTCCAGCGTCCTTCGGGAAGCCAGACGTCTGCAAAGGCAAGATTAAGTCGCTTGTCAGCAGGTTTTGTAATTGGGCAAACCAGAAGCTTCCCACCGAAAATGTACTGATTTTTCGCCTTATATGCATCCTCGCAGTCATAGCGATAATACATAGGCATACAGATCGGCTCGCCCTCGGTGTGAGTGCGGTAATTTGCACTGTAAAGATAAGGAATGAACTTATGACGCAGGCGAAGGAAATCCTCTGCCACACGCATTACTGCATAGCTACGCTTCCAGGGTTCTTTACCCATAAAGTCGGAATTTGAGGAATGAAGGCGGTTTATTGGGCTGAAAACTCCATACTGTAACCAGCGAAGATAAAGCTCGTCATCCTGAATTCCGTGCATATGTCCGCCTATATCGTGACTCCACCAGGTGTAACCGGAATTTGCGGCACAGTTGGTAAAATAGGGCTGAAAATCAAGACTCTTCCAGGTTGAATGTGTATCACCCGAAAAGCCGAGAGGATATCTGTGACTGCCAAGTCCTGCATAACGGGAAAGAATTAGCGGTCGGCTCTCTTCTCTGCCCAAATCCAAAGTGTGATAATGATTTAATGCCCAAAGAGGATCTAACCCCTCAATATTCGACTTTATTCCCTGTTGCCAATCTATCCACCAAAAATCTACTCCGTCATTCTCGAATGGATGATGTAAAACCTCAAAATATGCCTTCAAAAAATCAGAGTCGGTAACGTCAAAGGGTATCGGCTCTTTCTTTGAGGGATCTTTGCCAAGCCGTTTGCATATTTCATTATACTGATTTTCAAAGAAACGCACACCTTGTGATGGGTGGATATTAAGCGTTACGTGAAAACCGCTGTTGTGAAGCCAATTTAGTAGCTCCTTATAATCGGGAAACAGCTCGGTGTTCCAGCTATAACCTGTCCAGCCGTGCATTAAAGTATTAAAAATAATCTCTTCCTTGCATCTTGGCTTCTCTGCCCTTGCCTTGTCTCCAAATCTTGATACAACGTCGGTCCAATGCCAGTCCATATCAATTGTGGCAACGGTAACGGGAATTTTGCGATCGACAAATTTCTGCATAACCCCTCTGTATTCTTCCTGGGTATATGCTTTATATCTTGACCACCAGTTGCCAAGAGCAAATTTGGGAATAAGCGGAACTTCTCCGGTAAGCTTAAAGAAATCCCTGAGCTGACCGAGATAATCGTGACCGTAGGCGAACCAATATCTGTCCGAACATTCAGGACGGGGAGAGATACTGCCGTCGGGATTAATGATAAGTCCCTTTGAATCATCCATAACAGAGCCACCGGAGCGAGATGTTATTCCCTCGTCAAGCTTTGTGGCACCGTTTACTCTGTCAAGAGTGCGTGCGGTACCCGGCAGACGACCTTTGTCAAAGTCGGTAACCGTCATATTTATATCTTTAATAAAAATAGATAATACATCTCCGCTTTTCTTGCATACGGAAAAACAGGCAGAGTCGGTTGTAACACTAACGGTTTTGCCAAGATCGGCAAGTGTATATTCAATTTTGCCAAGCTCTCTCTGCTGTACGGTCTGCGTGGAAAAATCTGTAAATGTCCCCTTCTCGGTTCTGAGAAGCCGTGGTGTAATCAAGGATATGCGAAGATCGTTCTGTTCAAAGATTATCATAAAAAATCTCCTTTTAGTTTCCTAAAAGCTTTAATAAATAAATTATATCACGAAGAAAATACTTTGTCAATGTAAACGTGATGCTATGTTCTGTGACAAAAATCGTCCTTTTTCATAAACTGTATTCGAGAGGAATAAAGTCCTCTTACAAAAAACAGGAGAAGAAAAATGGCAACTTTTAACAATCAGGCAACCCTTTCCTTTGGCGGCAGAGTTACAAACTCAAATGTGGTCGAGGGCGAGGTTGTTACACGAGTTACACTTACAAAAACAGCAGTCACAACAAGCTATGGCCCGGGTGACAGCATTGTTTATGCGGTTACACTTGTAAACAATGACACAACCGATAAAGAAAATATAACAATAACCGACAATCTTGGCAGATTTACTCCTGCCGCAGGCCCGGAGGTTGTTCCCCTGACCTATGTTGATGGTTCGGTGCTTTATTATCAGAACGGTCTGCTTCAACCTGCACCTACGGTAAGTGACGGTCCGCCTCTTGAAATAGGCGGAATTGACATTCCCGCAGGCGGCAATGTAATAATTCTCTATGAGGCACGTGCGAACGAATTTGCTCCCGGCGGAGAAGGTGCGGCAATACGAAATAATGTAACGGCAACCGGTGACAATCTTTGCGAAAATCTTACCGACAATGCCGAAGTTCCTACAAGAGACGAACCCATTCTTTCTATAGCAAAGGCAATTTGCCCCGACACAATTTCCTGCGGTGATGAGGTTAACTATACCTTTATTATTCAGAACAGCGGTAATACCGAAGTAGTTGCAACAGACAATCTTATAGTTTCGGATGTATTTAACCCAGTGCTCAGTGATATTGAAGTAACACTCAACGGCACGCCTCTTACCGAAGGAATCGGCTACACCTATAATGAAACAACCGGTGAATTTACAACAATCGGCGGAGCTATTCCTGTACCTGCAGCAACCTTTACAAGAGATATTCAGACAGGTGAAATAACCGTCACACCCGGTGTTGCAGTTTTAAGAGTAACGGGTACAATTTAATATAGAAATCATCTCTGCCTAAAAATATAACCGCGTTTTATAGAAAAACGCGGTTTTGATTTTTTTACTTTGGGGAATCAAGAGGGGGAGCTTTGCGTTTGGGGGGCTGGCTTCCTTCGGTAACAGTAAACCAAAAATCACAGCCGTCATCCCCAGACTCAACGCCGATAGTCTCTCCGTGTGCATCAATAATTGTTTTACAAATATAAAGTCCAAGTCCAACACCGCTCTTATCAAGTCCGCGACTCTTGTCGGTCTTGTAGAAACGGTCAAATATCATTTTCTCATCCTCTTCGGTCAGGGTTTGTCCCTGATTATAAACCGAGACCTTAAGCTTGGTATCAGTGATTCGGGAAAGCTTTATTCTTAGTTTTCCCTCTTCTCTTGCAAACTTAATTGCGTTATGACAAAGATTATAGAGAACCTGATAAATGGCATCCTTGTCGGCATTGGCATACATTCCGTCAAACTCGGCATCAAACTCAACGTCAAGCCGTTTATCCTCAATCTTTTGCTCAAATGAAATAAGAATAATTCTTGCAACCTCGGCAATATCAAAGTTTGTGTAAGTAAACTTTCTCTCACCCGATTCAAGACGAGAAATGTCAAGAAGCTGGGATACAAGACGTGAAAGTCGGTGTATTTCAGCAGAGATAATACCCAGATAATACTCGTGCTTTTCGGGTGGAATCGCACCCGAATTTATGCCGTCAATAAAGCCGGATATTGTTGTCATCGGTGTTCGCAGGTCGTGAGAAACATTTGCAAGGAAGGAATTTCGCATCTTTTCAAGACTGTCAAGCGAGTCTGCCATATTGTTAAACGCACGGCTAAGCTCTGCAATTTCGTCATTCTGTTTGCTTACGGTTACTCTTGCCGAGAAATCCCCTTTTGCAAAATTCTTTACTGCGGCGGTCATCTTTTTCAACGGCTTTACTATTCGGTTTGTGATAAAGTAAGCAGCCACAACCGCCGCCAGCATTACCAGAATTGAGCTGTTAATAACAACATTTCGGGTATTTCTAACAAAATCGGTTTCTCGGTTTATAGATGTCATTGCCATTACATAACATTCAATCTTGCCTTCTCGCTCCACCGCCCTGGCATAAACCATATATTTATCGTTCAGCGAGCCGCCTATTCCTCCGCTGTAAACATATCCCACATTACCGTGTTCGTCGGTTTGTTTTGTAAAAGCAGAAACATTTACCTTTCCAAGTCCTTTTTCTGTGTCAATTTTAGCTTTTCTATCCTCATCTGTGCTGTGTGCAGTAGAAAGAAGAATGTTTCCCGATGCATCGGTAATTACAACATCATAGTCAGAATGAAGGTTTACCATCGGTTCAATAGATGGAGCAACCTCGTAAACCTCATTCTTCACTTCTCCAACACCTTCATCTTCGATAAGACGGACAACTATATCGCTTTCTTTATTAAGACGTTGTTCTATTTCACCCAAAGCATAGCTGCCTACCATATAGGTGACAATGACGGACAAAATAACAAAGCTTATAAAAATTATAGATACAAATGCCGTTAAATATTTTGAAAACGACGTTTTTAACATCTGTTTTACTCCTGTTAATCTTAAATTAATTTATTTTAACATATTTTAACACATAATGTCAAATAATTTTACACATTTGGATTGACTAAATATTAAATTTGTGTTAAAATGTAAAATGTGTTTTTATGATTTATGTTTAAAAGGAGTATATAAAATGAGAGTAACAAGATTTGCACCAAGTCCCACAGGATATATGCATATCGGAAATTTAAGAACCGCACTTTATTCTTATCTTATTTCAAAGCACGATAACGGCAAATTTATCCTTCGTATAGAGGATACCGACCAACAGCGACTTGTTGAAGGTGCAACAGACGTTATTAAGTCCACACTTAATATGACCGGTCTTCTTTGGGATGAAGGTCCCGATGTTGGCGGCGATCACGGTCCCTACGTTCAGTCCGAGCGTAAGGAGATTTATATGGAGTATGCAAAAAAGCTTGTTGAAATGGGCCACGCATACTACTGCTTCTGCACCAAAGAGCGTCTTGAAAAGCTTCACGAGGAGGATTCTCTCGGCGGTTATGACAGACATTGCCGTAATCTTTCCAAGGAAGAGGTTGAGGCAAACCTTGCCGCAGGAATTCCCTTCGTTATCCGTCAGAAGATGCCTCTTGAGGGTGTGACAAGCTATCACGACGAGGTATTTGGCGATATTTCTATGAACAATGAAGAGCTTCAGGACCAGATTCTTATGAAGGCAGACGGATATCCCACCTATAACTTCTGCCACGTTATTGACGACCATCTTATGGGAATTACCCACGTTGTAAGGGGCTCGGAGTATCTTACATCCACTCCCAAGTACGTACTTCTCTATGATGCATACGGCTGGGAAAGACCTACTTACGTTCATCTTCCTCTTCTTATGGGTAAGGATGCTGAGGGCAATATTTCCAAGCTTTCCAAGCGTCACGGTGCAGTTTCCTTCCAGGACCTTGTTGCAGACGGATATCTTCCCGAGGCGATTATTAACTACATTTCGCTTCTCGGCTGGTGCCCCAAGGAGAGCGAGACAGAGTTCTTTACTCTCGACGAGTTGAAGGCGGCATTTACCATTGACGGCGTTTCCAAGTCTCCTTCTGTATTTGACTTTGAAAAGCTTCTCTGGTTCAACGGCGAATATATTCACAAGCTTGATGACGAAAAGTTCAGAGAGCTTATTGCTCCCTTTATCAAGGTAGAAATTCCCGAAAACATCAATAAGGAAAAGATGCTTGGCCTTCTCAAAACCAGAATTGCAAAGCTCTCCGAGATTAACGAAAGAATGGAGTTCTTCATCACTCTTCCCGAATACGAGAAAGAGCTGTTCCTTAACAAGAAGAACAAGATTGCTGATTTTGAGATTGTTAAAACCGTTCTCACCGAGGCAAAGGAAATTCTTGCAGGTGTAGAAAGCTTTGACAATGACACACTCTTCGCATCTCTTATGCCTATCGCAGAAAAGCTTCAGATTAAGACAGGAACACTTATGTGGTGTGTTCGAATCGCAGTTTCGGGTATGACCGCAACCCCCGGCGGTGCTACTGAAATTATGGAAGTTATCGGCAAGGACGAATCTCTTCAAAGAATCGAAAAAGCTCTTATAAAGCTTGTATAATTTATTTTAAAAAATTAAGGCGAGTCCGTTTGGACTCGCCTTTTTGTCATTGTCGGTTACTGATTATTAAGATTTGGATCCTGCTTCCAATAGATTGGCTCGTCGAATGTGCCTGTGTGATAGCCCTTAACAAGACGAACCATAAGCGAATTAAGAAGCTCGATTGTTGCGTTGGGAAGACCGGGATCGTGGTGAGATCCGCCAATACCAGAGTCGTCGGTTACGAAAATAAATGTACCGCCTGTGTAAATTGCCGCCTCACGCATAGTGTACTCGGTTGCCTCGGCAGCACCGCTGCAAAGAATGGGACAAATGCGAATTCCCTTTTCTGCCGCAGTTTTTGTTGCGTTTACTAATCTATTTGCATACTCGTCACCCTCGTGTGCAGGTGCATCAAGAACGTGGAAAATGATCTTTGTGGTATTGCCTGTGCTCCACTGCTTGTTTACAGCCATTTCAAGAGCTTGGTCAACCGCCTCGGGATAATCGCCGCCCCCCTTTGCACCCTGATTGTTAAGTGCTGCCTGCTGTTTGGCAAGTCCATCGGGATTGGTTACGTTTGTGAAGTCATAGTAATCAAAGGGAACTTTGTCCTCGTTATCGCGGTAGAACAGCATTGCAAGCTTAATTACCGTTTCGGAGTCGCTTGCCGCAATGCGATTAATCACATCTGCGAGCTCTGCTTTTAAGAAGTAAATCTCGTCTCCCATCGAACCTGTTACGTCAACCACAAGCATAATTTCGATAACATTAAGCTTCTCGTCATTTGAGTCAAGCGAAATGGAGAGTTCGCGATTTTCAGCACTAAAGTTTGCCGAAGCGGTTGATTCGCCGCTGTTTACACTAACATATCCTTCGGCTTCATCAACGAACAGATATGCATTACCTGCCGCATCTGTCACCGCGGTAAAGAGTTCATTACTTTGAGCATCAAATGCCGTTACGGTAGCACCCGAAACAGCATTATCGCCATTGGTAACCGAAACCTTTACTCTGCTTAAAGAGTCAAAGCCCCAGGAATAATCGGGATTTGTATAATTGTAGAATTTTCCGTTCTCCGCTTCTCCCTGAATAAAGAGATCAAGCCAAGCTTTATAATAATCGTTATCGTTCCAGGCACCTGCGGTCATCATACCTGAAGGAATAACTACCTGCTCGGGAGTAGTTGTTTCGCCCTCACCACCTTCGCCGGGCTCCATACCGTCATCCATATCCCCACTATCTTCGGGCAGGTCATAATCGCCGCCCATATCGCCTGTTACACCGTCTGAATAATCAGGCGAGCTGCTTTCACCCTTGTTGGGAATCATAGGTTTGGGAGATGCTTCACCCGAGTCATAACCGGGGGATCCCGAGCCACCAACTAAAGAGCCGTTTTCTCCTGAACCGCCGAAATTACCGCCTGAATCCATTGCAGAGTTATTCATACCCGAGGGTGCAGAACAAGATGCAAAAGAAACAACAGAAAGCAACATACAGATAACAAGTATAATTCCTGTTAATTTTTTCATAGACAAATCCTCCTTTATTTCAGGCAAAATATAACCTTTTGTCCCTTTACTTATATAGACACCGAAAACAGCAAAAAGGTTACACTTTTCTGAAAATATTTTACCATATCTTTAAAATTTTGTCAATATAAAGAAATAACAGCCCCATAATGAATGAAGCTGTTATCAAAATTATATCAGTCAAGCTCTTTAAGTCCTGTATAAAGCTCGTAGTATCTTCCCTTCTGAGCAAGGAGATCGTCGTGGTCGCCACGCTCGATTATCTCGCCTTTTTCAAGCACCATAATGGCATTTGAATTACGAACGGTAGAAAGTCTATGAGCTATTACAAAGGTTGTTCTGTCCTTCATAAGTCTGTCCATACCCTTTTCAATATGTCTTTCGGTTCGGG
Source organism: Eubacteriales bacterium (assembly GCA_045538685.1). Lineage (GTDB taxonomy): Bacteria > Bacillota > Clostridia > Oscillospirales > CAG-272 > UBA1740. The sequence continues at coordinate 41,626 of JAZSRX010000041.1, read as the reverse complement.
TATCGACAGAAGAGGTTGCCTCGTCAAGAACAAGAATGGGAGCTTTTGAAAGTGCGGCTCTTGCAATATTGAGAAGCTGTCTTTGTCCCTGAGAAAGATTTGCTCCGTCACCTTCAAGAACGGTGTCATAGCCGTGTTCAAGTCGCATAATAAAGCTGTGTGCACTTGCGGTCTTGGCTGCTGCAATAACCTCATCATCGGTTGCATCAAGTCTGCCATAGCGAATGTTCTCACGCACTGTTCCTGTAAAGAGGTGAGTATCCTGCAAAACCATTGCTATATTTTTACGAAGGAAATCACGTTTGAATGACTTCAGGGGCTTTCCGTCAATGGTAATTGTTCCCTCGTTAATATCGTAGAAACGGTTTAAGAGGTTGGTTATAGTTGTTTTTCCTGTACCGGTAGAGCCAACAAATGCAATCTTCTGACCCGGACGGGCATAAAGAGAGATATTTTTCAAAACTATATTATCCGGAACGTAACCAAAGGTAACATTTTCCATAATAACGTGACCTTTGATCTCGTCAGTAATCGCATTATCTGCATCCGCCTCTTCGGGAGCTTCGTCCATAACATTAAATACTCGTTCTGCACCGGCAAGGGCTGCAAATAATGTGGAAACCTGCTGAGAAAGCTGGCTTATGGGCATAGAGAACTGTTTTGAATAGTTGGCAAAAACCGTAAGTCCACCGGGAGTAAAACCACGTTTTACAATCAATATACCGCCAAGTCCAAGTGTCACTGCATAGGAAATAAGACTTATGTTATGCATAATAGGGCCTGTAACACCGCCCCAGAACTGTGCCTTTTCCTGCTTATTTCTAAGGTCCTCGTTAAGAATATGCATTTCGTCAATGCACTCATCCTCATAATTAAACACCTTAACAACCTTCTGACCGCTGATAGTTTCCTCGATATATCCGTTCACCGCACCGAGAGCTGCCTGCTGAGCACCGTAATATTTAGAAGAATTTTTCGCAATAGTACCTGCGGCAAACATAAGAAGCGGCATAAACAAAACGGTTACAAGTGTCAGCCAGATGTTTGTGGTAAGCATAAAGATAAACGTGCCGACAAGCGAAACAACACCGCTGACAATAGAGGTAAGCGAGTTGTTAAGCATAACGTCAATGTTATCAACGTCATTAGTAAATCGGCTCATAATTTCGCCTGTGGGGTGAGAGTCGAAATATCTGACAGGAAGACGCTGAAGTGCACAGAACAGGTCGTCTCTGATCGCCTTTACCGAGTTCTGCGAAACAGAGAGCATAAGACGTCCCTGAATATAGCTTCCGAAGGCAGAAATTGCATATACGGTAGCAAGTATAATCAATGCCGCAAAGACATATACGGTAATATTGGCTGCCCGACTTCCCATAATTGAAGAAATAAGGGGAGTAGATACGAATGACTCGATAATTTTATCTGCGGCAGATTCAAGCACACTGGGAGAAAGCTTTGCTTCGGGCTTTACCTCAAGTGTAAGTCGGTTGATAATGGGAGCTATCAGATATCCCGCACAAAGCGAGCTTACCGTTGTAAGAAGCATACACACAAACACCGAAACAAGTCGAAGTTTGTATTTTCCAACGTAGGAAAGAATACGGCCAACGGTTTTTCTTATATCCTTTGGCTTTCCTTTGCCTTTAACACCGTGTTTGTTTCCCGGACCGCCGCCGCGAAGTGACATACCGTGGGAGACACTGTTATATTGCTTTTTGAGTTCATCAAGATTTCTTGCCATATTATGCCTCCTTTCTGTCCATCTGGGAATAGAAGATCTCGCTGTATTCTTCGTTGTTTTCAAGCAGCTCTTCGTGAGTTCCGATACCTGTGATCTTACCATCGTTCATAACGATAATACTGTCAGCATCCTTTACCGAGCTGATTCGCTGGGCGATAATAATCTTCGTGCAATCGGGAAGATCGGTGGCAAATGCCTCTCTGATCTGTGATTCTGTTGCGGTGTCAACCGCACTTGTAGAGTCATCAAGTATAAGAATTTTTGGCTTTTTAATAAGTGCTCTTGCAATACAAAGACGCTGTTTCTGTCCGCCCGAAAGGTTCATACCTCCCTTTTCAAGAGCAGTGTTATATCCGTCGGCAAAAGTAGAAACGAACTTATGTGCCGCAGAGTGCTCTGCTGCTCTGATAATTTCTTCATCAGTTGCATCTTCATTTCCCCAGCGGAGATTGTAATCTATACTGCCGGAGAAAAGCAGATTTTTCTGCAAAACCATACCTATACCGTCACGCAAATTAACAAGAGAATAATCCTTAACATTTACTCCGTCAATAAGTACCTCGCCCTCGTCAACGTCGTAAAGACGGGGTATCATTGAAACAAGTGTTGTTTTTCCGCAACCGGTTGAACCGATAATTCCCACCGTTGAGCCGGCAGGAATATTAAGATTAATCTTATCCAGCACTGCTTCTTCGCTGTTCTTGTAATAGCGGAAGGAAACATTGTTAAATTCAATATTACCCGCATTAATTTTGTGCTCTGCCGAAGAATTTGTGTCATTTATGTCGATTTTCTCATCGAGCACCTCGCAAATTCTCTTGCCGGATGCAAGTGCTCTGGAAGCGAACATAAAGAGCATTGACACCATCATAAGCGAGGAGAGTATCTGCATTGTGTAGGTGATGAATGCGGAAAGATCGCCAACCTGCATTCCGCCGTCAAGAACAAATTTATGTCCCGACCAAATAACCGCAATAACACTGATATACATAAAGATGTTCATTACAGGCATTGACCAGATAAGCACCTTTACCGCATTCATTCCGCTGTTTTTAAGGTCGGCATTTGCCTCGCTGAACTTCTCTATTTCATACTCCTCACGAACAAAGGATTTTACAACTCTTACATTAGTAACATTCTCACGAACCGTGGAGTTAAGCTTATCAACCTTTTTCTGCAATATTTCAAATCTCGGGAAACCGATTCTGATAAGAATAAACAGTACAATAAGCATTGTGGGCATTGTAACCGCAAGAACTACCGAAAGCTTTGGCTTCAAGCTGATCGCCATAATAATTCCGCCGATAAGCATACCGGGAGAACGAAGAGCCATACGAAGCAGCATATTTACGAAATTCTGTATCTGAGTTACGTCGTTTGTCATTCTTGTAACAAGCGAGCTTGCTGAGAATTTATCTATATTTGCAAATGAATACTGCTGTACCTTTGAATACATATCACGTCTCAGGTCTGCCGCAAAGTTTACCGATGCCTTCGCACCGAAGTATGCACCTGCAACACCGCCCGCCATCATCAAAAGAACGATAGCGATAAGCATTCCTGCCACACCGATGCTGTTTCCAACTGTTAAGGTGTCATTATTCGCTCTGTTAATCAGCTCCGCAAGAAGCAGAGGCATAAACATCTCTCCGATTACCTCGACAATCATACCCACAGGGCCGAGAATAAATGAAGAAAGATAGGGCTTTATATATTTATACCATCTTTTCATATATTTTCCTTCCTTTCATACTGTTTTCGGATATTTGCCTGCAGTTTTTCAAGGCAGGAAATATAGGTTTCAAGCTCCGCGTCACTGAAACCGTCAAACATAGAGGCATCCGCCTCTGAAAAAAGCTTACAGGTCAGTTCGACAAGCTCTCTTCCCTTCTCGGTTATGCGAAGCTCGTTGTATCGGTTATCCTGACCAAGTGTTCTTTCCACATATCCGTCCTTTTCTATTTTCTTGAGTGCACCTGTCACCGCCGCAGGAGTTACGTCAAGATGCTTTGCAAGCTCCTTCTGTGACGGAAGCTTGTCGTGTCTTGCAAGATGCATCAGAATTCTGTGCTGGGTTCTGTGAATACCGAGCACTCCTACGCGGGAATCTATAAGTGCCTTATGCATATGATCGGTTTTGATCATCATATTAATTGCCTTTGAGAGATTTCTTTCGGACATTTTATCGCCTTTCTTCAATCGTTAAGTCGTTAATAATTAACCACTTAACTATTATACACCTTTTACAATAAAAGTCAATAGCATTTAGTAATTTTAACAAAAAATACATACTTTATTTTTCTTATTGAAAAAAGGTGCAAAAAGTGCTAAAATATTAGTGAAAGCGAGGTTATTTTTATGTTTAACACTACCCTCTGTTACATAGAAAAAGACGGTGCATACTTAATGATACACCGCATAAAGAAGAAAAATGATATGAACAAGGACAAATGGCTTGGGGTTGGCGGAAAGCTTGAGGAGGGCGAGAGCCCCTTTGACTGTGCCAGACGTGAAATCAAGGAGGAAACAGGCGTTTTGGTTTCTGATTTGAATTACAGAGGCATTATCACCTTTGTTTCAGACCTTTACGGCACCGAGTATATGCATCTGTTCACAGCAACAGAATACGAGGGCGAGATAGATTACAACTGCGACGAAGGCAAGCTTGAATGGGTGAAAAAGGAGGATGTTCCTTCCCTGCCAATCTGGGAGGGCGACAAGATTTTCTTTGACCTCATCGAAAAGGAAGAAAGATTTTTCTCGCTTAAGCTTTGCTATGAAGGCGACAGGTTGATTTCTCATAAGCTTGAGTTTTAAAAAAGGAAAACGCACACTTTGCGTTTTCCTTTTTATTTTTTCAGTAATTCTGCCCTATCCTTATAGTCAGGCAGAATGTTTGCCACAACTCTGTAAAATGCGGGAGAGTGATTCATCTCCACAAGGTGTGCAAGCTCGTGGACAACCACATAGTCTATCGCCGATTCGGGATACAACATAAGACGGTAAGAGAATGACAAATTTCCCTTTGACGAGCAAGAGCCAAAACGGGTTTTCGCACCGGTAATTGTAATTCTGCCGTATTTTAAACCCATAATATTGGCATAATATGCAACCTTAATTGGCAATATTTGTTTTGCGGTTTTTCGCAGAAGAGCTATTTTTTCCTCTGTCAGATTTTCGAATTTTTTGTTCTTTTCTATCTGTCTTGCGGTATGCTTGTTTATCCAATCTATATGCGAGGAAATTAAACCTTCTATCCTCGACTTTTTAGTACCGTAAGGAGCTTTTACAACCAGCCCTCCGTCCTTTATACAGAGAGAAATGGTTTTCCTTTCCGAATATACAACCTTGTAATCCATAACCCACCTCCGAGTTATATTCTATCACAAGGAGAAGGAAAAGTAAATAGTATTAATCATCATGAAGATAACAATTTGAATTAAACTGTTTTTTATTTTTTCCTTTACCTACATAACTCCCCTCAGGAATGGAATTTTGAAAATAAGGAAGCGAATATTCAACAGGCCTTTCGGTATATCTGTCAATATTCCGATATACAAATTCCGCGTCGGTAACGGTTATTTCCTTCGGGAAGGACCTGTCATTTATATTCAGGAGAGCTACCGTAACGATATTTTCTTTCGGACATTTATCACAGGCAATGGCTTTTGTTTCTCCGTCATATTTACATAGAATATGGCGGTGGCAGGCCTCGATTGGCATATTGTCTGCCGTAAAATAGCCATATTCCCTTCTGTTTCCTCTGGGATCATAGATACAAATATCCGAATATAGCTCTCCCGAGTCCATACAATATGGCAGATAATAAAGTCCGTCGGTGGAAAACTCTTTTATATAGTTACCGGAAATAATATCCTTATGAACGGACATCATTACCTCGTCCCATATTTCAAGGTGGCTTTTACTCAGCGAGGCAACCGCCCGATCGCCACCGTCATAACCACACCAGATTCCTGCGGTATAATAGGGCGTGTAGCCAACAAAGCATTTATCCTTACTTCCGCCCGAAGTTCCTGTTTTTCCCGCGGTATTAATATATTCCTTAATTTTGATTTTTCCTGCTGTTCCGTCCTCGGTAACCGTCATCATAAGCTGGTTCATTATTCTGGCGGTGGTGCTTTTATATATCCTTTTTTGCGTCTGCTCCTTCTCTATGACAACCCTGCCGTTATAATCAACAAGTCGAAGATAACTGCATGCCTCTCGCCACACTCCGTCACCCGAAAAGACACCGTAACCTTCGGTTAATTTGAGAAGCGAAACACCACGTCCAAGCTGTCCCAGTGCCATAGGAGCAATTGCGATATCTGTTAATCCGCCCTCTTTTTCAACCAAAGTGTCAAAACCGAAATCTTTTTTTAATGAATTAAACACCGCTTTTGGCGTTCTTAGTTTGCAAAGACGTACTGCAATTGTATTTTTAGAATTGCGAAGAGCATCCTTTACGGTAGTCAGTCCGTCGTATATTGGCGGTGAATTTCTTGGGTATTCTCTGAACTCTCCGTTACTTTCAATAAACTCAACAGGCACGTCATCAAACACACTTGACCAATTTATTCTTCCCTCATCAATCAATGGAGCATAAAGTGCGATCGGCTTTAATGTTGAACCGGGTATATGAGGAATAGATGCGTGATTTAAAAGGCGGTTTCCGCTTTTTTTGCCCACTCTGCCGATTATTCCCGCAAGATATCCCGTCTCTGAGTCTGTAACTACCATAGCATAGTTTAAATGCTCCTTTATCTCACTTGGAAAATTGTTACCGTCCTCAAAATAGCTTTCAAGCTTTTTCTGTACATCGGTTTTCATTGTGGTATAAACCTTATATCCGCCGCCAAGAAGCATCACTCTGGCGGCAGAGGAGGAAATTTCATACTTTTTTGCAAGGTCGTTTGTAATCTCCTCAATAGCCGTTTCCACAAACCAGGAGTCAAGCCGATCCTCCCGTTCATCCCTGCTGATAACCCGAAGCTTCTCTTTTATTGCCTCTTCATACTCTTTTTCATTGATAATTCCCTCTTTATACATAACCGAAAGCACAATATCACGTTTTCGTCTGCAGGAATCGGAATTGATGTAAGGATTATATGCCGTTGGTGCATTTGTAATGCCGATAAGGGTAGCTGCCTCTGCTGGAGAAAGATCGCTTGGCTCCTTGCCAAAGTATGCTCTTGATGCAGCTCCCACACCGTATATATTTTCGCTCATCGGAATGATATTAAGATATACTTCAAGAATTTCTTCCTTGCTGTAATTTCGCTCTATATGAATGGCTCTAATAATTTCCTCAAGCTTTCTTTTTACACTGAGTTGATTGTCACCGCTTACATTCTTTATAACCTGTTGCGTTATGGTTGATGCACCGAATATTTTATCCTTTTTAAACAGATAATTCACCGTTGCCAAAATTGTTCTTTTGGAGTCAAATCCGCTATGCTGATAAAACTTTTTATCTTCAACCGCTACAAAACCGCGGCTAAGATATGGTCCTATTTCATCTAAGGAATAGCATATTTTTCGTATACTTCCGCTGATCTCTATGGCAACCGGCTCATATTTATTACTTCCCCCCTCGGCAGAATTAGCATAAAAGGTTGTGGATCCAAAACCGCGTGCACTTTCAAAAAGTCGCTCGTCGGCTTCAAAATCAATTCCTCTGTACACAAAAACAACCATCAGAAAAAATACCAACGCAACCAAGACCGCCGATGAAAAAACAATCAATGCACAAATTTTGACAGGTTTGCCCTTTGCCTTCATAAAAACTCCTTTAAATAAAAACTCCGTATGACTTTTTCTTAATTTGTCACACGGAGCATTTTTTATTTTGTTTTTTTGTTGGCAAAAAAGGAAATCAATAGATAACTTTGTTCAAAAAAAGTCCTTCTGCGGGAGCAGTCATTCCTGCCCTGGAACGATCGGTTGAAGCAATAATTTCGGGAATAAACTCGGGAGCTATTCTGCCAAAAGCAACCTCGGTAAGAGTGCCCACAATAATGCGTACCATATTGTACAAAAATCCGTCTGCACTTATGCGAATTTCGATAAGATCGCCTGTGCGTTCAGCCGACAAAGCGGTAACATTACGCACGGTATCCTCAACGTCAGAGCCCTCTGACATAAAGGTGGAAAAATCGAATTTGCCTATAAAATGCTTTGCCGCCTCATTCATCAAGGCAAGTCCCTCTTCTGTGACAGGTCTTGACAAAAACCAAGCTCTGCCGTATTCAAAAGGATCGTAAATCGGTCTGTTAATGATGCGATAAAGGTATTCTTTTTCCTTTACATCATAGCGAGGATGAAAATCATTTTCGCACTCAGATGCGTAAAACAGGCACAAATCTTCGGGCAGAAATCTCGCAACAGCAATTGGAAGCTTGTCTGCAGGGATAGTTCCGCCCTCACATTCAACAGTCAGACAAAACTCGTTTGCGTGAACACCTGCATCGGTGCGGCTGCATCCCGTCACCTTGCAAGGAAGACCGAATGCCTGATTCAATGCCGAGTTAAGCTCGCCCTGTACGGTGCGTAGTCCGGGCTGAACCTGAAAACCGTGAAAACCGGTGCCAAGATATTTTATTTTTGCAAAATATTTCATCTATGTCACCTACACCTTAAAGAACATAATATCATACCAAATACCCAAAGATGCAAATTTATACGGCAAAATAGCAAGACAGATAAAGGCGGCAACAAGGATTAAAAACAGAAGCATAAAAATAATATCCGATGCTCTGTACTGAAGCTTAACAAGCTTTGTTCTGTTCTTATCGCCTCTGTAACAACGGCATTCCATTGCAGTAGCCAGCTCTTCTGCACGTTTGAACGAGGAAACAAACAACGGAACAAGAATGGGAATAAGTGCTTTTGCACGTTTTGTAAGACTTCCGCTTGAAAAATCTGCTCCGCGTGACTTCTGTGCATTCATAATCTTTTCTGTTTCCTCAACCAAGGTGGGAATAAATCTTAATGCAATAGACATCATCATAGCAAAGGTGTGAACGGGAACCTTTATCTTTTTAAGAGGTGAAAGCAATGCCTCAAGTCCGTCGGTAAGAGAAATGGGCGATGTTGTGTAAGTTAAAAGCACACTTGTACCAACGATAAGCATAATTACTCTGAGTGCCATCATAACCGCCCTTGCAATGCCTTCGGTATAAATTTTAATTATCCAAAAGGATACAAGCGGTTCGCCTTCGCCCTTAGTCATAAAGACATTTAAAAGTGCGGTGAACAAAAGGATAAAAACAAGTGGCTTTATACTCTTGCGAATAACCTTAAAGGATATTCCGCTTATAAGAATAAGGGTTGTCGTAATAATTGCCAGGGCAACAAAGCCGATTGGATTATTAGCTACAAAGACAGCGACGATAAAAAGAGTTGCAAGAATTATCTTTGTTCTGGGATCAAGCTTGTGAATAGGTGAGCGGCCCGGGAAAAATTGACCGAGAGTGATATCAGAAATCATCTTTTGCCCTCCTTCACATACTGAAGAATTGCCGCCTTTACTCCCTCAACGGTGTAAAGCTCGCCCGAAAGCCCGATTCCGCGTTTGCACAGTTCGGCAGCAACTCGGGAAATCATAGGCACGTTAAGTCCGACGGAGATTAGTGCGTCTGCTTCTGAGAATATTTCTTTTACAGTTCCGGTACGATAAACCTTGGCAGAATTCATTACAACCACATTGTCGCAGTAATGTGCCATATCTTCCATTGAGTGACTTACCAGGATTACAGAGCCGCCAACACTGTCTGCATACTTACGAAGACTGCCGAGAATTTCACGTCTGCCCCTGGGATCAAGACCCGCTGCCGGCTCGTCAAGAACAAGCACATCGGGACGCATTGCGATAATTCCTGCAATGGCAACCCTACGCTTTTGTCCGCCCGAAAGCTCAAAGGGAGATTTGTCAAGAAGCTCGTCACTTACACCTGCAAACTCCGCTGCCTCGGTAACCCTCTTCTCAATCTCATCCTCGGAAAGACCAAGGTTACGAGGGCCAAAACCGATATCCATTCTAACAGTTTCATCAAAAAGCTGATATTCGGGATACTGCATAACAAGGCCGACTCTGAATCGTATTTTAGAAATTTCCTTAGGATCTTCCCAAATATCCTTACCGTCAAGATAAACCTTGCCTGATGTGGGTTTATAAAGGCCGTTAAGTAAATTAACAAGAGTGGACTTTCCCGATCCGGTGTGACCGATAAGTCCTGTTATTTTTCCCTTCTCAAAGGATACATTGATATTGTCAAGTGCAACTTTTTCAAAAGGGGTTCCCTTTCCGTAAACGTAGGAAAGGTTTTCTATTTTAAGGATTTCATTCATTATTAAGTTTTCCTTTTCCTACGAAAGAAATTTGTAAAGTGTTTCTATGCACTCATCCTCTGTAAGAGAATCGCCAACAATATTAAGACCTGCATTTTTAAGCTCTAAAACAAGCTCGTTTCCCTGGGGAGCTTCAAGTCCCATAGAGCGAAGCTTTTCAACGTTTTTAAACACCTCTCGGGGTGTGCCGTCAAGAGCCAGCTTGCCGTCATTTATAACAATAACCCTGTCTGCTCTTGCCGCCTCTTCCATATAATGAGTGATGTTGAGGATGGTTATTCCCTCTTCTTTATTAAGCTTTTCCATAATGCTGACGACCTCTTGTCTGCCCTGAGGATCAAGCATTGCGGTAGATTCGTCAAAGATAATAACCTGTGGCTTCATAGCGATAATGCCTGCTATGGCAACACGCTGTTTCTGTCCGCCCGAAAGCTTATGAGGTGCGTGGTGGGCATACTCGGTCATACCTACAAGTTCAAGAGAAGAGTCAACTCTCTTTCGAATTTCTTCTCTTTTAAGCCCCAGATTTTCAGGGCCGAAAGCAACGTCCTCTTCGACAACCGTAGCAACAAGCTGGTTATCGGGATTCTGAAAGACCATGCCGATTTTACGTCTTATGTCAAAAACGTCATCCTCGGTAAAATCCTCGGAGGTAACGTCAACACCGTCAATATATATCTTTCCCACAGTAGGGGTAAGTATTAAATTCAAAAGTTTGGCAAGTGTGGATTTACCCGAGCCGTTATGACCGAGAATAGCGACGTATTCACCACGTTCAATACCAATATTTATGCCGTCAAGGGCAGGAATCTCTGTTGCCTCGTCATCGCCGTCATCATAGGTGAAGCCGAGATTTTCTGTTTTTAAATAATATTCTTTCATTATTTTTCCATTCTTATTTTTTAAACGTTACACGCACACTTGAACCGCACGGAAGTGCAAGTCCCGAGTCACCGACAGGCAGTCCAAGCTCGTCTGCATCGGAATATCCCCCTCTTTTCGAGAGAAGTCGTACCGACGTTATGTATTTCATTGTTGATGCGGAAAGTCCGGTTGTATAGGAATTAAGCAAGAAGAACAAGGGCTCGTCCGATAAAATGTTCGCTGTAAGTGCAACGAACTCGTCTATATTTTCCTCTATCTTCCATACCTCGCCGGTGGGACCTCTACCATAAGAAGGAGGATCCATAATAATTCCGTCATACTTATTTCCGCGACGAATTTCACGCTCGATAAACTTTTTGCAATCGTCAACGATATAACGGATAGGAGCATCTGCAAGCCCTGAAAGTCTTGCATTCTCCTTTGCCGCCGCAACCATTCCCTTTGATGCGTCAACGTGAACAACCTGAGCTCCTGCCTTGGCAGCGGCAACAGTCGCTCCGCCTGTATATGCAAACAGATTTAAAACCTTAATAGGTCTGCCTGCGTTCTTAATAAGATCACCAAACCAGTCCCAGTTTGCCGCCTGCTCGGGAAAAAGACCTGTATGCTAAAATCCCATTGGCTTAATGCGGAAGGAGAGATCTCTATATGAAATTACCCAGCTTTCAGGCAGCTTATTATCACTCCAGGCACCGCCGCCCGATCTGGAGCGCTTATAGCTTGCATCGGCGGTACGCCAGAGGGGATTTTTCTTCTCGGTTTTCCAAATAACCTGAGGGTCGGGTCTTATAAGTGTATATTTTCCCCATCTTTCAAGCTTTTCGCCCGATGAGGTGTCTATTACCGTATAGTCTTTCCAATTATCTGCAATCCACATACCGTTTACCTCTGATTAAAATACTTTCCTATTGCCGAACCTGCACACTGCGAATGACATATTGCTATTGCAACCGCATCTGCGGTATCATCCGGCTTTGGCGGATTTTTCAGCTTCAAAATCGAGGTTACCATTGCGATAACCTGATGCTTCTCTGCCTTGCCGTAGCCAACCACCGCCTGCTTTACCTGCAAAGGTGTGTACTCGCTTATTTTCAGTCCCTTTGCGTGGGCTGTGCAAAGGATAACTCCCCTTGCCTCTGCAACCGTAATACCTGTTGTGATATTGGTGTTGAAGAAAAGCTCTTCTATCGCCATTTCTTCAGGAGAATATTTTTCAATTATCGTCTCAAGGTCGCTCTTTATCATATTAAGTCGAAATTCCACCGGCGTGTGAGCAGGTGTAGTTATTGCACCGAACGCAACCGGACGAAGCTGTCCTCTCTCGCTGTCAAGAACCGCCCAGCCAACAATGGCAAGACCCGGGTCAATACCAAGTATACGCATATTTCTCCTCCCTTCTGCAAAATGGCCATAAAAATCCATCTTAATATTATATTTTATCACAACAAGCTCTGCATGTCAATTGATTAAATAAAAATTATGTAAATATTTATTAAATAAAAAATCCCTCGCACTTCAATGCGAGGGATAGAATATCAGCTGTGAAGCTTCCATACCGTATAGACATCCGATTCGGTAAGATACCCATTCTCGTATGCTTCCGGCAAGGTGTAAAATTCACCGTCATAAAGGACGACTATACGGTTGCCGTCATAGTAGCGGAAGACGTATCCTGCGATTGATTCACTCCATAGTGCTTCGGTATATCCTGTTTTATTGTCGCTTACCATAGCAACAATCGCTCCGCTTTCGAATGAACCGTAATATGCTTCTACAAAGGCAACTCTGCCGTCGTTAAACTTATTTTCGCGAGCTGTTTTGATTGTTTGAATTGCAGACAGAGCGGCGTGTGATGAATTTACAATCTCGTACAATGTCCCATCAAGCATAAAATGAACACCATCATAAATTGATACTCCACCGAACGCAGTATCGAAATAGTAGTAATATCTTCGCTCTACATCGTCAAAGCCGACACAGCTACACTCTGTAAACTCAATCATTTCGGGATTTATTCTGCCTATTTTAAATCCGTTGGCAAGAGATGAATAAATATCACGGTAATAGATATCTGTAAATCTACCATAAGAAACAAATGAAAAGCTTTTACTTATGTCGATGAAGCTTTCGCGATCCAGGTGTGGAGCCTTGTTGACAGGATTGCCGTTATAGAAATGTCCTCCGCCATTAAATATAATTCGCTTTACACTGCCGTCGTTAAGATAGACTTCAACCCGTAAGCTGCCTGCAGGGATATCATATTCAACGAGGTCGTTATGCTCTATGGTAACCTGCTTCAAATCAGAAATCATAGTGGAAATAATATCCTTGTTTGAGGTGGAGATTATGGTTCTTAACTCCTCGTAAGATACGCCGGTGCAGGATATGGTTTTTATCTCATTAACGTCTTCTGCAGTGATTTCGTTAAGCCAAGGCTCGTATTCGATAATAGAGATAATCTCTCCGTCAGGGAAAATAGGATTAGTGTTTATAAGCTCATAACCGCAGGCATCGCAAAGCAAATCCGAGTCATAGTCAAAATGAAGCTCCGCAATATCGGGTGTTTCACAGCCACAAGTGTACTGATAGAAATGATAGTTTTCATTCGAATACCATTCCACTGTATGCTCGGTGTGAACTATGCCACTAAAGTATTCACATTCATCACAATAACCATTGTTGTCGTCATCATAGTGGGGCTCAAAATCACCGTTTGTCAAATTGCAATCACAAGTATAAATGCACTTATGCCCTTCATCGGTGGTTTCCCATTCGATTGTGTGTTCGTGCAGGATTTTATCCTTATGTACAGCTTTTAGCGCATCTTCTGTAAAGGCAATTATAATTTCACCGCTTACAGGGCTGAATGCTTCAAATGTGATATCTACTTTATCTCCTTCAACATAACCTCCGGAGCCATTGATGGGCATCTCATCGTCTGCTGTAAACTCTGAAAGAAGTTGATTTTCAAGTCCAACGTCAGAGTATTTAACGCTCAGCATACCTTTGTCAAGATTTACTTGATAATAAATAGCGTCATCGCCAAGAGCTGTACGTTCCAATGTAAAACCAATTTTGCTATCAAAATTATCGAATGTGAAAACAGCGCAGTTTTCATAGTATTCCTTATTAACACCCGACTTTTTACCAAAAATACCGTCAAGCATATCGCAGGCAGTAAGACAAGACAGCATTAAAACTGCCAGCAAAACAGACAGGACAATTATCAATGTTTTTTTCATAACAGTACCTCCTTATGTGTTCTGTTTATATAGACAACGAAATCAAGGTAAAGGTTGCATATTTTATAAAACAATTTTACCATATATGTCAAAGTTTGTCAAGTATTTTAAATGTTTATTAAATTTCTTAAAAGTATAGACTTTTTATTTTAAATGTGATATAATAAAATGATTTTGTATGCTTTAATGCGGATTTTTGCAGTTTTTGATGCAAATCTTGGGATTTTTCCCTTCCGCAAAGAGAAGAATGGAGAATAAAATGTCAGAAAAAATAGATATTTTTGAAGAAATGACGCTACCGCTTATCCCCCTTCGAGGACTTGTTGGATTCCCTGCGGTTCAGCTTAATATTGAAATAGTTCGCCCGATGTCACTGAAGGCATTCACCGCGGCTGCTACCCTATACGATGCAAAGGTTCTTCTTGTTGCACAGAAGGATATTGCAGTAGAAAACCCCGGCGAAGATGACCTTTACAAAATGGGAGTTGTTGCCGAAATCAAGCACGTTGTTAAAAATCCCCACGGCAATATTTCGGTAATTTTCGAGGGTATATCAAGAGCAAAGATTGGCCCCGTACGCGAGGAGAGCGGATATCTTATTGCACCTGTTATCGCAAAAAAGGAAAAGCAGAACTTTAAGCCATCTGCACAGCTTGAGGCACTTATGAACGAGGCAAACACAATGCTTCGCCAGCTTGTAGAGCTTCACCCCAATTTTGACGAAGAAATCAGAATTGCCGCAGAGGCAATCAAATCTCCCGGTTATTTTGCCGACTTTGTTGCTTCATCTGCGATTATCGATTACAAAAACAAGCAGATCGTTCTTGAAGCAATAACATCAAGAGCACGTCTTGAAAAGCTGCTTGTGGCACTTGGCGAGGAGCTTATGATTCTTCAGTGCGAGCGTGATATTCAAAGAAGTGTTCGTGAGAAGATTGACAAGAGCCAAAAGGACTATTTCCTTCGTGAACAGATTAAGGCACTTCAATCCGAGCTTGGCGAATTTGATGACGACGACGAGCTTCGCGAATATGATGAAAAAATCTCTAAGGCAAAGATGCCGGAGGAAATAAAGGAAAAGCTTTACAAGGAGCTTACAAAGCTTTCGAAGACTCCCTTTGGTGCGGCAGAAGGAACTGTTATCCGCACCTATCTTGACACCTGCCTTGATTATCCCTTCGGTATCAAGAGCGAGGAGACAATTTCTGTTGAAGATGCACAGAAAATTCTCGATGCAGACCACGACGGACTTACCAAGGTAAAGGACAGAATTCTTGAATTCGTTGCGGTAAGACAGTTCAGCCCTGACGTTAAGAATCAGATAATTTGTCTTGTTGGCCCTCCCGGTGTGGGTAAAACCTCTATTGCGGCATCTGTTGCAAGAGCTCTCGGCAGAAAGTATGCACGCGTTTCTCTTGGCGGTATGCACGACGAAGCGGAAATCAGAGGCCACAGAAAGACCTACGTTGGAGCAATGCCCGGACGTATTGTTACAGCTATAATTAACGCTAAGAGCGAAAACCCCGTTATCGTGCTTGACGAAATTGACAAGCTTTCTTCCAATTTCAGAGGTGATCCCACCTCTGCCCTGCTTGAGGTGCTTGACCCCGAGCAGAACAAGTCCTTCCGCGATAACTTTATGGAAATTCCCATCGACCTTTCGGACACTCTGTTTATCGCTACAGCAAACAGCTACGACGGAATTCCCTCTCCTCTTATCGACCGTATGGAGATTATCGAGCTTTCCACATACAACGATTCCGAGAAGCTTGATATTGCTAAAAATCACCTGATTCCTAAACAGCTTAAAAGAAACGGTGTTCCCGCAAGAGTGTTCAAGATTACTGACGACGGTATTCTTGCCCTTATCCGTAACTACACAAAGGAAGCAGGTGTAAGAAATCTTGAAAGAGAGATTGCATCGCTTATCAGAAAGAGTGCAAAAAGAATTGCCGAAGGCAAGGCAAAGACCGTAAAAATCACCGAAAAAAATATTTCCGACTATCTTGGCAAACGTAAGGTTATTCCCGAGAAACTTGAAGCCACCGATCCTATTGGCATTGTAAACGGCCTTGCATACACCCAGACAGGCGGAGATCTTTTAAAGGTTGAGGTTGCCATTATGGAGGGTAACGGCAAGATTGAGCTTACCGGCTCTCTCGGTGACGTTATGAAGGAGTCTGCCAAGATTGCTCACTCCTATGTTCGTACCGTAGCTGACAAGTACGGAATTAATCCCGATTTTTATAAGGATAAGGATATTCACGTTCACTTCCCCGAGGGTGCTATCCCCAAAGACGGCCCTTCCGCAGGTGTTACAATGGTAACCGCAATGGTAAGTGCTCTTGCAGGTATTCCCGTAAAGCGTGACGTTGCTATGACCGGTGAGATTACTCTTCGCGGAAAGGTTCTTCCTATCGGCGGACTTAAAGAAAAGACTCTTGCCGCATACAGAGCAGGTATAAGCACCGTTCTTGTTCCCGAAGACAATATGCGTGATCTTGACGATATTGATGCCGAGGCAAGAGAGCATCTTAAATTTATTCCCTGTAAGACTGCAAATGATGTGCTTCGTGCATCTCTTTGCAACTAAACTTTAAAAGGACTGATAATAATGAAAATCAATGTCAATAATTGCGATATAGCCCTTACGGCAGGTGTAGTTAAGCAGTTTCCCCGCGATCCCAGACCTCAAATCGCCCTCTCGGGCAGATCAAACGTAGGCAAAAGCTCGCTTATTAACACTCTGCTTGGCAGAAAATCACTGGCGAGAGTATCCTCTGCACCGGGTAAGACTATCACAATAAACTTTTACAATGTGGATAAAAAAATCTACCTTGTTGACCTTCCCGGATACGGATATGCAAAACGTTCTATGGACTCAAAGCGTTCCTGGAGCTCACTTACCGAGGATTATTTTCTAAAAAATCCTTCCGCGGATGCGCTAAAACTTGTAATTCAGCTTATAGACATTAGAACAGGCCCCACGGATGATGACATCTTGATGATTAATATGATGATAGATCGCAAGATTCCCTTTATTCTTGTTGCAACAAAGACCGACAAGCTGTCAAAAACCGCACTTAAAAACAGAATTGACGAGCTGCATAAAGAATTCTTTGAGGGAACGGGAATTGAGATTATTCCCTTCTCCTCTGTAACACGAGACGGTAAAGACGAGGTTTGGAAGAGAATCGGCGACGCAATTTCTTAATTAAAGAAGGATTACTTATGGGAAACCCTATATATTTTATACTGTCTGCACTCGCAGCCCTTATTGCACTTACCGTTCACGAGTATTGCCACGGCTATGCCGCATATAAGCTTGGCGATGATACGGCAAAGCTTCAGGGCAGACTTACACTTAATCCGCTGAAGCATCTTGATCCCTTCGGAGCTATTTGTCTTGTGCTTTTCCATATCGGATGGGCAAAGCCGGTACCTGTAAATCCAAGGAACTTTAAAGATCGCAAAAAAGGATTCGCCATTACAGCGGCGGCAGGACCTCTTTCCAATCTTATACTTGGATTTATAGCAGCATTTCTGCATTTGCTTCTGTTCGCTTTTGTAAGGGATATGACCTTTGAATCAAAGAACTTCACCTATCACTTTATTTCAAACTTTCTTTTATTTCTCTATATTTTCCACCTAATAAACGTTGGTTTGGGTCTGTTTAATCTGCTTCCCATTCCGCCCTTTGACGGCTCAAGACTACTAAATGTTTTTCTTCCGCCAAAGACATATTTTGCAATTATGAAATACGAGCGCAAAATATACTACGGCGTTCTTGTCTGGCTTTTGCTTGGTGATTATGCCGCTATGGGTATTAGAGCAATTCCCTTTGTAGCACACAATCCCCTGCTTTATTGGCTGGCGGGAATATTCTCGCTTTCGGGAATGCTTGGAACGGTTATCGGATGGGTGTCTGACCTTATGCTTGGATTCTGGCAGCTTATTCCCTTTCTTAAAATGTAATTATTTACTTTGGAAATGACCTTTTATCTGAAAGGACTTTTATATGATTGAACAATTAACATATCGCCTTGATCAATTTGAAGGGCCGCTTGACCTTCTGCTTACCCTGATAAGTAAAAACAAGGTAAGCATTACCGATATTCCCATTTCGCTTATTTGCGATCAGTATATGGAGTATATCGAGAATGCACAGAAGATGGACCCTGATATTGCAAGTGAATTTATAGTTATGGCAAGCGAGCTTATGCTCATTAAAAGCCGTATGCTTCTTCCCCACGAAGAAGGCACAGAAAATGACCCCAGACGCGAGATTGCCGATGCACTTATGCTTTACCAGCAGGCAAAGCTTGTGGCAAAGGAGCTTCGCCCAAGATATGACGAATATTCGGGAAGATACGTTAAAGGCACAGATGAAATTCCGCCCGAAAAGGGACTTCCCTTAAACCTTGATTCATCAATGCTTGTAAAGGCACTTGAATCGGTTTTAAAGCGAATGAAGATTGCACAGGCGGCAAAGCATCCTACCGAGCTTGTTAATCCGCTTATCAAGCACAAGGTTGTTTCTGTTGAGGAAAAAATCGAACAGATGTGCGAAATGCTTCAAGAACAAGGCGAGGCATCGCTTTTCTTCCTGCTTAAAGGCACTGAGTCCCGTTCCGAGCTTGTGGCAAGATTTATGGGTATTCTTGAACTTATAAAGCTTCGTCGTGTGCTTATCACCTCGGTAACGGTTATTGAGGATGTGGTTGAATACAACGAGCGTGGACTTGATATGATGCTAACACTTAATCCGGATTACGATCCCTCGGAGGCGACAGAAAGTGAATTTGATGCCGAGCCGACAGAAAATAATGACAGCGAAAAGGATAAAGAAAACAAATGAGTGAAATAATAAAAGAAACAGAAGTTGCGGAAAACGAAAACGCGTCTGTGTCGCCCGAGCTTATCGAAAACGAGAGACCTGTTGTGTTTGAAGAGGCCCTTGAAGCTATTCTTTTTGCAGCGGGACATCCCATTACATATGCTACATTGGCAAGAGTGTTTGAATCCACTCCTTCAAAAATAAAGGAAAAGGTTTCAAAGTATGCCGAGATATATAACAACTCGGAAGTTCCAAGAGGAGTAATTCTCCTTGCTTATGCCGATTCCTGTCAGCTTTGTACAAAGAAATACTATCTTACAGAAATTCGCGAAGCACTTGGAATCAAGAAAAGCGGCTCGCTTTCCTCATCTTCTATGGAGGCACTTGCAATTGTTGCATATAATCAGCCGGTTACAAGAGTGTTTGTTGACACACTTCGCCGTGTTGATTCGTCCTATGCGATGAACAACCTTGTTGACCGCGGACTTATCGAATGTAAGGGACGTCTTGATGCTCCCGGCCGTCCTATGCTTTACGGCACAACATCAGATTTCCTTCGTGCGTTCGGTCTTACCGGCATTGATGCTCTGCCCCAGACAGCAGAGGAAATCAAGGCGATGTTTGCCAGAATGGACGGAGCGGAAGAAGAAGCCGATGTCGTTGAAAACGAGCAGCTTTCTATTTCGGATGCCGATCTTGCGGTTGCGGAATCGGGCGTGGTTAATGAGAACACAGAAGCCGAGGAAGTATCAAGCCGGGAAGACTACGAAAACGAGGCATCTGCTGAGGACGACATCATCTACCTTCAGGACGAACAGTAATTTACAGATAAAAGAGGATACATGGCAGGGGTTCAGATTGGGCTTATTCTATCATTTTTGCTTTTTTATGTTTTGACACGCACTGTGTGGGTTAGAATAATCAAGGAAGAAATATTCAGAATAGAGATACATCTGCCTCTGCTTGCTCTTTATCTTGTGAGCAATAAAGAAAAGAAAAAAACAAAAAAGGAAACAGACAAGCTGAGTGCCAGAGCATATATCAGAGTAATTGCAGGCACACTGTCACGTGTAAAAGACTGCGAGGTCAATGTAAAACATATTACTCTGCCCTGTAAGACAGATAAATTTGATGCGATGACACTTGTCCGTCCTTTCGTATATCAAGGATTGATGTATGCCGTAGCGGCATATTTAAAAACAAAAGCACAAAAGCTAATACTCTCGGATAATGCAATCATTTCATCCCCCGACATCACCGAAATACAATATTATGTTACGGTAAAATTAAAGCTTTTTAATCTTATCTATGCCCTCTTTACGGTGAGACGCGGCTTATACGAAGAAAAAAGAGCAAGAAGGTTGAATTATGTCGGAGAATAAAATGAGTGACATTATCAAGGCATCTATGGACGGAATAAAGAGCTTTACCGATATGGAAACGGTTATCGGAAATGCCATTACAACACCAAACGGTGTTACGGTTATTCCCGTCTCCAAGGTTGCTATGGGAATTGCCACCGGCGGAATAGACTACGGTAATAAACATCAGGATGAAAAGCAAAATTTTGGCGGTGGCGGCGGAACGGGTTTGTCGATCACACCTGTTGCATTTCTGACCGTGGGACGTGATGCCGAGGTAAATCTTATTCACATAAACGGCGGTGGAGCCGATGTGGAAAAGATTGTAAATCTTATAGAACAGGCACCCGAAATTATCTCAAAAATCAAAAAAGCACTGTCATAAATTTCTTTGCATACGGTGTCTTCTTTTTTCAAAAGATAAGAAAAAAGGAGAAAACGATGAGAAGAGATAATATTAATTTTTATATCGCAATTCTTATACTCTGTGCCATAATCTTTTCGTTTCTGACAATATATGCATTTGGAGCACACCGAGAAGTCGGAATGTTGTTAAGTGCAAGATCTGCCGTGCTTTATCTTCCGGAAATAGACAAATTTGTGGTTTCACAAAACGCAGAAGCCCGTCTTCCAATGGCGAGTACAACCAAGATTATGACCGCACTTGTAGCTCTTGAAAGATGTGAATTTGGCGAACTGGTAGAGATTGACGACTCGGCAATAGGAGTTGAGGGCTCGTCTGCATATTTGAAAACGGGCGAGGTTCTTACTATGGAAGAACTGCTTTATGCCCTGCTGCTTCAAAGTGCAAATGATGCTGCTGTTGCCATTGCCTGTCATATTGGCGGTGATGTTTCGGGATTTGCCGATATGATGAATGATAAAGCAAAAGCTCTCGGTCTTTGCGATACACATTTTACAAACCCTCACGGACTTGACTCGGGCGAACACTACACAACAGCAAAGGATCTTGCAATTATTGCTTCTGCGGCAATGAAAAATCCAGATTTTAAAAGGATTGTTTCTACTTATAAAAGGACTTTTTCCACAGAGGAACGTGTCAGAACCTACGTAAACCACAACAAACTGCTTCGTATGTATGAGGGCTGCGTGGGAGTCAAAACCGGATTTACAAAGAAAAGCGGCAGATGTCTTGTAGGAGCGGCTGAAAGAGACGGGCTTACCTTTATTACGGTAACCTTGGATGCTCCAAGCGATTGGAACGATCATACCCAAATGCTTGATTTCGGCTTTGAAAAATATGAAAAGCTTTGTATTTCAGAAAGCTTTGATCACGTATATAAAATCCCCTTGGTTGACGGTGAAAAAAGCGAGCTTACCGTTGCAAACACAGGTGGGGCGGATATGATTTGCGAACGCGAGGACAGACAGATCGACGAGCAAATTAAGCTTGTCAGATATGCGATAGCTCCCGTTTCAAGAGGAGATATTCTTGGCGAAATTATTTATACAACAGACGGCAAGGAACTTGCAAGAGTCCCACTTGTAGCAACAGAAAGTGTAAACAAGCAAGAGAAAACGGGATTTCTCAGCAAAATAAAAGAAATATTTAAGTAAAAAGCGGGATTTGTTCCCATATCTATAATTGATTGAAAAGGATAAAACAATGGAAAAGGTACGACTTCAAAAATTTGTTGCAGATTCAGGACTTATGTCCAGAAGAGCAGCAGAGGGCGAGATCGAGAGAGGTAATTTCTCGGTCAACGGCCACGTGGCATACATAGGAATGAAAATTGATCCCGCCGAAGATGTAGTTTCATACAAAGGTAAACGCATCAGATATGAGAGAAGAAAATACACCTATATTATGCTGAACAAGCCAAGAGGATATCTGTCCTCTACCACCGATGACAGAGGAAGAAAATGTGTTACCGACCTTCTTGACGGTGTGGATGCAAGAGTCTATCCTGTTGGTCGTCTTGATATGATAAGCGAGGGTATGATTTTGCTTACAGATGACGGCGAGCTTAAAAACCGCCTCACCCACCCCAGCCATACAATACCTAAAATTTATCGTGTAAAGGTTGGCGGAGCAGTTAGCCAGTCCCAGTATGATATTCTTACTTCCCCTCTGGTTATTGACGGATATAAAATAAAACCTGTTGAAGTAAATATAACAGGCGAAGACGAGAGCGGAACTATTTTAAAATTCACCCTTTTTGAAGGAAGAAACCGACAGATACGAAAAATGTGCGAGCAAGCAGAGCTTACTGTTAAGCGTCTCTCACGCGTTTCGATAGGCAACCTTAAGCTTGACGGACTTCCTGTAGGAAAGTGGAGATACCTCGAGCAGAGCGAGGTTGATTATCTCTACAAAGCGACAAAAAGCAAGTAAGCCACAAGGGGATAAATAATGTTTAAAATAACACCTATCCAAGAAAAAACAAGGCAGAAAGAGATTTGTGAGATTTGCGGTGCAATTTTTCACCCTGATGCCTTCTGCTATCAAATGTATGACGTAGAGTCGGGCGAGATTATGGGAGTGTCGCAGTTTGAAATTGGCGAGGGGGGCTACATATATGATATTAAGGAAGCACCGGGCAGAGATGATTTTGAGGCGATGTTCATTCTCGCAAGGCAGACGATGAACTTTATTGATCTTTGCGGCGCACATAGCTGCCACGCTGCAAGCAATGCAGCAAACGAGAGACTTTTGCTTGCAATCGGATTTAAGAAAACAGACGAGGATTATTTCTGCGATATGAGTGGAATGTTTGACGGTCACTGTGGTGATCACTGATTGCTTTTCCGACAGTTTTGTTATTATATATAAATATCCCCCCGTTAACATAAACGGGGGGATATTTATTGGTTTTTGTTCGAAAAAAATCATCTGCGCAGTTTTTTTACGATTGCAACAATAATGACGATTGCAGCAATGACAATTCCAATTATAGCTGCTGCAGGCACAACAAGAACTATGGGACTAAGTACATCAAGTAAAAACATAATACTCCTCCTATATTTTTAAAATAATTAATCCGATAAGAAAGCTTGCGAGATTACATATCAAGCTGTATTTAATACTCTTTTTCAAATCACCGGTATAAACAAGACACAAAATAAACTCAACCAGGAATACTATCAGCTCAACAACTAAAGCAGAAAACCAATATTCTGCATTTGTTTCCGCAAAAGCAAGAGAAAGATAAAGATTGGCTGAAAGATTTGTAAACGAGGTTACAGCTATCCAATAGAAATAAAAGAATTTTTCATTCTCCTTTAAAACGAAAAGAACCGAGCATTCAAGAATTATGGTTAATATCAGCGCTACCAGCATCGTATTTAATCCTCTTAGAAACAATTATCATAACAACCATAGACAGAATACAGAGCGCCACCGTACAAATACGCACTGCGACTGAATACGTGAATGACATGGCGATAAAATATCCGGGTATAAGTGCAGCTGCAAGAGTGCCAAAGGCAAAGCCCTCGCTCCCCTTCAAAAGAATATTTGCAAAATAAAGTGTTATCGGCATAGAAAAATTAAATGCAAATATACCTAAAATAAACAAAGGCATACTGCCTGCTCCGAGTGTCAGGCATAAGGATGCTACAATCATAGATATATACGTGGTTGTCTTTATACCAAAAAACTTTGAGCAAATGCCACCCATAGCTTTACCAAGCGCAGTAGCGACGGACATTACAAGAAAAATATGTCCTGATAAGGTGAAATCCGGAGCAACCACTTTACCGACGAATGAGCGTATTGCAACAACTGCAATTACGGCAACCAGTGCCAAAGCAGATCCGTTCTTACTCTCATATTTCTCGGAATATGATTTAGTTTCGCTATCCTCTAAAAAAATAACCAAAAAACCACAAGCAAAAAGAATAAGGAAGAATATGTACGGCATAAAAGCAAAGGACAAATACCTCTGTCCAAGCACAAGACCAATTGCTCCCGTGGAAACGAAGATGCCGAGGTGTGAAATATCGTTACCGCTTTTATCGGTTACATACTTACCTCCTGCAACATGGAAGAGCGAGTTGCTTAAGCCGATCAGAACAACAGATATAATGCAAAAATCACTTAACAAATATCCGGCAAGTATAGCTCCCATACTGATAGCCAGGAAAAGCTTAGGTTTATTATACTTATCTAAAAGAATGCCTACGGGAGACTGAGTAACGAACGCAAGAATATTATAGGCAAAGAAAATCAATATAGCCAGTGGCGCGTTATTGGGATATAATTTTGAGAAAACAAGAAAGGAGCAAAGGCCGTCGGTTACAAAATGCATAAGTGATAATAAAACCAACTTAAAGCCGGATGAACGAAATGCTAACATTTTCATACTTTGCTCCTTTTTATTTTCATAATAACATAACAGCGTTAAAAAGTCAACTGATACAAACTTATTTTCCCAGAAAAACAAAAATACTATGCCAGACGCCCTCATGCTGCTCAGTCATTTTATGCCAATCATACCCACAGGCGAAGGCGGCTCTCTGCTCTTTGGTTTTTAATTCCCCTCTTTTCTTCTGTTTTTTCAAATCTTTAAAAAATCTTTCTTTATATGCAAACGCCTCAGCAGTATAGGTAGGATTATGACCACTGCCACTAACAGTAAGAAACTCTATGTTCTTTTTATCTTTAAGCCCCTCGGAAAGAGGAACAAAATTTTTCATATAACTTACGGTTCTATCATCTGTAGAATGAATAACAAAAACCGGACGGTCGCTATCCTTCAAAGCAGATAAAGCATCACAGTCTGCATAGAGGGGATTGGTTTCCTTCTCTAAGTTATATAAAACACGACAAAACGGATACGGTATCAGCTGACTGTGCATTACAGAAACAGAAGTAAAGCCCGACATAGCCACAACGCTGTGTAACTGTGGATGCAAATTAAGAATATTTAAAGATGAAAATCCACCCCAGCTGTGACCAATAACCGAAATTCTATCTGCACTGTAGCCACGTTCCGTTATTAATGCAGTGATACAATCATCAAGATCGGAAAGCGAACCCGAAAGACCGTAAATATGCTCTCCATCTGACCTATTACAGCCGGTATGGTCGTAGGAATATACAAGATACCCCTGCTTTGCAATCAGTTCAATCTCCCGAAAATAACCGTTATGACCGTTTCCCATACCGTGCTCAAATACGACAAGTCTGTCTGTACGATGATTGGGATAGTAATAAAAATTACCACGAAGAAGATGCCCTCTCTTGCTCTTAAAAGAAAACTCCTCTGCTGAAAGTCCATCAAAATCATTGTGAGAAAAATAGAACACACTCTCATCAGGATCATGCCTTCTGAACAACACACTCCTATATATTTTCTCAATCTGCCTTGAAATAAACCCCATTTTAATCCTTTCTGCGTTCTGCAAGAAGATCTACGTAGGTATGGTAGAATTCCTCGTATCTGCCCTCGTCAAGAGCGTCGCGGATCTTCTGCATAAGGTCATTATAGAAATAAAGATTATGAAGAACTGCAAGTCGCATTCCAAGTGCCTCACGTGCCTTAAAGAGATGGCGGATATAGCTTCTTGAATAGTTGCGGCAGGCAGGACATCCACACTCCTCGGCAATAGGACGGCCGTCCTCGGCATACTTCTCGTTCAGAAGATTCATTTTACCCTTCCAGGTAAAGAGGTTGCCGTGACGTGCATTACGGCTGGGCATAACACAGTCAAAGAAATCAACACCGCGATAAACCGCCTCAACAATGTTTTGAGGTGTACCAACACCCATAAGGTATCTTGGCTTATCAGTAGGCATATAGGGCTCAACCGTCTCAATAATATGATACATAGTTTCGGCACTCTCACCAACGGCAAGACCGCCTATAGCATAACCGTCGCACTCGATCTCGCGAATTGCCTTCATATTTTCGATACGAAGATCCTCGTATGTTCCGCCCTGGTTAATGCCAAAGAGCATCTGATTGGGATTAACAGTTCCCTCTTCTGCATTAAGTCTGTCCATTTCGGCACGGCATCTTTTAAGCCAACGGATAGTACGCTCGTGAGAATTTTTAACATACTGATAGGGTGCAGGATTTTCCACGCACTCGTCAAATGCCATAGCAATTGTAGAGCCAAGGTGTGACTGAATCTGCATAGACTCCTCGGGGCCCATAAATATACGTTTTCCATCCATATGAGAGCTGAAGGTTACACCCTCCTCGGTGATCTTACGAAGCTTTGCCAGCGAGAACACCTGGAATCCGCCCGAATCGGTAAGAACCGGTCTGTCCCAGTTAAAGAATTTATGAAGTCCACCCATACGGTAAATAAGATCATCGCCGGGACGAATGTGAAGGTGATAGGTGTTGGAAAGCTCTACCTGACAATTTACCTCTTTAAGATCCATAGTAGAGATGCCACCCTTAATAGCCGCAGATGTACCAACGTTCATAAACACAGGTGTCTCGATTGTGCCGTGAACCGTTTCAAATCTGGCTCTGCGTGCCTTTCCTTCGGTTTTTAGTAATGTGAATTTGCCCATCTATATTAATTTCCCTTTTTATTTTATTCTTTCAAACTGACGGTCAAGCTCGGTTTTTGTCAGCTTATATGCGATAGGTCTGCCGTGAGGACATACGATAACGTCGGGAAGCTCTAATACCTTCTTGATTATCCATTCGGACACAGATCTGTCATACACACGACCGCCCTTTATCGCCGCCTTACAAGCCATCTGATAAAGTGCCTGCTCGCGACGGATTTTCTCGGTAATCTCGGGATTTCCCTTGCCCTCAATAATATCGTCTATCATTTTAACAAACAGCGACTCTGCCTCCATACTGCCTATTGATGACGGAATTGCAGTAAGATTTGCGTGTCCTTCAAGCAATTCGAATTCAAAGCCGATAATGCTTATTTCGTCTTTATATTCTTCTGCACAGGCAATTTCGTCGGGAGAAAGCAGAACTGTTATGGGTAACAAAAGTGATTGAGATGCAACCTTTCCGTCCTGCTCTGTTATTTTCTTCAAATCCTCGAAAATAACCCTTTCGTGAGCCGCGTGCTTGTCTATAACAAGCATTGCACCGTCATATTCAACAAGAAGATAGCAGTTAAATGCCTCGCCTATGAATTTATAGTCGGGAGTGGATTCCTCTACCCGAATTTCAGGAAGTGAAATCTCTGTCTTTTTCGTCTCTGCGGGGCGATAGCTTTCATTCGGCTGTGCCTTAGCATATCTCTGAAGAAGTTCAACAGAGCTTTTTGGAGTCATAGAGGAAGGATAATCCTTTTTGCTAAAGCCCTCGCCTGCACCGCTTGAAACCTTAAGAGGTTTTGAATAGTCAACAGAGGGACCGTGTGCGTCCTTTTGCTCGGTATATACCGGCGGAATGTAAGCAGGTCTTTGTGGCTGGGGAATAGCTATCTGTTTTCCCTTTGTATCCTCGCCAATGGGAACAAATGCTCCCTGTGCATTTCTCTCGCTTGTACGCTTTTGAGAAAGCTGCATTTCAGGTCTGTATTCATAATCCTCGATAGCTCGTTTTACGGTGTAATATACCGCCTCGAAAACCGGCTGTTCGCTGGCAAACTTTACCTCAAGCTTTGCAGGATGAACATTAACATCCACAGCAGAAGGACTCATATCAAGGAAAAGAACGCAGGTGGGAAATGCCTCGTGGGCTATGTATGAAGTATATGCCTTCTCAATTGCAGCCATAGCAGTAAGACTCTTTACATATCTTCCGTTGATAAAAACATTCTGATAGTTTCTGTTTTTTCTCACATTATCGCTTCTGCCGATATATCCGTGAACGTGAATACCGTTTGCGGTTCCGTCTGCCTTAATCAGCTTTGATGCAAAATCCTTGCCGTATACTGCATAGATGGTGTTAAGAAGCTCGTTATCGCCGGGAGTTTTAAATCTTTCCTCACCGTCTACAAGAAGCTGAACAGAAATATCGGGACGGGAGAGTGCAACCTTCTCTACAAGGGCCGCACAGTTCATCGCCTCGGTAGAATCCTTTTTCAAAAACTTGCGACGTGCAGGAACATTGAAGAAAAGATTCTCAACTACAACGGTTGTACCGGTAGAGCATCCGACCTCTGAAATATCAAGAATTTTGCCACCTTCGCTTACAAGCATAGAGCCGCTTTCGGCATCGGCGGTTTTGGTGATAATTGTTACCGCAGATACAGAGGAGATTGCAGCAAGTGCCTCACCGCGAAAACCGAGAGTCATAATGCTGTCAAGATCTTCTCGCTGACGGATCTTGCTTGTAGCGTGACGTTTTATAGCAACAGGCAGATCCTCGGGCTCCATACCGCAGCCGTTATCTGACACGCGGATAAGAGAAACACCGCCTCGCTTGATTTCTGCAACAATCGATGTAGCACCCGAATCTATTGAATTTTCTATAAGCTCTTTAAGCACAGAAGAAGGTCTTTCAACAACTTCGCCTGCGGCAATAAGGTTAGCTATTTCAAAATCAAGTATGTTAATTTTTCCCATATTTTTTCCTTAATTCAGCATTTTCTTTATTTCAAAGAGAAGATTCATTGCCTCGATAGGTGTAAGTGTATTTATATCAACATCGCGAAGACGGTCAAGTGCCTCGCTTTCCTTGGACATTGTAATTCCGCTGAAAAGATCAAAATCATCCTTTTCTGCCGCTTTTTCTACCCTCTGTACCGGCTTTTCAAGCTCAATTTCAGCAAGAATTTCCTTGGCACGTTTTACAACCTGATCAGGAACGCCTGCAAGCTTTGCAACCTCAATACCGTAAGAATCGTCTGTTCCCCCACGTACAATTTTACGAAGGAATGTGATAGAATCGCCTCGCTTCTTTGCAGCTATATTGTAGTTCACAATGCCGGGAAGCTGATTTTCCATATCGATAAGCTCGTGGTAATGGGTGGCAAAGAGAGTTTTTGCACCGATCTTCTTTGAGTATGTATATTCGACAACCGCACGTGCGATAGACATACCGTCATATGTGCTTGTTCCCCTGCCCACTTCGTCGTAAATGATAAGCGAACGGGATGTTGCGTTTTTCAGAATTGAGGCAACCTCTGTCATTTCAAGCATAAAGGTAGACTGTCCCGATGCAAGATCATCCGACGCACCTACTCTGGTAAAGAGCTTATCCACAATACCGATTCTCGCCTCGGTACAAGGAACAAAGGAGCCAATCTGTGCCATAACGGTAATTATCGCAACCTGACGCATATAGGTGGATTTACCTGCCATATTAGGTCCGGTGATTATCATAATTTTATTGGCAGAGGTGTCAAGAGTAGTGTCGTTTGGAACAAAATAGGAATCCTTTACAAACTTCTCTACTACGGGGTGACGGCCGTCCTTGATAATAATATCTGTGGAAAGGTCAACCTCGGGACACACATAATTATTCTTACTTGCAACCTCGGCAAGAGAACGGTAAACGTCAATTTCAGCAACAAGAGAGGCACTGTTTCTTATGCGTTCTCTGTTTTCGGCAACAAATGCTCGAAGACTGTCAAAAATCTGGTATTCAAGAGAAACAAGCTTTTCGTCTGCACTGAAAATGGTGTTTTCCATTTCCTTAAGCTCCTGGGTTATATATCTCTCACAATTTGTAAGAGTTTGCTTACGGACAAATCTGTCGGGAACCTGGTCAATAAATGACTTGGAAACCTCAATGTAATATCCAAACACCTTGTTATAGGCAACCTTGAGAGTTTTAATACCCGTAGCTTCCTTCTCGCGTTGCTCGATAGTTGCCATAATGCCCTCGCCGCCGTCCTTGATAGAACGGTAGTAATCAACATCGGCATTAAAGCCCTTCTTTATCATTCCGCCCTCACGAACGGTGAGAGGAGGATTGTCGTCTATTGCCTGTTCCAAAAGCTCGTAAATATCATCAAGAGTGTCAAGATGTCTTGTTATTTCTTTAAGCGACGGAGATGAAAATTCGGAAATCAGGGCTTTAATTTCAGGCAGATGTTTAATGCTCTCGCCAATCGCCTTCAAATCCCTTGCATTTGCAGTTCCGTACACCGCCTTTGCGGTGAGACGCTCGATGTCAAGCATTCCGTCAAGAAGCTCGGAGAGCTCGTCCCGTTTTCTTCTGTCGGAAAAGATATCCTTTACCGCACCCTGACGGTGAGAAATTCTTACCGGATCAATAAGAGGACGAAGAATCCAGGAGTTAAGAAGTCTTGCACCCATAGCGGTTTTTGTCTTGTCAAGAACCCAAAGAAGCGAGCCGCGTTTTGATTTTATACGCATTTGCTCTACCAGTTCAAGATTTCTTATTGTATTTAAATCCAAATCAAGATACTGCCCTCTTGCATACACATTAATTCCCTTTGCAAAGGCAATATCGGTTTTCTGTGTTTCTTCAATATAAGAAAGAAGTGCTCCTGCCGCCATAAGCATTTCGCTTTCGGTAAGCTTGTCTGCTTCATCTTTAAAGTGGCGGCGAGTGATATCCTTCGCCTTATCATAAGCAAAGAATCGCTGAAGATTATCTGTAATCAGCGAGGAAAATCTCTCCTTTGCAAAGCAGGTTATCTCGGAAATTTCACTTGATTTACGGTTGATAATGATTTCAGAGGGCTGATATGCACCTATTTCGTTGCGAAGAAGCGACATAAAGTCCTTGCCCGAAAGATAGGTTGCGGATACCTCGCCTGTGGAAATATCAGCAGTGGCAATACCTGCCGACGCACCCAAAAGGCATATCGACATAAGGAAATTGTTTTTCCCCTCGTTAAGAAGACTTGCGTCGGTAACTGTACCGGGGGTAACAACTCTTGTAACCTCACGTTTTACAAGACCTGCCGACTCCTTGGGATCGCTTACCTGCTCGCAAATAGCAACCTTTATTCCTCGCTCTACAAGACGTCCCACATATACATCTGCCTTGTGGAAAGGAACGCCGCACATAGCTGCACGTTTTCCCTCTCCGCAATCTCTGCCTGTAAGGGTAAGCTCCAACTCGCGGGATGCAATTATTGCATCCTCAAAAAAGCACTCATAAAAATCGCCAAGGCGATACATAAGTATAAAGTCATCATACTGTGCCTTTACCTCAAGATATTGTTTCATCATAGGAGTGACCGTTTTCAAGTCGCTCCTTTTTTCAAGAACAACTACTTCTGCCATAGGGCAAAATACCTCTTTTTTTAATAATTTGGTTTAGTGACAGCCCTTACAGGTTGAGCAGTCGTGGGTACAGTCTGAGGGGCGTTCTCCCGTAATGCAATACTTAATTTCTGCATTTACGTCTGCCATAAGAGCATTCATTGCTCTCTGTGCCTCTGCAAATTTAATATATTTGGGGTGAGAACCGATTTCCGAAGAAAGCTGTTCAATTCTCGCTCTGAGGTCGGCTATGGCACGTTGATCTGCCTCGTCGGGATTCTTTGCAAACTCCTGACCGAGAAGCATTCTCTCTGCCTCATACTCACTCATCTTGTTCTGAAGCTCGGCATCCGACTGAAATTCGCCCTTTGCCTCTTCAAGATTTTTTATCTCATCACTTTTTGCAATCTCTTCTCCGAGAAGATGTGCAAGTTCAATTATTTTTGTCATAATATCCTCACATTTCCGCCTGACCAAGCAGATGATACGGACAGGCCTTGGTTATTTTTACATTGGTAAACTCACCTATCGCAATGTTTGATTCAAAATAAACGAGCTTGTTCGTAAGTGTTCTTGCCGAACAAATACGTTTTTCATTTTTTATTTCAAATGAATCCACAATTACTCGTTGCGTGGTGTTTTCATAGCATATATTTTTTTCAAGCGAGAGCTTGTCCTGCATAGACAGAAGCTCTGCCATTCTTGCGTCTTTAACAGAACGGTCTACCGCACCCTCCATTTTTGCCGCCCTTGTTCCCTCTCTCGGTGAATAAAGAAATGCATAAACATTGTCAAATCGAACCCTTTGAAGAATATCCATAGTATCTCTGAAATCTTCGTCACTTTCTGTGGGAAAGCCGATTATTACATCGGTGGAAAGAGCTATTTTTGGTATATTTTTCCTTAATTCAAGAGCGATTTCAAAATAACGCTCACGGGTGTAGGTACGGTTCATCTCCTTTAAAATCCGATTACTTCCCGACTGAAGCGGAAGGTGGAAGAAGGGAGCTATTTTAGGTGTATAATCCCTCATTACTCCAATAAGCTCGGGCGAGGTATCCTTTGGGTGACTTGTCATAAATCTGATGATAAAATCGCCTTCGACCTCGGCTATTCTTTTAAGAAGCTCTGCAAAAGTAAGGTCGGATTTATAGGAATTTACATTCTGACCGAGAAGGGTTATTTCCTTTACACCCGAATTGACAAGCTCCCGACACTCGTTTATTATATCCTCGCTTCGACGGCTGCGTTCTCTGCCCCTTACATAAGGAACAATGCAATAAGAGCAGAAGTTGTTACATCCGTACATTATAGAAACCCACGCTTTGTGCTTTTCGCGTCTTACCGCAGGAGCATTTTCGTAGATATCTCCCCTGTCATCTCCGTAGACAAAGCTGCGTTTACCGTCAATAAGCTTTCTTGCCACAAGAGACGGAATAAGGTGAAGCAAGCTTGGCTCTAATGTAAAGCTGACATAATGAAAATCCTTTTTCAGCATATCGGCACGGTGCGGCTCTGCCGCCATACATCCTACGATACCGACAATTAAATCGGGCTTCTGTTTTTTCAGTGCCTTGAATCTACCGAGAAGCGATAGCGCCTTTACCTCTGCGTGCTCTCTTATGGCACAGGTGTTAATGATAATTATATCAGCATTCTCGGGCATATCGGTAGGAGTATATCCCATCTCACCGAGATAACCCAGAATGGTTTCGCTGTCCCTCTCGTTTTGCTGACAGCCGAAGGTAATAACGTGGGCATATTTATCCATACCCTGATTCATTTTTTTAACGAGGGAGATATACTCTACCGCGTTTGTTTCATTTATACTGTAAATCATATTCTCCCTCCTTTTCTTAATCTTTAATTAATTTAATAAGTTTTTCTTTTGAAAGCCCTACGTAATCATAAAGATCGCAGGGAGTTTCGGGCGAAGCAAAGCTATCGTCGATAGCTGCAATTCTGTAATCAATTTTGCCGAAATCAAGACCTCTTACCGAGAGCTCCTCTCGCAAAATCTGTGCAGCTCCGCCATTTTTTATTCCCTCTTCGGCATAGACGATTTTCTTTGCAGAAGAAAGAGTGGGAAGCAGTTTATCCGCCACAGGTCCGTATGGCTTTAAGCTTTCAAGAAGCAGAATACCAATGCTGTATCCCTCCTTGCGTAGTGCCCTCGCAGCATCGGCAACCTTTGTGACAAGTGTGCCATAGGTAATAAAAATATTTTCGGGAACACTGTTAATATCAAAATCAGCACTGATACGAGTCAAGGGTGACTCTGACACCAATGTAAAATCAGCAAGACAAGCCGACGGCTCGCAGGCATTGGGATAGCGGATTGCAACAGGGCCGTTATGGTCGGCGGCAAAATCAATCATACTTTTTAACGACTCATAGCTTGAAGGAGCGAACAATGTCATATTTGGTATATGAGAAATAAAGGAAACATCAAAAATACCGTGATGAGTTGCTCCGTCGCCCAGTGCCAGTCCTGCCCTGTCTATCATAATTTTTACAGGAAGATTCTGAAGTGCCACGTCGTGAAGCAGACTGTCATAGCCACGCTGCAAGAAGGTAGAATATATTGCGACAAAGGGCGTGTGACCGCCTGCTGCAAGGCCTGCTGAAAAGGTAAGTGCGTGTTGCTCTGCAATTCCCACATCAAAATATCTTTCGGGGAAGGTTTTACCAAAGACATCAAGTCCTGTTCCAATACCCATAGCCGCAGTAATGCCGACTATTTTTTCATTCTTTTCTGCTATGGAAATGAGCTTATCGGCAAATACCCGATGGTAGCTTCCGCCTTCCTTTACCTTAGCCACACTGTGATATCCGTC
Source organism: Eubacteriales bacterium (assembly GCA_045538685.1). GTDB lineage: Bacteria > Bacillota > Clostridia > Oscillospirales > CAG-272 > UBA1740. The sequence goes on along the minus strand of JAZSRX010000041.1, from coordinate 7,294 downwards.
AGGGGATTTTTCAGCGGGATCATATCCCTTTCCCTTAACCGTTTTAATATGAACAACACAACTCTTTCCGGTTTGCTTTGCAAGATTCAGTGATTTGCAAATCTTGCCATAATCGTGGCCGTCAATCGGGCCTATATAATAAAGGCCGAGATCCTCAAAATAATTGGGCTTATAAACAATCGCCTTAATAACATCCTTAATCCAGGAGCAAAGACGGTGAATGGGTTTTCCTATAAGAGGAATTTTATCAACGAAATTCTTTGTGCCATCCTTTAACTTTCTGTATCCCCGTGACACACGAACACGTGAAAAATAGGATGCAAAAGCTCCTTTGTTAGAGGAAATAGACATTCCGTTTTCGTTAAGAATAATAACCAATGGCAGATCCTTTGGACAATTATTAAGTCCTTCGTGAATCATACCGCCGGTAAATGCTCCGTCGCCTGTGACACATACAGTGTAGCATTTTTTACCTGAAAGAGCATCCGACCTTGCCATACCGAGAGCAGCAGAAACAGATGTTGAGGAATGCCCTGCACCGAATGCATCGTGCTCACTCTCACGCATTGAGGTGAAGCCCGAAAGACCGCCCGGAATACGCAGTGTATCAAACTCGCCGCGTCTACCTGTCAACATCTTGTGAACATAGGACTGATGTCCAACGTCAAAAATTATATGATCTGTGGGAGAGTCAAATACCGTATGAATAGCCAAAGTCATCTCCACCGCACCGAGATTTGAAGCAAGATGTCCACCCGTCTGCTCGGTGTTTTCTATAAGAAATTCTCTAATTTCCCGGGAAAGAGCAGAAATTTCCGACTTATTAAGTTTTTTAAGATCCGACGGCGAATTTATTCCGTCAAGCAAGGAATATTTCATTTTTCTCTCCCTTCGTAAAATTTTATTCTGCGATTAGTGATTTGCAATTTATTCTGCTGTGGGTGACTTGCCGAGTATTTTCACATAAGCTCGGTAAAATGCCGAGTAATCGCCAAATCCAACCTTTTCGGCAGCTTCGGATGCGGTAACACCCGATTTGATAAGCTGATGTGCATACATAATCCGCTTTTGATTAACATATGCGTGAAGCGAAATTCCGCTGTAATTTTTAAATGCCCTGCAAAGATAATACTTGCTCACGAAAAACCTTCTTGCAAGTTTATCAAGGCCTATTTTTTTCTCTATATTTTGGTTGAGATATGCAACAACACGAGCACCAAGCTCCTCGCCTGAAGAAATTATTCTCTCACCTTCTGCAGCAGAAAGGAGAATTACAATTTCCGTAAGTAATGCATTTATATAAGCTTCGCTCTCTGCCTCGTTAAGTTTTTTCGCAACACAAAATCTTTCGAAACTGCCCGAAAGCTCGTCACAAACCAGTCTTGGCGGAAAAATACTGCCACGACCGTCGCTGCTTTCGGTTACTTTATCAATCAATGCTTTAACCGCAGGAGAAAGCACATCCTTGTCAAAGCATACTGTGTAAAGCTCGATATCGTCTTTACACTCCAAGTCAACCTTATGATAGGACATAGGGTTGATGAGCATTACTGTTCCACGTGTTATTTTATGCTCACTGCCCTCAACGTTATAACTGCCTGAGCCCGAAACAAGATAGGAAATTTCATATTTGTCATGACAGTGATCGCCGTTTATACTGTCCAAAAAGTCATTGCCGAAATAATAATCTACACTTATATTTTCCACCGACAAATGATATCTATTCTTCATGAGAATTTCCCTCCTTTCTCAAAACTCAATAATATTTCATATTATTGTACCATATCAGAGCAATTTTTGCAAGGGTTTTTGAAAAAAAGGAATTATTTGCTTTCAAAGATCACTTTCGCAGGTTGCAATTAGGAAAATTGTTTTAAAAAAAGAGCCACTTTCGTGACTCTTTTTATTGTTTTATCTTTTTACTCCGGTTAAACCGAGCATATTGTAAAGTCTTGTGAGATATCCGTCTACCATTATTACGTCAGAGGAATCTTCGGGGGTGCTGTTACGGAATCCCTTACCGCCGTTAAATGCACCAATAACCTCAACCGTATTGGGAATAACAAGTGTTTCAAGATATTCGGGACAGAAAACATTTCCGCCGTCACCAAATGCTCCGAATGCCATTTCAACGGTAGCAGAAGGAATTGTGTACTTGTTAAGATTTTTTGCAAGAGGATATTTAATAAGAGTGTAAAGAGACTTTGTAAAGAGAACACCGTCTTGAGAAGCAAAGGCAGGATTATCCTCGCTGACAGTAAAGCTTTCAATGGTGTAACAATAATCAAAGGCATAGTCCCAGATGAACAATACGGTTTTGGGGATATATATGCTTGTAACATCTATGTGCTCTCTTGTTACACTGTTATAGTCAATAACAGAACCGGGAGTAAATACACCGTTTTCCCTGTCATACTCACCGATCATAGCAACCGTAAATGTATCTCCGTTGTAGGTTATGCTTTCGGGAATAACTATATCTCCCTCTGAGGCAATATCAATAAGTGCTACGGCTTTGTATCCCACAAGAACATAACTAAGTCCGTTTCCGGTTAAGATATCATCACGAACCATAATACCGCTGCTTACATAAGGTGTGTCGGCCGCATCGGGAAGCGAATAGCTGTAATAAACACCCACACCGCCGGGGGCATCGGGAATATGATCTTCAAGGAACTTTGTAGTTTTACTTGTGCTTCCGTCGCTCCAATTAACATGTTCGGAATCAGAAACACAGAAATAATTGTGTCTTACTCCGAGCAACCACTCGGGCTGATCATCCCAAGTAAGATCGTACCAATACCACTCTCCGTTATCAAGCTGGACAAGATTCCAGGCATGAGATTCACCAGCATAACCGGTTACAAAAATGTTCTCAATATCATAGAAGTTAAGAAGCATCTGGAAAGTCTTGGCATAGGATTCGCAAACGCCCTCACCTTCAAGCAATACACCAATAATATTATGAGCACTTCTTTCACTCGAAGGAGTAACACCGTCTTCTTCATAAGCATAATCAGCACCGCTGATAATAAGATCGTGAAGACCGAGAGTTATTTCATAAGCTTCGGTTTCTCCTCCAAGGTATGTAATATACTCTTCTACCTTTTGGTAAATTTCAAAAGTAATCTGCTCACGCACGTCGCCGTCGGCATATTCGGGATCAACTATTAGAGTGAGATAGTCATCTGTATAGGTTGCCTGCACCGACATCCAATAATAAAGAGGGTGATCCTTTAGGTAAGCACTCCACGCACTGAGAGCTTCGTCTTTTGTTAAACCGTTATCAGAAAAATGAACTTCTGCCATATAATAAACGTCGTTTTCGGAGTTTTCTTTGATTTTGGCATCTTCAACAGATAAGTGGAATTCCGAAGCAAAGACGTCAATCTCATTATAAAACTCTGCCATTTCCTGACCGTTTTTAAGCGAAAGAAGCGACTTGTATGCATAGTCTCCGTGATACTTTTCCTGGTCATTATAACCGCCAAAGAATATCATTGTCTGCTTTACAAGGACCTCATTGCAGGTTGAACAGTGCTTTCCTTCTGTTCTGCCGGGAGTTGTTTCGGTTGCCTCAACAGCAGGATCAATTACAGGTGTATGTCCTTTGGCTTTTATTTTCTCCAGGCCTGAAATAATGCCCATACACTCAGAACAGTATATTCCGGGTTTCTGTCCATCCTCGGTACATGTAGCACTGTAACCTTCGTATTGAACAGGTGTATGAGGAAGTGTCTCTACCCTGCGTGTTTGCTCTTCGTCGCAATAATAACAGTATCTTTCCTCAAGTCCTATTTCCTTGCAGGTTGGCTCTTCTACTAATTCCCAATTTGAAAATTCGCATATATGATCATCTGTTCCACCCAACAAGGCACTACAACCCGTTATGGCAACGCAGATAATAAGTGCGAAAATAAATGCTGATATTTTAATTATTCTCATATTTATACCCCGCTTTTTTATTAAGTATAACACATTTTTATAATCCTGTCAATAAAAAAGAGTCGATGCACTGCAAAAAGTACACCGACTCGAAATAATATATTAACAGTATCTTCTTTTCGTGCCTTCAAGGTTCTTCAAAACTCTTACAGCAACGCCAACAACATGAACCTTATCAACAATAATATCATCAAGTGTGGGGTTTTCGGGATGCAGAATATATCTGCCGTTCTTCATATCGCGATAAAATCTCTTTAAGGTTGCACTCCAACCGTCAGAAAACTCATCCTCTACCATCGCAACAACAATCTCACCGTCAATAGCTGTGCTCTGCTTACGCACATAAACGGTATCTCCGTCACAAATACCTGCCTCGATCATAGAATCACCTCTAGCGATAAGACCAAAATATTCGCCGTATCCAAGCAAACCTACGTTGATAGGAATATACTCCTCTACCTCTTCAATGGCAAGTATTGGCTGACCGCAGGCAATAGAGCCCACAACGGGCATCATTACGTAGTCAGATGGCAATTCAACGATATCGGCGGTATCGGTTACAACCGTCTGATATCTACCGTACTTTTCAATAAGACCGTCGTCCATAAGACGGTTCATATACTTTGAAACGGTGGATTTAGCCATGCCGAGAGTATCACCAATTTCCTGAGTTGTGGGACATACTCCCCTCTCCTTCATAAAATCGGTAACGAAGCGGTAAACCTCCATTTTTCTCTCATCATTCTTTTGTCTCATAATAACTCTCCTTTAATATTTCGTGGGGGCGAACAGGAGTTCGTTTGGTTTATTATAACACACGAACAGGAGTTTGTCAATAGAAAATTAAAAAAAGGCGAAAATATCGCCTTTTCACTTATTTGAGCAGCTCTGCCTTCATTCTTTCCACTTCAAGATAGGGCTTGTCGTCCTTTGTATATCCCCAATCTTCCCTCAGACATTTGAGGATTTCGTCATAGGTTATGCCGGCCTTTTCCTTGTCGCCAAGGATTTTATATATAATAGCTATTCCATGCAATGTGTCTGTAAATCGTGGAGCTTTTTCCTGCGTCCAGGAGCGTTTATAAAGCTCTAGAGCTCTTTCATAGTTGCAACGTCTTGCATAATATTGTGCCGCCTCAAAAAGATATCCGCAATCCTCCGGATGATTTTCTATGCAGGACTCAATAATTTCGTCAGCAGATGCTACATCAAATTTCGCAAGAGCGATGTATGCCTTGTAAATATCAACCAAAACAGGATTAGCCGACGGAAGTGTAGCACAAATCATTCTATACTCCTCTGCCTCCTCGGCTCTGTTGTCGGCAAGAAGATTGTCTATAAGATAATAGTACGGCAATGACGACTTTGGCTCTATCTTATCCGACGCGACAACCTCTTTATAAAAATCAATCGCACCAGAGTGATTTGCAATATTCCAATCCCAAATGGTGTGTCCCTCTGCCTTGTCAAGCAACCATTGACATTCTTTTTTCGTAGGGTCAAGCATAATTGCTTCCCTGCTGTATTTGCTTACTCTGCGGCTGTCTGCTTCCATACGATGATGATAAAGATTTGCAAGAAGCGAAAGTGTTTCTTGCCTGTTGCTTCCCTCCGACAGCTGCTGAGTTAAAAAGCTTTCGTATTCCTTAAAGGTCTGCTCTGAAAGCTCCTCTTCAATTTCAATTCGATTTTCAATTCTTTTCATTTTTTGCTCGGTTGTGAGATCGAAAAGCTCGTCAATGCTTACACCAAAAATCTCGGCAATATCAGGCAAAAGAGTTATATCAGGCATTGAGATTTCATTCTCCCACTTAGAGACAGACTGCGGGCTGACGCCAAGCTTTGAAGCTATCTGTTCTTGGGTAAATCCGGCATTGTTTCGCATCTGCCTTATTTTATTTCCTATTTTCACGTTTTTTCTCCTTTTGAAAATATTTTTCAGAACGTTCCTTATGATATAATTATACCTTTTAAAACGCAAATAGTCAACAACTTATTTGTATAATCACCTCAACCAAATAGAAACATTATAAAAAAGTTTTGTTTTTGAACTTAAAAAGTTAAACCGAGCTTGTTTTTTTACAAGCTCGGCATATTTTATTAATTATATTGTGTATCCCATCCGCATTTTTGCTTCAGGTTTTTTACTTCTTCATAGCAATTTTCGGCATCTGTAATCTCAATAATATTATCAATATTACAGCTCTTGTCCGGATTGAAAATTATAGCAAATTCAAAATCCTGATGTTCAGAGTCGGGTGAAACCCCCTCTCCTTTCACATCACTTCCTATACCGTAAACATAATGCAGTTCACGTCCGAATTTATCAGTGTTGCAATATATCGAGTATCTATATATGGAGTTAGTGTCCTTACCATTATATTCAGTTGTTCTGACGTATGATGTTATTGCTTTGTCAAAATCTTCCCTATTGATACCAATGTTGCCGTCATCGTTTTTTCTATCGGTTATTGCTGCCTTCGTGCACTTCTCGGAATTAAAAGGTTTTTCCCAATCGTTTGCCTCTTTGAGTAATTCTATTTCCTCTTTGGTAAATATATCTTTGTAAGTAACGCCCTCGTCACCGTTATGCCAATAGTCGTCTTTTACGAGGATAACAGAAGAGTAACAAATATCCTGATAATAATATACAAAGCTATCTTCACTTTTTTGCATTACAATAATTGCAGTTCCGTATTTGCTTCTGTATCCTTCATCGTAAAAGAACAATACCCGTCCATAGCCGTCGGTCTCAATAATCTCTATATAAGGATCATAAGATACTTCTCCGTTGAATCTACTTCCATCAGCACCGAAAACATTGTTTATTGCTACCGAATATAAGTCCATGTGTTTTCCTCTATATCGATAGATACAGCCCCAAAGTGAAAAAACTGTAATGCACAAGAAAATTACAGAAACTATCTTTTTCATATCAAACCCTCATTACATTTTTTGTTAATTATATCATAGATCTCATAGTGTGTCAAGAATCGATGACATCGTGCATACCACTTGCAGTATTGGGCGTTAAGCCGTGGAAATATCATTTGGTCTATATTGCAATTCGTGCCCTTGCCATAACGCAGCCGCACGGTATCCCTTTCATAGTCAGTTGCGGACTATGTTAGTATTTACTATGGTGGGAAAAGCCAAAAGGTATATTTGCACTAACAATATTTAGGCAAACAAAAAACCGTAAAATCTTTGGTGCACCTCCAGGGACTCGAACCCTGGACCCACTGATTAAGAGTCAGTTGCTCTACCAACTGAGCTAGAGGTGCATATGCAAGATTTTACGGTTTTTCGTTTTAAATTGGCTCCCCGAACTGGGCTCGAACCAGTGACA